>DATDBK010000153.1:0-3730 GCA_036524935.1 Lysobacter sp. | reverse complement strand
CGCGGAAATGATCCCGTAAAGGATCGCGATGACGGCGCAAACCAGCGCCAATGCCAAACCGTACTGCTCCAGCATGAACCCCTCCCCTTAAGAGTGGACGCATCAGGAATTTCGAGTCGATCGCCTTGAGTTGTAGTGCTGGACGGGCCGTGGGGCCACCGCCGCAACGGTCCGACTATCGCACAGACCCTGCGCGAATCGCACCTCACGCGCAGGCATGGCGTGGCGCGGCATGGCTCGTGGCTGTGACCCCCGTCGCAGCGTGAATCCCTCGTTCAGCGCGACCGTGCCAGCCTTCAGGCCCTGCCACCAAGGGGGCTGCCCCTGCCATGCGACCGTTGTCCATCCTGCACCTTGCCGCGGCCGTGCTCGTTGCCTCCGCCCCGGCGTTCGCGGCCAATCCCAAGCCGGATTCAAGGCCGGAGGCCAAGCCCGAGATCACCCGCGAGCCGGCCCAGCCGCAGGCGCTCAATGCAGTGCACACCCTGCGTCAGATCCCGGAGGCGTGCGCGCGCCTGGAGGGCATGTTCACCGGCCAGACCGCCGATCCCTACGCATTCGCGGTGGTGCGCACCAGCGAGACGTGCCAGCCGCGCGCGCGCTTCGTCGATGCCGCCAAGGCCAAGCCCTCGGAGAAGGCGGGCTGGAAGCTCAACGATCTGATCCGCGTGCCCAGCGCGGCCTGCGGCACGCAGTTCGCGGTAGTGAAGGTGTGGCGCAAGCCGGCCGCCGTGGCGCCGCCGCAACTGGATGCCCAGGGGCGCTCGCGCATCTATCTCGAGGAGGCGCGCAAGCAGGCGCAGTCCGGGCAGGTCGCGGCCGTGCCGATGTTCGCCGCGCAGATGGCGGTCGAAGGAACGCCCTGCCGCTAGGCCGCAGACAGAGAAAGGGCCGCTTGCGCGGCCCTTTCTCTGTCTTGCTGGCGATCAGTTGGCGAACTTGAGCTTGCCCGACATCGACACGAACGTGGCCTCGTCCGACGGCGACAGGTTCGGGCTGCCGGCAACGATGCCCATGCCCAGGGAACCGAGCACGTAGTAGGTTTCGCCTGCCTCGACTTCCATGGTCAGCACGTCCTTGGTTTCGCCGTGCACGATGTACTCGTGCTTGCCCGGCTCGACCGTCGCCACGAAGTACTTGCCGCTGCGCAGCTTGCCCAGTTCGGCCTCGCCTTCGCGGACCTTGAAGCCGATCGCGGCGCCGGCGAACTTCGACTCGCGGAAGAACACGATCTGAGCCTTGTCCTGCGGTGCAGCGGAAACCAGCTTGTTGCCGACAGCGACGACTTCGGTGGAGGCGCCGGCCGTGGTGGCGGCGGTGCCTGCGTCCTGGGCCAGGGCAAACGCCGGGATGACCAGCAGCGACAACAGGATCGAGCGGGAAATCTTGGAACGCATTCGAGCAACTCCTAGGGTTGGGAAACGGTGCCTTCCGGCACCTCGGGTTGGCGTGGGGTAGGGTGCGGTGCGTCGCCGTCACTGGCGCCGCCGGTTGAGTCCGGCTGGGGCGGGTCCGCTTGAGTTGTTGCTTCCGCATGCGCGACGACGCCCGGCGCCGCAGATGAAGGCAGCGGCGGTATGTCCTGCGCGAGCTTTGCCGTCGCCCGCGTGCCTGCGGGAATCTCGATCTCGCCGCCGTGCACGAACATCGCGATCGGGCCGAGCACTATCGCCGTCGCCAGCGCGGCGTTCGACGTGTCCTTGCCGCGCGCGCTGAGTTTCATCGCGCGCAGTGCAATGCGGCGGCCATCGGGCAATTCCAGGTAGCGGGCGGCCAGCAGCAGTTCGCCCGGCTTGCCGCCACCGCGCGAAGGCGATGCATGCACGACGTCGCCTGCCCCCGCAGTCCCCGCCTGCGCGTATTCCACGTTGTCCGCCACCAATGGCGCGACCAGGCGCAGCGCGAAGCGATCGCCGTTCTTGTGGCGCGCAGAGCTGATCGGCTCGACGATTTCGAGTTCGACCGCGCTACCTGCACACAGCGCGTGGCATGCGGGCGCGCCGACCGGTGGCAAGGTCGCGGCGACGCCAGCCCCTCCCGCGTTCGCGGTGGCCGCTTCGGTGTGGTTGTCGTCGTGCCCGCTGGCAACGGGCGTTTGTGCGCAAGCGCTGCCGATGGCCATGACGGCCACCAGCACAAAGGATCTCGGAACCATGCTGCCCCCCGCAGCGTGTGGTCCATGGAGGCTAGTGGAGCGTGATCAAGTTGCCAAGGGGGGGAGCTTCTGCTTCACCGCGACATTCTTCAGCGTCACGTACTTCGGGATGCCATCGCGTCCGTACGGCGGCGGTGCTTCGCCACGGATCAGCGGTTCGAGGTAGCGGCGCGCGGCGGCGGTGATGCCGTAACCATCCTTGCGGATGAAGCCTGCCGGCATCTTCTTCTCGTGGTTGGCGACCTTCGACAGCGGTGCCGCCTCGATCTTCCAGCGGTACGGCGAATCGCTGCTGCGCACGATCACCGGCATCACCGAGTTCATGCCCTTGAGTGCGAACTCCACCGCCTTGCGTCCGACTGCCTGCGCCTGTTCGAGATCGGTCTTCGAAGCCACGTGGCGCGCCGAACGCTGCAGGTAATCGGGCAGCGCCCAATGCACCTTGTAGCCCAGCGAATCCTTGACACGCCCTGCCAGGAACGAGGCGACGCCGCCGAGCTGGGTGTGGCCGAACGAGTCCTTGCCGCCGCCGGCATCGGCGACGAAGCGGCCGTCGGCAGTCTGGATGCCTTCGCTCGCCACGACCACGCAATAGCCGACGCGCTCGACGGTGGCTTTGACCTTGGCGAAGAAACCGGCTTCGTTGTAAGGACGCTCCGGGAACAGGATCAGGTGCGGCGCATCATCGGCGCCCTGGCCGGCCAGTCCGGCCGCCGCGGCGAGCCAGCCGGCGTGGCGCCCCATCGCCTCGTACACGAACACCTTGGTCGAGGTGTCGGCCATCGCGGCGACGTCGAGCGCACATTCGCGCACCGACACCGCGGTGAACTTGGCGGCCGAGCCGAAGCCGGGGCAGCAGTCGGTGACGGCCAGGTCGTTGTCGACCGTCTTGGGCACGCCGACGCAGGTCAGCGGATAGCCGAACTCGGCCGCCAGCTGCGAGACCTTCAGTGCGGTGTCGGCCGAGTCGTTGCCGCCGTTGTAGAGGAACCAGCGTACGTCGTGAGCCCGGAACACATCGAGCAGGCGCTCGTAGCGGGCGCGGTCCTGCTCCAGCGACTTGAGCTTGACGCGGCACGAGCCGAAGGCGCCGCCGGGGGTATGGGCCAGGGCCCGGATCGCCGCCGCCGACTCGCGGGAGGTATCGATCAGCTCCTCGCGCAGGGCGCCGAGGATGCCATTGCGGGCGGCCAGCACTTTGACCTTGCGGGCCCGGGCGGTCTCGATGACGCCAGCGGCGGTGGCGTTGATGACAGCGGTGACACCGCCAGATTGCGCGTAAAGCAGGGTTCCGGAGGGCATGTGCATTCCTGGGCGTGGGGACAGGACCAGGCCGGGATGCGGTAAGCTGCCCGCAATATTTGCCCGGCGGGGCTGGGTCGTGAGCGAGTGTAGCGCCGCCGCGGGCAGCCGCCCGATGGCCGGGCCGCCCGCGCCGATGCTGTCAGGCCGCGCAGCCGCGACGGGCCACGAAGAAATTTTCCCGTTCTAGGAGTGATGTTGATGCGATTGGTACTTCTGGGCGCGCCCGGTTCCGGCAAGGGCACGCAGGCCGCGCGCCTCAAGGAGCATCTG
>DATDBK010000152.1:0-65216 GCA_036524935.1 Lysobacter sp. | reverse complement strand
CATCCCGGGCGTGTCGATCGCGCGCGATGCCGGCGAAGGCCGGCAGATCTCGGTGCGCGGCCTCGACAGCCAGTTCACCCGCGTGCGCATCAACGGCATGGAGGCGCTGACCACCACCGGCGGCACCGACAGTTCCGGCGGTGCCAACCGCGGCCGTGGCTTCGACTTCAACGTGTTCGCCTCGGAGCTGTTCAACAGCATCGTCGTGCGCAAGACCGCCTCGGCCGACATCGAGGAAGGCGCGCTCGGCGCCACCGTCGACCTGCAGACCGCGCGTCCGTTCGACTATGACGGCTTCACATTCGTCACCGGCGCGCAACTGGGCTACAACGACCTCGCCAGCGATTTCGACCCGCGCGCGACGATGCTGGTGAGCAACACCTGGTTCGACAACAAGTTCGGCGCGCTGCTCTCGGTCGCCTACACCAAGCGTCGCCTGGTCGAGGAGGGCCACAGCACCGTGCGCTGGGATCCGGGTAATGCCAACGGCGGCTTCTCGGGCACGCCTGCGGCCGAAAGCGCCACCGTGTTCCATCCGCGCATTCCGCGTTACGGCGTGCTTGAGCACGAGCAGGAGCGCCTGGGCATCACCGCGTCGCTGCAGTTCGACCCCAGCGACAAGACCTCGATGGGCCTGGATGTGATGTACGCCGATCTCGATGCCACGCGCACCGAGAACTTCCTCAACGGCCTGTCCTTCAGCCGCGCCGGCGCCGCGGGCAAGCCGCAGACGGTGGTGCTCGACAGTGCCATCGACGGTCGCGGCAACCTGGTCTACGGCCGCTTCAACAACGTCGACGTGCGTTCGGAAGCACGCTACGACGAGCTGGAAACCAAGTTCACCCAGTTCAATTTCTACGCCGACCACGAGATCACCGACGACTTCAGCATCAACTTCGAAGCTGGCACGGCCAAATCCGAGTTCGAGAACCCGATCCAGACCACCATCACGATCGACAGGCTCAACGCGCAGGGTTACTCGTACGACTACCGCGGCGACAACCGCCTGCCGGTGATCACGAACGGCTTTGACGTCAACGACCCGTCGCAGTGGTCATTCGTCAACGGCACCACCGCGGTGCCGGGCTCGGAGATCCGCCTGCGTCCGCAGTTCGCCGACAACACCATCGACAACGCCCAGCTGGGCTTCACGTGGCAGCTGACGGATGCGTTCCGGCTCAAGGCCGGTGGCCAGTTCAAGGAGTACACGTTCGACACCCGCGAGGAACGTCGCGCGTCCGAGCTGATAGTGCCGGGCCTCCCGGCCGGCACCACCCTGGCTGACCTGACGAAGCAGATCGGGCTCGAGGGCATCAGCAATGTGGGCGACAACACCTGGCTGATCCCCGACATCGATGCCTTCAACCGAGCCTTCAACATCTACAGCGACCAGGGCATCTTCGCCGTCAGCGACCGCGTGCCGGCCGTGCTGGGCAATAACCGCAGCGTGGTCGAGCGTGACCAGGGCTTCTTCATCCAGGGCGACTTCAACACCCAGATCGGCAGCATGCCGCTGAGCGGCAACGTCGGCGTCCGCCAGGTCGGTACCCGCCAGACCTCGACCGGCTTCTCCACGCCGGCCAGCGGTCCGGCGCAGCAGATCACCGTGTCGCGCAGCTACGACGACACGCTGCCGTCGTTCAACCTGGTCGCCGACGTCACCCCGGACTTCCTGATCCGACTGGCGGCATCGAAGGTGATGGCGCGCCCGGGCCTGGGCAACCTCACCCCCGGCGTCACCGTCAACGTCAGCGGTGGCAACCGCGTGGTGACTGGCGGCAACCCGCTGCTCGATCCGTTCCGCGCCACGACCGGCGACCTGAGCTTCGAGTGGTACTTCGCCGAGGAATCGCTGCTGGCGCTGGGCCTGTTCTACAAGGACATCGACACCTTCGTCCTGACCTCGCGTGAAACCCGTCCGTACTCGACCTCCGGCCTGCCGGACAGCCTGCTGATCGGTACCGGTGCGACGCCCAGCGATGATTTCCAGTTCAACGTGCCGATCAACAGCAAGGGCGGACCGCTCAAGGGCCTGGAGTTCACTTACCAGCAGCCGTTCGTGTTCCTGCCCGGCTTCTGGAACGACTTCGGCGTGCAGCTGAACTACACCTACGTCGACTCGAAGATCCAGTACGTGACCTCGACCGGCGCGCCGTCGCTGCGCACCGACCTGACCGGCCTGTCCAAGAACGCCTACAACGCCACGCTCTACTACGAAGGCGACAAGTTCAGCGCACGCGTCTCGGCGGCTTACCGCGACAACTACCTGACCACGGTGCCGGGCCGCAACGGCAACGACGTCGAGGGCACGGCTGAAACGCTCACCTTCGACATGTCGGCCTCGTACAAGATCAACGACCACTTCGAGCTGAGCCTGGAAGGTCTGAACCTGACCGACGAGTACCAGGACCAGTGGGTGGACTCGATCGGCGATCGCGCCTCCGTCTACCACCACACCGGCCGCCAGTACTTCCTGGGCGCGCGCTACAAGTTCTGATGCACTGATTCCTGCTTGAGGCCCCTCTCCCGCTTGCGGGAGAGGGGTTGGGGTGAGGGTTCCAATCGCAGTCGCAGGTCGTGTCCCATCAGCGGACGCCGTGCCGCCTCCGCTGCCGACGTCCGTTTCTTCCACACCACGAAGGAGCGGTACCGATGAGCACTTGCAAGCCCGTCCTGCTGTCCGCACTCCCGCTGTCGGCACTCCTGCTGGCCGCCCTGCCGGCCTCCGCCGCATTCTCCACACCGCCGCCGGATCTGGACCGCCAGACCCTTCCGCTCAATGACGGCTGGGCGTCACAGCCCACTGCCGCCCTGCCGCAGGGCACCACCGGTGGCTCGGCCGCCGACGCCGCGCGCGTACATACCGTGAGCGACCGCAATGCGCTGGTTGCCGCACTCGCCTTTCCCGATCCGACGCCGAAGATCATCCGCATCAGCGGCATGATCGACGCCAACGTCGACGACGCCGGCAACCCGCTGACGTGCGCGGACTACGCGCGACCGGATGCGCAGACCGGCACGCCCTATTCCCTCGATGCCTTCCTGGCCACTTACGACCCCGCTGTGTGGGGCCGCGTCAATCCGAGTGGCCCCCTCGAGCGCGCACGCGTGGCGTCGGCCGCGGCGCAACAGGCGCGCGTGCGCATCCGCGTGCCGGCCAACACCACCATTGTCGGCGTCGGCCATGGCGCCGGCCTGCGTGGCGGCTGGGTCGACATCCGCCCGAGCAGCACCAGCGGCAACCAGCCGATGAACGTGATCGTGCGCAACCTCAGCTTCGTCGACACATACGACTGCTTCCCGCAATGGGCCCCGACCGACGGCGCCGAGGGCAACTGGAACTCGCTGTACGACGCGATCTCGGTGCGCAACTCGACCCACGTGTGGATCGACCACAACGCCTTCCTCGACATCGACACCGCCGACAGTGGCCAGCCCAGCTACTTCGGCCGTCTCTACCAGGTGCATGACGGCCTGGTCGACGTGACCAACGAATCGGACCTGGTGACGGTCTCCTGGAACCTGCTGGCCAACCACGACAAGGCGATGCTGTTCGGCTCCTCCGACAGCGCCGTGGCCGACCGCGGCAAGCTGCGGGTGACGCTGCACCACAACCTGTTCCACGACCTCGGCCAGCGTGTGCCGCGCGTGCGCTATGGCCAGGTTCACGTCTACAACAACCAGTACAGCCTGACCAGCGAGGGCGCACAGACGTATGGCTACAGCTGGGGCGCCGGCATCGAGGGGCAGATTCATGCCCAGAACAACCATTTCCTGATGCCCGTCGCGGTTACGCCGGACCTGTTCGTGGAACGCTTCAACGGCACCGCACTGCAGGCACGGGGCACGCTGCTGAACGGCTTCACCCGCTTCAGCGAGGTCGACGTGGTCGCCGCCTTCAACGCGACCAGCGCCACCCCGCTCGATCCGAACGTGGCATGGACGCCGACGCTGTATCGACGCATCGATCCGACCTGGTCGGTGCCGTTGACGGTCATCCTGGGGGCAGGTCCTTTCAAGTGATCCTCATGGGGGCGGAACTTGATGAGCGATGACGTGGTGATGCAACGGCGACGCCTGCTGCAGGCGTCGCTGGCAGCTGCGGCGGCCAGCGTCTCGCCGCTGCGCGCAGTCGGGACCGCTCCGCCCTTCGATGCAGTCGTCGCGCGCACGCCGCACACCGGCGTGCGCACGTTCGCCAGCGTCGGCGAGGCCATTGCAGCAGCGCCAGCCGATGGACGCGTGCCGTTCCGGATCCTGGTCACGCGTGGGCGCTGGCACGAGAAACTGGTGGTCGACCGTCCCAACATCCACCTCGTCGGCGAGGACCGCAGCGGCAGCGTGCTGACCTACGACGCGGCCGCCGGCATGAGGCGTCCGGACGGAGAACCATGGGGCACGTGGGGCTGCGCCAGTGTGACCGTGCGCGCACCGGACTTCCGTGCGCAACGCCTGGCGATCGAGAATGCCTTCGACTATGTCGGCAACCTGGCTGCGCCGAAGTTCGAGCCGATCGGGCCGAACGGCGCGCAGGCGGTGGCGCTGATGCTCGACAAAGGCGCCGACCGCTGCGAGTTCGACGACGTCGATCTCAGCGGCCACCAGGACACGCTGTTCGCCGACGCCGGCCGCAGCCTGTTCCGCAATTGCCGCATCAACGGCAGCGTCGACTTCGTCTTCGGCGGCGGCAACGCGCTGTTCGAGGACTGCGAGCTGCACTCGCGCTTCCGGCCCGGCAAGGAGCGGCAGGGCTATGTCGCAGTGCCCAGTACTGCTGCGGCGCAGGCCTACGGGCTGACGTTCCTGCGTTGCCGCCTCAGCCGCGACCCGGAGATCGCCGATGGCAGTGTCGCGCTCGGCCGCGCGTGGCGACCGGGACGGACCTTTGCCGACGGCAAGTACGGTGATCCTGAGGCACTGGGCGCGGCGGTGTACCTGTCGTGCTGGATGGACGCGCACATCGATGCAAAGGGCTGGGACGCGATGGGATACACCTCGCGCGACGGCAAGCGGGTGATGCTGGAGCCGGAGCTGGCGCGCCTGTTCGAGCATGACAGCCGCGGCCCCGGCGCCCATACCTCTCCGGCGCGCCGGCAACTCGACCCGAAACAACGGGCCCTGTACACGCGCGAACGCGTGCTGTCGGGCTGGCAACCCGACTTCTGAGGGAACCAGAGCGATGCTGAAGCTCGGCATGGCGCTGTGCCTGTTGGCGCTGTCCATCACCGGCCCCGTGGCGGCGGCTGATGCGGTGACGATCCACCTTGCCGGCGATTCGACGATGGCGGAGAAGCTGCCGGAAAAGCGCCCGGAGACCGGCTGGGGCGAGTATCTGGCAGCACGCTTCAAGCCGGGCACCGTGGCCATCGACAACCGCGCGAAGAACGGCCGCAGCACCCGCACGTTCATCGAGGAGGGACGCTGGCAGGCGTTGCTCGATTCGACCCGGCCGGGTGATGTGGTGCTGATCCAGTTCGGCCACAACGACCAGTCGGTTGAGAAGAAGGACCGCTACACGCCGCCGGCGGACTACGCGCGCAACCTGTCGCGTTTTGTCGCCGACGCACGCGCTCGGCAGGCGACGCCGGTGCTGCTGACGCCGGTGGCGCGGCGTCGCTTCGACGCGGACGGCCACGTGCTCGACAGCCACGGAGAGTATCCCGATCTGGTGCGGGCGCTTGCCGCACGCGAGCAGGTCACGTTGATCGACTTGGAGCGGCGCAGCGCGGCGGTGCTGCAGGAAGCCGGCGTGGAGGGATCGAAGCGGTTGTTCCTGTGGGTGCCTGCCGGGTCGAGTCCGAACTATCCGAACGGAGTCGCGGACAACACGCATTTCTCGCCGGCGGGGGCGGAGCGGATGGCGGAGGAGTTCGCGTTTGCGCTGCGCCAGACAGCGCTGCCGCTGGCGCAACTGCTCAAGTAGCCCGGGTAAGCGCAGCGCACCCGGGGTTCAGGCCCACGGGTCACTTCAGTGGTGCGCGCCGCGGCAGTGGCTTCAACGGTTCCATCGTGGCGAGGTCCCAGTCCGCCGGAACGAACGCCTGCGTTGTCGCCTGCTGCTTTGGATAGCCGCCCACCTGCTCCTGGCTGTCGATGATGCGACCACGCCCTTCGATCGTGTCGGCGAGGATCCGGCGATCGACGTCGTCGCGATCCCATGGCCGTGCACCGGCGTTGGCGATCACCGCGTCCTGCACCTGCGCCGACGGCAGCACGGTCACGCCGAACGGCAGCGCCGGCGGCCGCTTGAGCATGTCGACCTTGATCGGCGTGGTGGTATAGCGCCCCTGTTGCGGCAGTGCCGTACCAAGGCGGTCGACCGCAAGGTTGTCGTCCAGGTACACGTCCAGGTCGCCGGAACCGCCGACACTGAAGAACGCCACTTCCTCGGTCGAGATGCCGGCGCGCATGACATTGCCGCGTGCGATCACCTGGCCGCGCGAGTAGGGATGGCCGAGCCATTCCTCGGCAATCAGGTTGTAATGCACGCCGCGCTGGCCGGGGTCGTAGATCAGGTTGTTGATCACCTGACCGCGCGCGCCACCCTTGAACAGCGGGTTGCGCTCGTAGTTGTGCGCGTAGAGGTTACCGATGATCAGCACGTCGTTGACGTGGTCGTGGATCAGCGATCCCTTCGAGTGCTCGCCCTTGGCGTGGGTGGCGTTGGCCAGGCCCTCGGCGATGATGTTGTTGCTGTAGGTGATGCGACGCGATGCCGCATCCATCCACTGCTGCTCGCTCTCGCCGAAGAAGCGCGTGCTCGAGGCGGAGAGGTTCTCGTCGGTGGCCCAGGTCAGCGAGCAATGGTCGACGATCACGTCGCGCGCGCCGCGCACGGTGGTGATCGCGTCGATGTCACCGGACCATTTCGGCTTGTTGCCATCGCCCGGGCGCATGCGGATGTGGCGCACCACCACGTCGTGGGTGGCGATGGTCAGGCCGCCCTTGATGAAGGTGATGCCCGGTTGCGGCGCGGTCTGGCCGGCAATGGTCAGGAACGGCTCGGTGATCCGCAGCTCTTTCATGCCCAGGTCGATCACACCACCGACTTCGAACACCACGATGCGCGGGCCGCTGGCCGCCAGCGCCTCGGCAAATGATCCAGGGCCCGAAGCCTCGAGCGTGGTCACGCGGATGACCCGGCCGCCGCGGCCGCCCGGCGTATGGGCGGCCCAGCCCTGGGCACCGGGGAAGGCCAGTGCGGAGGCGCCAGCGGCTGTCCCCTGGGACACGGCGGTCGGTGGCTCCGGATTGGCCGCCAGACCCGGACCGGCCATTGCCAAAGCCAGCGCGCTGACCATCAGGCCGCGCCCAAGCCCCTGAAAAACGTGCCCCTTCCCCTGCATCCCCATCCGCGCATCTCCCCGAGTCGTGATCCGAGTGTAGGCCCCGATTGTCAATGACACCGGTTTCCTATACAACTCCATCGAAGAGACATCACCAGGGGAAACTGCACCGCATGGACAGACTCGTGCCGGAAGGGGACAGCGCCGAGAGCGCCGCAATCGCGCAACGGCTGGTCACGGCGCGGCGCCAGGCGGTGGCGCTGCCGGAGTATCCAGGCGCCCTGCCGGAGACGCTCGATCAGGGCTATGCCATCCAGGACCATGCCATCGCGCTGTGGGGACGGCCGGTGGTGGGCTGGAAGGTCGGGCGCATTCCGGCCGACTGGGAAACGCGCCTGGGCGAGGAGCGCCTGGTCGGGCCGATCTTCGAAGGTGCGGTGCAGGCGCCTGCCGATGGCGTCGGCGGGTTCGCGGTGATCACCGGTGGATTTGCGGCGGTCGAAGCCGAGTACGTGTTCCGCCTGCGTGCCGATGCACCCGCCGGCAAGACCCGCTACAGCGAGGACGAAGCCGCAGCACTGGTCGACGCGTTGCTGGTTGGCGTCGAGCTCGCCGGCAGCCCGCTGCCGCTGATCAACGTGTTGGGGCCGCCGATCGTGGTCTCCGACTTCGGCAACAACACCGGCCTGATCCTGGGCGCGGAGATCCCCGACTGGCAGGCCGTGGACAGCGCGCAGTTGCGCTGCGAAACCTTCATCGACGGTGCGTCCGTCGGAACCGGCGGCGCCGACTCGATTCCGGGCGGACTGCTGGCTGCGCTCGCATTCGCGCTCTCGCGTTGTGCAAGTCGCGGGCATCCGCTGAAGGCGGGCATGCTGGTCACCACCGGTGCCGCCACCGGCATCCACGACATCCTCGCCGGGCAGCAATCGCGCATCAGCTTCGGCAGCTGGGGCGAACTGGACTGCCGCACGACGGTTGCCGTTGCCGTCACCGAGGGACAAATCACCGAGGGCCGCGCATGACGCAACGCCGCCGTTTCCTCGCCGGCATGGCGGCCGCCTGCGCGGCCGTCGCAGTTCCGACGTTGCGTGCCACCACGGGCGCACGCGTGCTGACAGCCACCGACGTGCACGTCAAGGATTACCCGACCGTCAACGCGGTGCGCTGGATCGGCGAACAGCTCGAACGTGAAACTTCCGGCCGTGTCGGCCTGCGCATGTATCACGCCGGTCAGCTCGGCCGCGAATCCGAAGCGATCGACATGGCCCGCTTCGGCGCCATCGACATCACCCGCGTCTACTGCGGCGCGTTGAACAACGCATTCCCGCTGACCCAGGCGCTGTGCCTGCCGTACGTGTTCGATTCGGTGCCGCACCTGCGTCGCGCGCTCGACGGCGATGTCGGCGCCCGCGTGCTCGCCGGTTTCGAAGCACGCGACCTGGTTGGCCTGGCGATCTACGACTCCGGCGCGCGCTGCTTCTACAACACGCGCCGCCCGCTGGAGCGCCCTGCCGACCTGCACGGCCTGCGCTTCCGCGTGCCGTCCTCGGACATCTTCATCCGCCTGCTAAGGCTGTTCGGCGCCAATCCGACGCCGCTGTCGTACGGCGAGGTGTTCTCGTCGCTGGAAACCCACCTGATCGACGGCGCCGAGAACAACCTGCGCAGCTACCACTCCAGCCGCCAGTTCGAAGTCGCGCGCTACTGGTCCAAGAGTGAGCACTCCTATGCGCCCGATGTGCTGCTGATGTCGCGCAAGACCTTCGATTCGCTGGAACTGCGCGACCGCGATCTGCTGCGCGACCTCGCCCGCCGTTCGGTGGCCGTGATGCGCCAGCAGTGGGACGAGTCCGAGGCCGTCGCGCGCGAGGCCGTGCTCGCTGCCGGGGTGAAGTTCAACGAGGTCGACATGCCCGCGTTCAAGGCCGCCGCCAAGCCGCTGCTCGATGAGTACCTCGGCAAACCCGACATCGCCGCCCTGCACCGCAGCATCCGCGAACTGGCCTGATCCCATGTCGACCGAGACCATGACCGAAGCTTCTGAAATCTCCGTCGGCCCCCTGCACCGCAGCCTGGACCGCCTGTCCTCAATCGCCATCGGCACCGCCGCGCTGGCGCTGGTTGGACTGGTGATCATCCAGGGCTGGCAGGTGTATGCCCGCTACATCCTCAACGACTCGCCGAGCTGGACCGAGCCGGTGACGCTGTTGCTGCTGAGCACGGCGATGAGTCTGGGCGCGGCGACCGGCGTGCGCGAGAACCGCCATTTCGGCTTCTTCCTGCTCGCCGACGCGCTGGGACCGCGCGCCCATCGCGCGGTCGATGCGCTGGTGGCACTGGTGATCATCGCCATCGGTTCGGTTCTGGCCTGGTGGAGCGCCGAACTGCTGCTCGACGGCTGGGACATCCGCCTCGCCGGCGCACCGCTGCCGCAAAGCGTCAATTACCTGCCGATGTCGCTGGGCGGCGCGCTGATGGTGCTGTTCGCACTCGAGCGCCTGCGCCGGGCGATCTTTCCGCAACCGAACCGCGAAGCGCACTGACCCATGGCCATCACTCTGCTTTTTGTCGTCTTCGGACTGCTGTTGCTGCTCGGCGTGCCGGTCGCGTTCGCGCTGGCCGCGGCCGCGCTGGCGACGCTGTTCTACCTCGACCTGCCGCTGGTCGTGCTGGTGCAGCAGATCGGCGCCGGCGCCGGCTCGGTCACCCTGATCGCGATCCCGCTCTTCATCTTCGCTGGCGAGATCATGTTGCGCGGCGGCATCTCCGAGCGCCTCATCGCGCTGGCCGCGGCACTGGTCGGGCGCCTGCGCGGCGGCCTGGGCCAGGTCAGCGTGCTGTCGTCGCTGTTCTTCGGCGGCGTCTCCGGCTCGGCCATCGCCGATGTCTCGGCGGTCGGCGGCACGATGATCCCGCAGATGATCCAGCGCGGTTACGACCGCGACTTCGCGGTCAACGTCAGCATCACCGCCGCACTGGTGGCGCTGCTGGTTCCGCCCTCCCACAACCTCATCCTGTTCTCGGCCGCGGCCGGCGGCGGCATCTCCATCACCGACCTGTTCGCCGCGGGCATCACCCCGGCGCTGCTGATGACGGTGGTGATGATGTTCACCGGCTGGGCGGTCGCACGCTCGCGCGGCTATGGCACCGAGCCATTCCCGGGCATGCGCGCCGTGGTCGTGCGGCTGGTGGCGGCGCTGCCGGGCCTGGGCCTGGTCACGCTGATCTTCGTCGGCATCCGTGCCGGCGTGTTCACCGCGGTGGAGAGCGCGGCGATGGCGGTGCTGTACGCGCTGATCGTGACCGTGCTGGTGTATCGCCAGCTCAAGTGGCGCGAGTTCATCGGCACGGTCACCCATGCCGCGCGGACTACCGGCGTGATCCTGTTCGTGATCGCCACCGCGGCCGTGTTCGGGTGGATCCTGGCCTACCTGCAGGTGCCGGCGGCGGCAGTCGACATGCTGCAGTCGGTCGCCCACGACAAGACCATGGTGCTGCTGCTTATCATCATCGTGCTGCTGATCCTGGGAACGTTCATGGACCTGGCGCCGATGATCCTGATCTGCACCCCCATCTTCCTGCCGGTGGCGAAGGCCTACGGGATCGACCCGATCCACTTCGCGCTGGTGCTGGTCCTGACCGGCGGCATCGGCCTGGTGACCCCGCCGGTGGGCTCTGTGCTGTTCATCGGCACGGCCATCGGCAAGATCAGCATTGGCCAGAGCATGCGTACCATCTGGCCGTTCTGGCTGGCGGCCCTGGCGGTGCTGCTGGCGGTGGCATTCGTCCCGCAGCTGTCGCTGTGGCTGCCTGCGGCGCTCAAGTAGGGCCGCAGGCGAGACGCGCTGGCGGAGGACAGGCCCTAGAATGGGTCAACCAACAGGCTGCCCATGACCGACTCCAGCTCCCGACCCCGCCGCCGCGTCCGCACCACCACGGCCACTGCCGCGGCCGCGCCGTCCGAACCGGTGACGCTGGCGGGCAAGGCCACCATCAACGACATCGCCCGCCTCACCGGCGTGTCGAAGAAGACGGTGTCGCGGGTGATCAACGATTCGCCGCTGGTGCATCCGGAGACGCGCGAGAAGGTCCTGGCGCTGATGAAGCAGCTGGGCTACTCGCCGGATCCGCAGGCGCGCGGGCTCGCGTTCCGGCGCTCGTTCCTGATCGGCCTGGTCTACGACAACCCGACCGCGCAGTTCATCGTCAACATGCAGTACGGCGCGCTCGACGCGTTGCGTGACTCGGGTTACGAGCTGGTCGTGCATCCCTGCGACAGCTCGAAAGAGGACTACATCGACGGCGTGCGCCGCTTCGCCCAGCAGCAGAAGCTGCACGGGGTGATCCTGATCCCGCGCGTGTCCGAGGACGAACAACTGGCCACCGCGTTGCGCGAGATCGGCGTGCGCTATGTCCGCATCGCCTCGATCCCGCTCGACCAGGCCAGCAGCATGGTCGTCACCCATGACCGCCGTGCCGGCACCGAAGCGGCCAATTACCTGGAATCGCTCGGCCACCGCACGCTCGGCCTGATCACCGGCCCACGCCGTTACCGGTCGACGATCGAGCGCGGCGGCGGTTTCCTCGCCGGCCTTGCCGAGCGCGGCATCGAGCTGCCGCCGGATTACCTGTTCGAGGGCGGTTACACCTTCGAGTCCGGTGTCGCCGGCGCCGAATACCTGCTCGCCAAGTCGCCGCGCCCGACCGCGATCTTCGCCTGCAACGACGAGATGGCCGCCGGCGTGTACAAGGCGGCGATGCGTCGCGGTCTGTCGATTCCCGGCGACCTGTCGGTGGTCGGCTACGACGACAGCCCGCTGGCCTCGCAGCTGTGGCCGGCGCTGACCACGATCCACTCGCCGATCCGCGACCTCGGCCGCCAGGCCGCGCAGATGCTGCTCGCCAGCGAGGCGGCCGCGCCGGCAGTGCCGCGCACGGTGACGCCGCAGCTGGTGGTTCGCGATTCGAGCCAGCGGCCCAAGGCCTGACGGCCCCAGCCACGCTCCCAATGTGATGCGGAACCGCTGATGCCCGACTCGCTGACACGCTTTTGACACCGGTTACCAAAACCCCGTTATCATCGCCACATCATCCCGCCGCGCGCCTGCTGGCACCCGGCAAAAGCACGTTTCGGAGACCCAATGTTCGCCAAGACCTACCACGCCACCCACCCCGACATGATGGATGGGGCCAGCAACGATCAGCTGCGCGAGCGCTACCTGATCCAGGACCTGTTCGTCGCAGGCACCGTCGTCCTCAACTACTCGCACAACGAGCGCTTCGTGATCGGCGGCGCCGCCCCGACCACCGCGCCGGTGGCGCTGCCCGCGCAGACCGAACCGGCCTCGGCCGCCGGCCAGCCGTTCCTGCAGCGTCGCGAGCTGGGCGTGGTCAACGTCGGCAGCGGCACCGGCACGGTCACGGTCGATGGCACCGCCTACACGCTCGCGCCCAAGGATGGCCTGTACGTGCCGATGGGCAGTGAGCAGGTCGAGTTCGCTTCCGCCGATGCCGCCAACCCGGCGAAGTTCTACCTGGCCTCGACGCCGGCGCACACGCGCTTCGAGGTGAAGCACATCTCGATCTCGCAGGCGGTGCCGCTCGAGCGCGGTTCGCTCGAGACCTCGAACGAACGCACGATCTACCAGTACATCGTCCCGGCGACGTGCAAGTCGTGCCAGCTGCTGCTCGGCCTGACCATCCTCAAGACCGGCAGCGTCTGGAACACCATGCCGCCGCACCTGCACGACCGCCGCTCGGAGGTCTATTTCTACTTCGACCTGGGCAGCGAGCGCGTCATGCACTTCATGGGCGAGCCGGCCGACATGCGCCACATCGTCATCGCCAACGACGAGGCTGTGGTGTCGCCGCCGTGGTCGATCCACATGGGCTCGGGCACGAAGAACTACTGCTTCATCTGGGCCATGGGCGGCGAGAACCTCGACTACACCGACATGAACCAGCTCGACATCTGCCAGCTCAAGTAAGGGGACGCACGGGAATGCAACTGTTCAATCTGCAGGGCAAGGTCGCACTCGTCACCGGCGCCAACACCGGCCTGGGCCAGGGCATCGCCCTGGCGCTGGCGCAGGCTGGCGCCGACATCGCCGCCGCCGGCATCCAGGCGCCGACCGAAACCGAACAGAAGGTGCGCGCGCTGGGCCGTCGCTTCGTCGCCATCGAAGCCAACCTGTCGAGCCTGGAGCCGATCGACCGTGTCGTGCGCGAGACGCTCGACGGCCTCGGCGGGCTCGACATCCTGGTCAACAACGCCGGTCTGATCCGGCGCGCCGATGCGGTCGACTTCAGCGAGAAGGACTGGGACGAGGTGATGAACGTCAACATCAAGGGCGCGTTCTTCATGGCCCAGGCCGCCGGCCGGCACATGATCGCGCAGGGTCGCGGCAAGATCATCAACATCGCCTCGATGCTGTCGTTCCAGGGCGGCATCCGCGTGCCGTCGTACACCGCCAGCAAGAGCGGCATTGCCGGCATCACCCGTCTGCTCGCCAACGAATGGGCGAACAAGGGCATCAACATCAACGCGATCGCGCCCGGCTACATGGCAACCGACAACACGGCGCAGCTGCGTGCCGACGAAGACCGCAACAGCCAGATCCTGGCGCGCATCCCGGCCGGCCGCTGGGGCGAACCGTCCGACCTGGGCGGCACCGCGGTGTTCCTGGCCTCGACCGCGTCGGACTACGTCAACGGCGCGATCATCCCGGTCGATGGCGGCTGGCTGGCGCGCTGATCGCTTCACGGATCAGATAGAAGGAGGCGACGATGCATGCAGGCACTTTCACCCTGATCACTGTCGTCGCCGCCCTCGCCTGCGGCATGGCCGTCGCCGCCGAACCGCGCCGCGACTCCTACGTCGAACAGGCCAGCGACATCGCCGTGCAGCAGCCGGGCCCGCATGAGGGCCAGGGCACCACGACAGCCTACCCGTTCTTCGCCGATGCGGCCGACTTCGACCTGGTCTTCCGCCAGCGCGCGCTGCACCCGGGCGCCACCATCGGCGAACACCGCAACGACAAGGACGAAATCTATTACGTCCTGTCCGGGCGTGGCGAGCTGCTGCTCGACGGTAAACGACGCGAGGTCGGCGCCGGCGACGCGATCCTTACCCGCAACGGCAGCACGCATGCACTGTTGCAGCGCGGCAAGGAAGACCTGGTGATCATCGTGGCGTACCGGAAGCAGGCGAAGCGGTAGCTGGGACGACAGACCCCCGAAGTGATGAAGAGTCTGCGGAGTCGAGGAAGTCTCCGTGGCGCGGGACACCGCGCGAGATTCCCGAAGGAGAACTGAAGGAGTATCGTCCCTCGGCGACAAGGGGCGACAGGGGGCCTCGCCGAGTGACCGCCTGGGGCGATCCAGGGCGCCAATACCACATCCGCACTCACGACTCTGGGCGGCTCGCTGCCGCGCGACATCACCGACCGTACCCAGGTCACGATCAACTACCGTCCGGGCACGGGCGCAAACATGGTGGACGTCTACAGCCCGCCCGGCATGATGATCGATGACACGTTCTATGCCGAGGGTTTCATCGGACTGCGCATGATGGGCCGTGGACTGGAGAGCAGGAACCTTCCGGGTACTTTCGACCTCAGCCAGTTCCACTATGCCGCCGGCGACGTGATGCTCGACGGCAACGGCACGCTGCTGGCGGAGTTCTCGATCGACGCCATCGTCAATCTGCCCCCGCCCTGTTTGAAGAAGAACGGAAAGCCTGACAAGCACTGCAAGCACAAGAACCGCTAATTGGCTCGGCAGTGTCGATGCAACAAAGGTCCGCCGATGGCGGCCCTTTGATCGCTGATAACGGTATTCAGCGAAAGCTCGCCAGTTACGGATTCGCTGCCTATATCTACGCCATCAGTGGATCGAATCGCCCCCAGAGATTCTCGAACTGCCCACCAAAGCAGCGCACCAGGTACGCATCGCGACTGACCACCAGGTTCTCCTGGTTCGACGAACTCGCGCTTCGCGTCCAGTTGAAGCTGCCGTTGGCCAGCTGCTCGCCGTCGAACAACGCGAACTTGTGGTGCATGTGGAACGGCGTGTCGTCGATGCGCACCTCGATGCCGGCGGCAGCCAGCTGCGGCACGTCACTGCCGTCGTCGAAGCGCTTGTCGTTGTCGCTGATGATCCGGACCTTCACGCCGCGACGGTGCGCACCCAGCAGTTCGTCCGTCAAGCGGTCATCGGCGATGGTGTAAACGCATACGTCGATCGCACGCTTGCTGCCCCGGCACAGTTCGCGCAGCTTGCGCAGGCAGCTGTCGCCCGGCGTGAAGAACGCGGTGGTGCCAGCGGCGGCGGTGACGAACGACAGGTCCAGCGTCTTCACCACCTGTTCGAGCCAGCGCAGGATGTCCAGCACTTTCGCTGGCTCGGCCTGCATCATCTCGCGTGCCATGTCGAAGGCGCGGTTGCGCAGGTAGCGGATGCGCTCGGCGTCGATCCGCGCACCCAGCTCGCGCAGTTCGAAGCGCTCTTCGTTGTCCAGGTTGAGGTCGGTCGCGTAGTCGCGCAGGGTCCGGTCGAGCTGGGTGAAGTCCACGTCGGTTCCCGGTCAGCGCACGTCGACGGTCGGCGCGGCGAGGCGCTTCTGGACGTCGTCGCGCATCCGCGCCAGCTCGACCTCGGCCTGGCGGCGCTTCTCGATGCCTTCGCGGTGGATCGCGCGCACGTCCTCGACGGTCTGGATCAGGCGGTCATGCACGAACTGCAGCGTCTCCACGTCGATCACGCCGCGCTGGTTGGCCTTGGCCGTCGCCACGGAGTTCTGGTGCAGCAGGTCAGCATTGCCGCGCAGCATCTCGTTGGTGGCGTCGTCGATTGCGGTAGCCAGCTCGACCGCGCCCTTCTGCTCCTGCAGGGACAGCTGGATGGCGAAGCTGCGCTTCCAGGCGGGAATGGTGATGTCGCGGACCGCGGTGAACTTCTCGATCAGCTGGATCGCGTTGGCCTGGATGATGCGGATCATCGGCAGGGTCTGGTCCGCCGAGTGCTGCAGCAGCACCAGGTCGCCGACGCGCTTGTCGAGCAGGCGGGTCGCGGTGTCGAGTTCTGCGCGGCGCGTGCGCGACTGCGGATCCTCTGCGCCTTCCAGTCCACGGCGCTCCTGCTCCAGCGAGCCGAGGCGCAGCTTGCCCGCGGCCACGTGCAGGGCCAGCTCGTGGCGCTCCTCGAGGACGATTGCATGCATGCGGTCAAAGTCGCGGACACGCGCGGCGAGATCGTCCTGCTGGCGCGATACGTCTGCCATCAGCTGCTCGATCTGCTGGTTGGTGTTGCTGAACTTCTGCACCAGCTCGCCCTTCGACGAGCGCAGGCGGTCGATCAGCGGACCAACGAAGGGCAGCTTCGAGCGCCCACCGAGCTTCTGCAGATTGAGCGTGCGGGCAATACGCACCACTTCGCCGAGCTTGGTGCCGGTTGCATCGAGGTCACGATTGCGGACCTGGTCGAGCAGTTCGCTGGAGAACTGCGCCGTCCGGGTAGCGGCCTCCCGGCCGAAGCCCTGCAGGTCGCCCGGAGCCACGCCCTGAAGCGACTTGCCAATCTCGGCGATGCGACCATGGTCGGCCGATGTCAGGCCCAGGGCGAGCAGCGCGGCCTCGTCGAGCGCGGGTGCGGCGGTCACGACATCCGTGGCGGACGTGTTCATGGCAAGGGCTCCTTGGGTGCTTCGGCGGTGGATTCGGGGTGGTGCGGGGACGCAACTGCGGAAGATTCGTGCAGCGATGCCAAGCCGGTGCGCAACTCGCTTTGCAAGCGCGCGAAACGATCAGGCTGTCCGTCGAGGCGCAACTGCTCGCCGGCGGCGCTTGCGGCGGAGTGCTGGCGCCACAACGGCACGAGTACGTCGCGTACCTGTGAGTGGCGGTCCATGAGGCGCCTGGCGTGGTCGCGGACCATGGCGACGTGCGCGAGCGTGGCCGACCAGGAGGCAGCCATCAGGTCGAGGTGGGCGAGTCTGCGCAGCAGGCGATCGTCAGTGGGTCCGGCGCCGCGGGCATCGCCGATGGCCGCGGTCAACCGCGCAAGCTCATGCTTCAGGTCGTCGGCCGCGACTTGCAGGTCCACCAGCTGCGATGCCAGCTCATCGGCCCACGACTGGGCGAACGACAAGGCGACGCGCACACGCTGTTCGACCGGTTCGACCCGGGCCAGTGCGACAAGGTCGCGACCGAGCAGTCGCCCAAGCCAGCCGACGCGACGGCGCGCGCGCGCCGGGTCGGTGCTGTCCAGCGCGGCCACGACCGCATCGAGCTGCTCCAGCAGGGCCGGTGTCGGCAGGTTGCGGAGCAGCGCGGTGATCGCATCGAGGTCGACCTGCGCGATGATCGCCGTGCCCAGGCCGGTGGCGGCGCACTGCCCGGCATCCGCGACATCGCACGGTTCCTGGCTGGAATCGCTGCCGACCGGGCGGGCTGTCATCGCGGCGGCCAGATGTCCTTGCTGCTGTCGCCCAGGCTCTGCAGCGCTTCGTCGAGCGGCTTCTCGACCGGCGTCGGTCGATGCTGGCGGCGAGCGGCCGGTGCCGCCCTGGTCCGCGTCACGATGTCCTCGCGGAACGCATTGGCCAAGTGCAGCACGGCGGCGTTGATCCTTTCCTGCTGGTCGTGACTGGAACGGAGCGCCTCCAGCAACGGTGCAATCGCCTCGCGCATCGCCTGTGGCAGCGCATCGGGAAGCGACGACGCCTGCGGCCGGATATCGGGCGTTGCGCGTTGCTCGGCCACGCGCTGCAGCAGCGCGAGCACTTCATGCCATGGCGCCGGATCAGGCGCCGGCGGTAGTGGGGGCGCGACAGCGTTGGCCCGGCCCATCACCTGCAGGCCGCCAGCAATGTCCGCCAGCTGCGCGACCACGCGGCCTCCGACATCGGTATCGTC
This sequence comes from Lysobacter sp., assembly GCA_036524935.1. GTDB lineage: Bacteria > Pseudomonadota > Gammaproteobacteria > Xanthomonadales > Xanthomonadaceae > Lysobacter_J. The sequence continues at coordinate 47,014 of DATDBK010000152.1, read as the reverse complement.
CGACCCCATCGCCTTGTTGCGCAGGAAGTCGCGCTTGATCTGCGCCCAGCGTGCTTCCTGATCGACGTCGAGCACGCCGCGCAGTTCGGCCAGGCGCAGCAGGTTCTCCTCGGCGCCGGTGGTCAGCAGTTGCGCTTCGCCCAGGTAGTGGTCGCCAATCAGCTGTTGCAGCTCCGCCTCGTTCATCACCGGCGAGATCTTCTCGGCCAGCTTGTTCATGTTGCGGTAGCTGCCCTGCAGCTTGAACGGCGGCTCGGTCCGGTACTTGTCGGCCTGCGCGGCGCTGGCGATGTACTGCTGGTTGACGCGGTAGACCACGTCGCGCACCTGCATCAGGCGATGCAGCGTGCCGACGATCTCGTCGACTTCGGCGCCGCTGTAGGTGTGGGAAAGCCCGTTGAGCGACACTTCCTTGCCGCGCGCCTTGTCCACCAGCACGTAGAGGTCGGCCAGCTCGCGGGTGGCCAGGGGCGCCAGCACCGGGTTCGAAGTCAGGCTGTTCTCGATGTAGCTGAGCGTGAAGAAGTCCTCCATGCCGCCGAGCACGTCGCCGAGGTTGTAGATGTCGGCGCGGTTGGCGAGCATGTCCGGAATCTTGAAGACCTCGCCGGACTCCGTGTACGGGTTGCCGGCCATCACCACGCAGAACTTCTTGCCGCGCAGGTCGTAGGTCTTGGCCTGGCCTTTCCACACGCCCTCGATGCGGCGCGTGCCGTCGCACAGCGAGATGAACTTCTGCAGGAACTCCGGATGGGTGTGCTGGATGTCGTCGACATACAGCATCACGTTGTTGCCCATCTCCAGGGCCAGGTTGAGCTTCTCCAGCTCCTGGCGCGAGGTCGCGTCCGGCGCCTGCGCCGGGTCGATGCTGCGCACCTCGTGGCCGAGCGCCGGCCCGTTGACCTTCATGAAGATCAGGCCGAGACGGTGGGCGACGTACTCCATCAGCGTCGTCTTACCGTAGCCCGGCGGCGAGATCATCATCAGCAGGCCCATCAGGTCGCTGCGCTTGTTCTCGCCGACCGTGCCCATCTGCTTGGCGAGGTTGTCGCCGATGATTGGCAGGTAGACGTCGTTGATGAGTCGGTTGCGCACGAACGAGGTCAGCGGACGCGCCTGGAACTCGCCCAGGCGCAGCGACTCGCGCTCGCGCGACACGATTTCCTGGCGCAGTGCCTGGTAGCGGCGGAAGCGCGGCAGCACGTCGCGATGGTGGCTGCGCAGGCGCGACATCAGGTCGTCGATGGCCAGCGTCATGCGGCCGCCGGTGATGCGCGGGTGCTCGCCCAGCAATCCTTCCACGGTGGCTTGCAGCACCGCCTCGCTCTCGCGTCGCTGCAGCTGCCCTTCGGTGGCGAGGAACGCCGCGGCTTCGGCGGCGTAGGAGGCCAGCGGCGCGAACGCAGGATCGGCGCACAGGCCTTCCAGCCAATGCATCGCGTGCAGCCAGCGCACGGCGGGGCGGTCCTTGAGCTGGGCCATGGAACGCTTGAACGCGTCCTGCATGCCGGCGGCCTTGATGCGGCCCTCCAGTGCGGCCAGCAGCTCACGGCCATGGCGCGACAGCACCAGCCCCGCCTCCGGCCCGGCCAGTTCATCCATCAGGTAGTCGGCGGCTTCCGGCGCGCGCGCGGCGTCGAAGGCGAGCGCCGTCTGCTGGAGATAAGTGGCAATCTCGCCGGCAATCTCCGCCTTCAGCGTGTCCAGCCCGGTGCGGGTACCGAACATCGCGGCGATCGCCCGCGCGCTGGCAATGCGCTGCGACCATTCGCCCACGGCCGTATCCTTGCCGCGCGCAGCCCAGAACATCGCCGCGAGCGCCCGCGGCAGCGGCGCGTGCACCAGCGTGCCGGCGGTGGCGCGCTGGCCGAGCATCAGCCGCAGGATCAGTGCGGCATCTTGGTCGTGGATGCCGCGCTCGTAACCGTCGCGGTAGCGCGGCGCGGCAAAGTCGCGCACCGTGCGCGCCAGCGCTTCGAGATCGCCAAGCTGGCGTTGCAGGAGATCGACCGTCAATCCTTCGCGTCCGCCATCGGCGGCGTCCAGCACCTGCCCCGCCAGATACTCGCCGCGGTACAACGACGGCGATTCCGATTCCAGGCCGGTACTCCAGAACTCACGGAACGAGGTCAGCTCGTCGCTGCGCAACGGCTCCATGAAGTCGGTGCCGGTGAGGTGCAGCGCGAGTTCGTCGCCACGCGGCAACAGGGTCAGGTCGAGCGGTTGGCCGTTGACGCTGAAGCGGTGGCGGCCGAGCTTGATGACATTGCCGCCTTCCTCGAACAGGTCGCTGCGATCGCGCAGCGCGCGCACGGCCTGGTCGCGTGCGGCCTTGAGGCGCGCCTCGACATCGTCGGCCTTGACGCTGTCCTTGTAGCCACGCAGGCGCTCGGCAAGTTCGCGGATCTTGAGGATCAACGGGTCGCCGGCGAAGAAGGCGTTGAGCTGGTCGGCGCTGGTGAACTTCTCCGAGCGCCGGCCCAGGCCCTCCAAGATCCGATTGGCCGCGTCGAGCACCGACTGCGCCTTGCGCTGGCGGTCGTCGAGCAGCGCCTGCTTGTGCGCCTCGAAGGTATCGAGCAGCTCGTCGCGCTTGGCGAGGATGTCGCCGAGGAACTGTTCGTGCTCACCGAACTGGCTCTCCAGTTCCTCGAGCTGGACCATCAGGCGCGACAGCTGCTCGTCGGCTTTTTCCGGATCGCCGGCCAGGCCGAGGGCGCTGGTGATCGACTGCCCAAACAGGGTGAACTGTGCGCCGAACTGGGCGACCGCTTCGGCCGAGCCCAGCGTCTTGCGCCGCTGCTCGGCGCGGGCGCGGGCCTGGTTCAGGCGCGCGTAGATGGTCGAGATCGACTCGACCACGCGGGTGCGCTGGCTGGCGTCGTCGACCTTCAGGCCGGCCATCAGCTCCGAGAGCATGTCCAGGTCGGTGGAGATGGCCTGCAGCGATTCCAGCTGCGTGGCCAGTTCGCGTGCAGTCGAGGATTTCTGCGCGGCGGCGTCGAGTTCGGTCACGCGCGCCGAATACGGCTGCAGCGCCTTGTCGCTGCCGAGGAAGGCACCGGTAGCCGCACCGACGCGCTCGTGCGCGGCCTGCAGCTCCGCGCCCATCGCATCGATTGCCGCCGTGTCGATGTAGCGGTTCTCGCGGATGGTCAGCAGGTGGCCACGCAGGCGGCCGATCTCGCCCAGTGCGTCGACGAACTCCCGCACCTGCGTCCAGTTCTCCGGCAGCAACCGCGCCAGAAGCGCCTTGTGCTCGGCCCAGGCCTTGGTCATCGCAGCGTCGGACTGGCGACGGATGCTCTCGACCTTCTCGAACTCGCCCAGCACCGACTCACCGGTGGTGGTGATCTCGCGCAGCAGGCTCGCCATGCCGTCACAGTTGCCGTCGTCGAGCCAGTGATGGACATCGAACAGGCGACGCGCGTTGTGCGTCAGCAGCTGGTAGCGCTGCACCGACACTTCCTTACTGTCGATCTCGCGGCCTAGATGGAACAGGTTGGAGATGCCGCGCACCAGCTCGGCATTGCCGATCCTGCCCATGAAGCTGGTGCCTGGCGGGCGCTGTGCAGCGAACTCGTCGCTCACGAACGGCGTGCGCCAGACCTGCATCGGATGGATGCGGGTAGCGCCGTCACCCTCGGCATTGAAGAGCACCATGCGGCCGTCCGGCAGCATCGCGTGGCCGTGGCCGAACAGCGGGTTCTGCAGCTTGCGCTGGATCATGTTGTAGACAAACAACGCCGAGCGGCCCTGCTCGCGCTCGTAGAACGCGTACATCACGTCCTCGCCGTTCGGCGAGCGGATGGCGCGCTGGAATTGCATGCCGTCCATGGTGGCGTCGAACGACTTGTGTTCGCCGCTCTGCAGGTAGTAGCCACCCGGGAAGATGATCCCGTGGTCTTCCGGCAACTGCACGCAGGCCTGGACGATGGCGTCGTTGCGGATCACCTTGCCGGTGATGGTGTTGTAGACCAGGCCGCGCCATACGGTCTCACGGTACGGCAGCACCTTGAGCAGGACCAGCGATCCGACGCGGGCGAAGTCGAACGTGGCGTCGTCGAGCGACTGCGTCTTGTCCTCGACCGGCTCGGAGAAGATGCCCTGCCCGGTCTCGGTGTTGTTCTCGACTTTGAGAGTGAGGTCGCCGCCGGTCGTCTCGACGAAGATCGTGTCGAGGATGTTGAGGTGGACGAAGCGGCCGTTGACCATGTGGTCGCGAGTCGCGCGCGTCCACTCGAAGTCGAACGGGGGCGGCAGCACGAGGTCGCGCTCGCCGCGCGCATCGATGTAGGTCAGTTCGCCCTGGTTGGAGATCGCCCAGCGGAAGACGCGAACATCGGCGCTGCGTTCACCGATCTGGAACGCGGCCAGCAACTTGCTGCCGGCGACGTCGAGCTGTAGCAGGCGGGCATTCTTGTAATAGGCGTACAGCTCGTTGAAGTCGCGAACGAATGCGGCATCGCCGAGGAAGCTGCTGGCATGCTCGACGGCGACGACATCGAAACCGTCGGTGGCCTCGACCAGCCGGTACAGTCCGAAAACGTCCTCGACCCGGGTCGTGGTCTTGAGGCCGATGAAGACGTTGTAGCCGAACAGCAACAGGTCGCCGACCGGAACAATGTCGCGGCCGATGCAGTTGTTCTCGGTGCGGATACGCAGGCGCCCGATAACCTCCAGTGCGCTCTCGCCGAACTCCTGCAGGCGCCGCTTGTTCAATCCTTCCGCGGTCTGTCGAAGGCGTTCTCCCTGCTCCGCCAGGCGTCGGCTCAACACCTCGTAGGCGCCGCCTTCGGCGACGGCCGCATCGAGCTCGCCGGCTGCTGCGGCGGTGCCTTCCTGATTGGCTTTGGCGGCTTGCGACATCGTTCTACCTCGCCCGATCCGGGGCGTCTGGAGGGTGACAGCGGGTGGTCAGCTGGAACGGCGCTGTGGCCGGCACCTGCGTGGGCAGGCGCCGGCCGGTGCAGCGATCAGGCCGACTCGGGCATCGCGATGCCGTACTTGCTGGCGATGCCGGCCAGCTGTGCCTTCATCGCTGCGTCGATCTCGTCCGGACGGATGCGGGCGATGATGCTGCCAAGCACCCGCAGTTCGTTTGGATCGGTTACGCCGTCGCGCTCGGCGATGGCGATGATCTTGGCCAGCTCAGCAGCGTCCAGGCGGCCGTCGTTGCCGAAGCACTGGACGGACTGGAACGCCATCTCGAGGAAATCGCGGCTCTCTTTGCTCATGTCTTCAGGTTCCGGTTGGTAACGAAAGGGGTCAGATGAGTGCAGCGGTCGCGCCGTCAGGCGCCGACCGGTTCGTGCTTGCTCTTGTCGGCGGCACTGATCGGCACGACCGCTGCCGAGTCGATCACGCGCTCACGCGGCTCGGCCTTGGGCACGCCGAGGAAACGCTCCATCAGGTCCTGCACGATCGGGCTCTTGCCGGCGAAGCCCTCGATCGACTTGCCCAGCGAAAGCGCCTTCGAGAAACTCTCGAACAGGCCGCCGTCGCCACCGACCAGGTCAATGTTGGCGTTGCGCAGCGCGGAGGCGATGACTTCGGCGTTCTCCTTCGACACTTCGCGGCCCGCCTCGATCGCGGCCATGGCCTGCTCGAGGTGGGTTTCCAGGGTCATGCGGAACTCTTCGTGGCTGCGCGCGGTGTCGCTCAGCGAATCGATCGCCTCGAACTTCGCGGTAAGACCTTCGGCCTCCGCCGTGAGCTTCTTCACGGTGACGTTCGCTTCGGCAATGCCCACCGATTCGACCGCCGTCGCCTTGGCGCGGCCCATCTTCTCCTCGCCCTCGGCCTGCGCGGCCAGGTTCTCGGCGAGCACGCGTGCGTCGCTGCTGCCTTGCTTGTAGCTGGCCTCGGCCTTGGCCTCGATCACCCGCGCCTCGGCGATGCCGACCTTCTCGATGGCGGCCGCCGTGGCTTCGCGCACCTGCGTCTCGGCCAGGCCGGGCGCGGCGGTTTCCGCCTTGACGCCCTCGGCCAGCGCCTTCTTTGCGTCGGCGTCCTTGGATGCCGCCTCCAACCCGGCCTGGGCGAGGGTCGTGATCTCCACGGCCTTGTGCCTGGCGGCCGTCTCCGAGGCTTCGGCTTCCTTGACGGTGCGCACCAGGTTCTCCTGCGCCTCGGCCTCGGCCGCGATCACCTTGGCCTGGCGGTCGCGGTCGGCCAGCGAGACGACGCGCAATTCCTTGATGCGCTCCTCTTCCTGCGCCACGGTCTTGTCGATGGCGATGCGCTCGCGGGTGATATTGGCGACGTCCATCTTGCCGGTCTCGACGACCTTGTCGCGCTCCACGCCCTGCAGTTGGACCTCGCGGTCGGTGGTCACCTGCTCGAGCTTGCGTGCGCGTTCCACGCGCTCTGCCTCGATGGCAACCGCGCGCTGGCGGTTCTGCTCGGCCACTTCCACTTCGCGCTGGCGGTTCTGGTCGCGGATCTGGATCTGCTCATCGGACTGCAGGCGTGCCTGTTCGGAGATCAGGCGCTGCTCTTCCTTGACGCGCAGCGTCTCGGCCTCCTCGCGCGCGCGGATCGTCTCCACCTCACGCTGCTGGCGTGCCTCGGCCTCGGCCTGCTGGCGTTCCAGCTCCAGCGTCGCTTCGCGCGCTTCCACGTTCTTCTTGGTGATGGCGAGCTTCTCGTTCTGCTCGAGCTCGTTGGTGATCACGTTCTGGGTGGCGGTCAGCTCGGTGATCTTGCGGATGCCCTCGGCGTCGAGGATGTTGTTCTGGTCGAGCAGGTTCTTGGGCGTCTGCTCGAGGTAGTCGATCGCCACGTCCTCGAGCACGTAGCCGTTGAGGTCGTTGCCGATGATCTTGACGATCTCGTCGCGGAACTCCTGGCGCTTTTCGAACAACTCGGTGAAGTCGAACTTCTTGCCTACTGTCTTCAGCGCCTCGGAGAACTTGGCGTTGAACAGCTCGTCAACGGCGTTCTTGTCGGAGGCGCGGTCGGCACCGATGGCCTTGGCCACGCGAAGCACGTCGGCCTGGGTCTCGTTGACGCGCAGGTAAAAGGCAACCGTGATGTCGGCGCGCATGTTGTCGCGGCAGATCAGGCCTTCCTTGCCGCGGCGGTCGATCTGAAGCGTGATCAGGCTGATGCGCATGTGCTCGGCCCGGTACAGCACCGGGATGATGAGGGCGCCGGTGAAGCGCACCTTCGGCATCGAGCTCATGTCGTTGACGATCAGGGCGGTGCCCTGGTCGACCTTGATGTAGAAGGCCTTGAACAGGCCGAAGATGCCAAGCATCACGACCAGCAGGATGCCAGCTCCCACCAGGAACGGGAGGACCAGGGACAGGCTCATTGCAACTTCTCCTTGTTGGATCCGTATCTCTACAGGGTGTTGAAGTGTTGTTCGGAAATCACGCGATAAGCATGTTGCGCATCGATGTACTCGATGAGCACGACCCGGTCACCGCGCTTGAAGCGCCCGGATTCGTGATGACGGACCTGCAGCACCAGCCCGGCGCCGCCGTCTTCGACGGTGGCCCGGCCGTAGCCGGCATCGACCGAAGGCGTGCTGACAGTGGCGGTGCGGCCAAGGATCGACGGATCGGCGGGCGGGCGCAGCTTCAGCAGCAGGCGACTGAGCGGGCGCAGCAGCAGGGAGGTCGCGAACAGGCCCGGCACGAGCATCGCCACGGCGACGGCGATGCCAACGACGACCCGCAATGCCCCGGGCAGGTGTTGCAGCACCAGCAGCTGCACGAAATAGGTGCCGAGCCAGCCGATGAAGCCGAGCACGGTGGCGACCACCATCACCGGCACGCCGGCCAGGCCGAGCTTCGCCAGCATCGCGGCGACACCCGCCGCTTCGCCGTCACTGTCGGCGTCGGCGCCGAGCAGGCCGTCTGGTCCGTCGGCATCGACCAGCCCGGTCGCGGCCAGGGCCCAATACCCCACGCACACGGCAAGTACGATGCTGTACAGCAGGGTCGGAAACGTCAGGCACGTCTGCAGGAAGGCGTTCATCGCTTGCCCTTGGTGGTGTCGTCATTGCTGCGACTGCGACGGCCGCCGCTGCGTGCGGGAGCTGTCGATTCGGCCAGGCGCTGGCCGACACGATCGAGCACGAGCTGGGTGCGCGCATCGCGCTCGTTGATGCCGGCCGCTTCCAGCTTGGCGTCCAGCTCTGGATTCCCTGCGACCGTTTCGTCGCGCTCGCCGTTCCTGGCCACGTTCGTGGTGGACTGTCGCCGTGCGCGCATCAGAGATTCGATCGCGTTCTGCGGCAGCATCGCCTGGCCTGCCTGGCGCCCGGCCACGGTTTCCTGGGCACGCTGCAGCGTTTCGGCGGCGCGCAGGGCATCGAGCTGGTGCTGCAGGCGGCGCAGGCTGCTTTCCCCCTGGTCGATCAGGTGGCGCATCTGCGCGATCCATTCGTCCAGACGCGCCACGAACGCATGCTCGTCGTCTCGCGCGTCCTCGAGCTGCACGACAGCCGATGCCACCTCACGCGCCAGGGCGGTCTTGCCGGCCTGCAGCGCCGCCAGCGCCTGCGCTTCGCGCTGGGTAATCGCGACTGTGGTGCTGTCGATTCGCTCTTGCGCGGTCAGGCGCTTGGCCTGGAAGCCGGCGAGGTTGGCGCGCCACTCGTGGAGGTGCGTGTCGGTGTCGCGAATTTCCTCGTCGAGATCACGCTGGGCGTGGTGGCCGGCGAAGGTTTCGGTGAGTTCGGCCAACTGTTCGCGGACCTGGCCGAAGATGCGGGTGAAGGCTTTCATCCGGGCACCTGCCCGGCGAAGGCTGCTGGCCGCAGGTACGGCCGGTACGCTTCGGCGGCGCTGAGCACGTTCTCGGCCAGCGTCTCGATCTCGAACAGCACGTTGGCCAGGTTCGAATGCGTATCGAGCAGGCCGAACATGATGTAACAGGCGACGCCGCCGATGACTTCGATCCCCATCGTCGATAGCGGCAGCACCTTGTGGGTGCGCAGTACGTGCAGATTGAAGGTGGCCGGGTCGATGACGTCGTCGACCGGCCACATCAGTGACTCGACGATGATCTGTTCACCGCTGACGGCGATGAACACCGGCAGCTCGCCGTGCTCGCGCATCACCAGGTGCAGGCTCGGCTCGGTCCCCTCGACCACCTCCAGCCCGACGCTGCCGGACTGCACCGGCTGGGTCTCGGCCAGGGCAGCATGGAGGGAGCGGACGGTCCATCCCCCTGCCTCCCCGGCATCGCTGCGTACGCCCATTTCCTCCGGGGTCTTGCGCAGGCGGCGCTCGACTGCGGCCAGTTCCTGCGCGTGCTCCGGCAGGATCCAGACGTCCTTTTTTACATAGCCCTCGCCCCGCATCCGCTCGCGGAATTCGCGAACGTACTCAGTCGACGACTTGGGACGCGGACCTTTCATGTAATCGAGCGTAGAACTTACATGAAATCTCCGCAAGCGGCCCTGGGGAGGGTTCCGACGAACGGTCGTCGGCTTTCCGGCCCCGCCGATGCCGATCTACCAGTTCGCGCGCATTCCGAACTTGCCCTCCCACGAGTGTCGGTCGTCATCGAAGCCCTGGGCGTAGCCGGCGTTTCCGTAGAAGAAGACGTTGCGGTCGATCTCGCGGGTCATGCCCAGCTCGAGTTCCCACCAGGTGCCGCCCATGTCGGCGTGGAACGGGACGAAGCCCGCCTGTGACGAGAACCGGGTGATCGGGTCGCCGCGGAACTCGTGCCACACGCTCACTCGACCCCAGCCGGTACTGGACAACGGTGCGCTCGACGCCTCGTGCACCCAATCGCGTGACAGCCGCGCACTGAGGCGCCCGACCAGCGAGTCGACATCGTCGAACTGCACGTCGGCCGCGAGATCGGACGAGTCGTCCAGTTCGATCCACTGGTAGATCAACTGACCCTGTGGCTCGAGCACCCAGTTGTGCTTGTTGCGGAACGGGTAGCCGCCTTCGATCGACGCGGCGAGACCCAGTCCATCTGTACGCATGCGGTTGAATCCGCGCTCGGGCCGGGGATTGGCCGACGCTTCGTACCACGTCGCCTGCAGCACGGAGTCGACGTACCACTGCTTGCGTCCATACCGCGTCCAGTAACCGCCCAGCGTGTAGCCGTCGATGCGCTCGTCGCCGGCGTTGCGGCCGTTGTAATGATCGACTTCGGTGTCGGCGTAGCCCACTGCACCGTACAGGCCGGCGTGGTCGCGGTGCTCGTCGGGTTCCTCGTGGCGGTACAGGTCGTAGCCGATCTGCACGGCACCGGCGACGAAGTCATAGCTGGGGCCACGCCCGAGAATGCCGGTGTCGGAACCGTCGCGGTCGCCGTTGACGTACATCAGACGGCCCCACATGCCATCGACCGTACTGCGGTGCTCGTCGAGGTCGCTGCGGCCCCACAGCAATTCCTGTTCGCCGACGCGCTCGTGCAGGGTGTCGAGCAGTGCCCGCCCATAGTTCAACGCCGTCGGTGCCAGCGCGGCATACAGGGACACCTCGGCCCGGATGTTGGGAATGGGCACGACTGGGGGCTCGGGCGGTGCCGGTGGCGTCGGTGGCGTCGGTGGCGTCGGTGGCGTCGGTGGTGGCGTCGGTGGCGTCGGTGGTGGCTCCGGTGGAGGAGTGGGGGGCGGCGGTGGCGGTGGAGGCGGTGGCGGCGGTGCTGGGCATGGCGGCGATGGCGCGTTTGCCGCCGCGCAGTCAATCGTCGAGCGCAAGAACCAGTCTTCCGGTCCGCTCGCGTCACGACTGCTTCGCTGCAGCGTGTACTCGTAAGGCCCGGCGAGCACCGGTGCGGCCAGCGCGAAGGCGGTGGGCGTCGTCGTCGCTCCGTTCACCGCATCGACCACGAGGATGCCGTTAGCGACCGTCACTGCGCCGGCACCGCCTGCCTGCTTGATCTGCAGGTGGCTGGCACCGGACGCGGTGCCGCCGTCGACGACGAGCAGGTCCGACGGTGAGCTGTCGTCGCCAAGGAAGGTATTGAGAGCAATGGTGCCGTCGCCGCTGTAGTTCACCACCGTCAACGTCTTGAACGCTCCGCCTACCGGTGCGGAATAGTCGATGAGGCTCGGATCGTTGATCAGGTTGGTGAGGTTCGAACTGCCGGTCATGTTCCAGGTGGAATCGACCAGGGTGAGGCTGGACACACTGCCGGCAGCGGTGAAGGCCGATCCGGTCATGGTCGACCGGGTGGCCGTGATATCCGCCAGCCCCGGTACCACGACGAATGGCGGTGCCGCGAGCGGCGGCGGACTGGCGATGGGCGGAATGCCTTCCTCGTCGGGCAGGTCGGACGGACCGACCTCGGGAAGGTCCGATGTCGGCGGCGGCGGGAAGTCATTGATGGTGCCCACTCGCAGCCATTCACTCGAGCCCGCGACCGTGGAATCGGTGAGGGCGATGACGCCGTTTCCCGCGACACCGACATTCGGACCGCTCGCATTGGTCAGCGTGCTGGCCGTGAAGTCGGCAGTGGAGATGGCGCCAGGTTCGCCGAGGACGAACAATCCCATCGAAGAGGCGCCGCTGGCCACCACATCCGCGTCATTGCCGATGATGCGTCCACCGATTGCCGCCAGCGCGCCGTGCGCAGTTGATCCGTTGGTGCGAACCGACGTCTGGTTCATCGTCACCGACGTCGGCGCGTCCTTCGACAGGGCGCCATGGGCCGAATCGCCTGCGGTGACGACGGTGCTGCGATTGGCGATGACGGCCGCTTCGCCGCGTCCGGTCGGCGTCGAACCGTAATTGGCCAGCACCGCACGCAGGCCCTGCGCGCCTGTTCCATGGGTGGTGATGGCCGAGTCGTTGACAGTGACGGTGGCGGTCCTGCCGGGCAGGTCGTTGCGCGCCTGCGCCGCGGCGCCGTGGGCGTTGAGGCCAAACGTCTCGATCGTCGAAGTATTTCCGGTCAGGCTGGCGGGGAACAGGTCTCCCTGTTGCTCGACGATGGCGAACGCGCCGATTGCCCGCTCGCCTTCGGTGGTGATGCGCACGTTGGCGATGTTGGCAATGCCGCCATCGTCGGCCCAGGCACCCATGGCGATGAAACCACGGGTGTGGGCGATCGTGCCATCGGCGTTCAACACGCCACCCGGATTGCGGGCACCGAGCGCGTGCGGATACGCCGCCTGGGCGACCGAATCGCCGCTGGTATCGATGGTGCCGCGGATCAGCGTCAGCACGCCGTTGCCGTCCGACAGCGCCCCCATCGCGTTGTTGTCGCCCGTGGTGACGATGGCGATGTCGGTGGCGGTGATCGTCGAACTGCCCCCCGACAGGGCCGCCGAGTAGGCGCCTGATGTGGTGATCGATGTGTTCGACACGTCGATGTCGGCGCCTGCCAGGGCGCGGATGCCGAATGAAGTCTGCTGCACCGTGGTGACCTGGCTACCGCTCATCACCAGCTTCGAGCCGGCGCCTTCGACCTGCACTGCCGGAGCCCATGGCCCGGCGGTGACGCCGGCGTTGACGACGGTGCTGTTGCGGATGTCGGCCGAGCCACCGTTCCTGACCAGCACGCCCATCGCGCGCCCGGCTTCGACACGGATGGCGGTGTCGGCCACGGTCGCCATGGAGCCAGGGTCTTCGATCTGCAGGCCATTGCCCCACAGGCCTGTCGCGGTCACCGAGCTGCCCGTGCCGCTCATGTTCAAGGTGCTGCCGGTAAGCACGCGGATGCCCGCCGACGATGCAATCGCGCTTCCCGCGCCGGTACTGCGCAGTTGGCTGCCGACCAGGGTGAGGGCGCCGCCGCCCTCGGCTCGCGCGGCATTGGCCAGCGTTCCCGACGTGCTGGCCGTGATGTTGGTGCCGTTGACCTGGCTGCCACTGCCAGTGGACATCAGGGCATGGCTGCCGGTGTTGGTCGCGACAACCTGCGCGCCGGCGGAAGTGACCTGGGTGGTCAACAGGTCGACCTTGCCGCCGTCCTGCGCCAGCACGGCAAATGCGCCGCGCGACGAAGTGTCGATCGTTCCGCCGGAGACCGATACCAGGCTGCCCGGGCCGGTGGCCTGGACGCCGTAGTTGCCGGTTCCGTTGGCGCCGCCGCGGACGGTCACGGCGGTATCGCCCAGGGAGATGACGCTGCCCGCTTCGGCGCTGACACCGCGGAGGTTGGTGGTCGTGCCCGACAGCGGCGCCAGTGATATCTCCGAGCCGATCGCGGTTATCAATCCGCCACCGCCGGTGGCACGAAGACCGAACTGGCCGCTGGCGGCGGCGCCGACCGACGTGGTGGACAGGGCACTGCGGCGGAAGAAGACGTGGGCGCCCAGCTGCGAGAAGACGCCGGTTGCGCCGGCGGCTCCCAGTCGCAGCATGACGTCGTCGGCGGTGACCTCGGCCGTCGGGCCGGAAGCACTGATCGCGATGCCGTTCGCCGTGGCGACCGTGACGACCGTGCCTCCCGGGACGACGCAGGAGGTGCCGTTGACGACCACGGGAGTGGGGCAGGTCTGCGCGTAGGCAGGCGACAGCAGCGCCAGGGCGATGCCGACGGACAACGGGATTCGGCGCAGACGGGCGCGGCCGCGAGCGTCCTTCGCTGAACCAGCGTGTCGAAGCAGATCCGACATGGCCACGCTCCTTTATGCGTGGACACCGGCTGACAGGGCTCTTCCTTGTTGCCGGCGGAGGCGCGCCCAGGGGACGCGGGCAGGGCCGAAGTGGTATCGCAATGGCGGTGAACGCCATGTCTCCTGAAGGGAGAGAAGGCAGCCCAGCCCGCCAGGCTCGCCTCACCGCCCCGCTGGCACGGATCTCGTCGTCGGGCCCATTGCCGAAGTGGCGACTTCAGTCATCCCGGGTGTAGCCGGGAAGCCGACTGCTCAGCGTTGACTGAATGCTTCAGAAAGCCCCCTGCCGCCCCTCGCTTGCGCAACGGCCGCAGGCGTATGCTGGTGTTGCCGCCACTTGGGAGCCGGCCATGAAACGTACACTCATTCTTGCTGTCGCGATGGGCATCGCGATGCTGTCCGGCTGCGCCACGACGCCGGCCGTTTTCACCGACTACGACCCGGGCATCAGCTTCGGCCAGTACCGCACGTATCGCTGGGCGCAGAAGCCGGAAGGTTATTCGCCACTCGCGCAGCAGCGACTGGTCGCGGCCGTGGACGCCAAGCTGCGTGAGCGCGGCTGGACCCAGTCGACCGACGCGCAGATCGACATCGTCGCCAACGTCGCCACCGAGACGCGCTATACCCTCGACAGTTTCTACAGCGGCCCGGCATGGGGCGGCTGGGGCTGGGGCGGCGGCTGGGGTGGATGGGGTTGCTGCGGCGGTTGGGGCGGGGGCGCGAGCTTCGCAACAACCACCACCCGCGCCTATACCTTCGGCACGCTGGTCCTCGACATGTTCGATGCGCAGAGCAAGCGCGCGGTCTGGCGTGGCATCGCGCAGGGGACGGTTCCGTCCAATCCGCAGCAGCAGACCAGCAACATGCTGATCAGCGTCGACAGGATGTTCGCGCAGTTCCCGCCGGGTGCACCGGTCGCGACCGCGCAGTAAATCGACAGCAGTCCGGGAGTTGCGGCGCCGGCGATGGCCGGCGCCGCACTTGCATCACTTGCCGGCTTGCGGCGTGAACAGCAAGTCGTGGTAATCCCAGCTGAAATCGGCAATGGGCGACACGGCCTTCATCTTGATCCGCTCGACCTTGCCGTCGGCATCGAGTCCGAAACTCACGTAGGCCGGCTCGGCGGTGCGGTCGTCCCAGCGCACGATGAAGGTGTCGTACTGCCAGTGCTCCAGGGTGCCGACCATGTTCGGCGTCTGCCTGAAGTCCAGGCGCAGACGGCCCTTCTCGTTACGAATTTCAATCAGCCCATACCACGGGTCGGCGAACTTGCCGGCGTAGCTGGCCAGCGGCATCGACGGACGTGACGGCTTCTTCTCGGTCCTGCTCTTGGCCAGGAACTCCAGCGCACCGTCCACGCGCGCCTTCTTGTAGGCGGCAAAGTCGCCTACCCAGTCGCGCTTTGGCGCACCCAGGTAATGGTCGAGCAATTCGAAGGCCAGTCCCTTCAGGACCACGCCATCCTCGGAGTTGATCTGCAGCGAGAAGGCGACCTGCTTTTCCGGGATCAGCACCACCATCGTCTGCACGCCGAACACGGCGCCGCCATGCTCGATGATCTTGGCGCCGCGATAGTCGCGCACGTCCCAGCCCAGCGCATAGGCCGAGAACTGCGGCGTGGCTTCGGCAATAGGCGCCGGGTAGGCACTGATCGGCATCAGCACCTGCGGCGTCCACATCTCGCGCGAAGCATCCTCGCTGAAGAGGCGGCCGTTACCGTCCGGCAGCGCGCCGTGGGCGAGCTGGATCGACAGCCAGCGACCGAAGTCGTTCGCGCTCGAGGACACGCC
The DNA here is from genome assembly GCA_036524935.1 of Lysobacter sp. GTDB lineage: Bacteria > Pseudomonadota > Gammaproteobacteria > Xanthomonadales > Xanthomonadaceae > Lysobacter_J. Next base: position 31,681 of record DATDBK010000152.1, on the reverse strand, counting down.
GCCGGCCGGCGCGGCGTTTGCGCCAAGACTCTGGCGTTCATCGAGCACTTCCTGCTTGCCGACGCCGCGGAAGCCGCCGTCCATGCGCGCGTGCGGCTGCACGCGGTTGGCGGTGGCAAAGCGGTCGGCGTCGCGGGTGGTCGAGGTGCGCATGCCTGCCGGCTTGAGCACGCGCTCGAGCACGAAGGTTTCCCAGTCCTTGCCGCTGACTTCCTCGATCAGCTGGCCGGCGACGGCGTACAGCAGGTTGTCGTAGGCATAGCCGCTGCGGAAACTGGTGGCCGGCGCGATGTAGCGCAGGCGCCGCACGGTCTCGGCACGGCTGAGCGAGGAGCGCGGCACGAACATCAGGTCGCCGGCGCCCAGGCCCAGGCCGCTGCGATGCACGAGCAGGTCGCGGATGGTCATCTCGCGCGTGACCCACGCGTCGTACATCTGGAAGCCCGGGATGTGGTCGATGACCTTGTCGTCCCAGCCGATCTTGCCCTCGTCGACCAGCACGGCCAGCGCCGCGGTGGTGAGCGCCTTGCCGGTCGATCCGGTCGGGAAGATGGTGTCGGCGTCGACCGGTTCCGGCGAACCGAGCTTGCGCACGCCGTAACCCTTGGCGTGCACGACCTTGCCCTGCTCGACGATGGTGACGGCCATTCCGGGCACGCCCTGGTCGCGGATCACCGCGTTGACGTGTGCGTCCAGGTCGGCGGGCGGCGCTGCCCACGCGGCAAAGGAGAACGCCACGCCTGCCACCACCGGCAACAATTGCAGCATCGGTCGCTTGTGCATCTTCTCGGACATGTTCATCCCAGGCATTGGTCTACCAGTGCATCAAATTCAGGGCCGCCCCGGATCGGGTCGGCAACGGCGCAGCCCAGGCGATCGCGCTCGCTCGCCAGCAAGCGACGGGCCGCGTCTTCATCCAGGTGTGCGGTGTTCAGGCTGACGCCACCGCAACGGATCTGCGGATTGGTGCGGCGGCCCAGCTGCAGGTTCAGTGCGATCGTTTCCTCGATGCCCGGCACTGCGTAATGGGCATGGCCGAGCACGCGATCACGACCGGGCTGGTGGCAGACCACGATCACGTCGGGCTGGCTGCCATGCAGCAGCGCCAGCGACACGCCGGCATAGGCCGGATGGAACAGTGAGCCCTGCCCTTCGATCACATCCCAGTGCGTGGCGGCTGCATCGGGAGAAACCATCTCGGCCGCGCCCGCGGCGAAGTCGGCGATCACCGCATCCAGCGGGATTCCACCGCCGGCGATGAGGATCCCGGTTTGCCCGGTGGCACGGAAGTCGGCATCCAGGCCACGCGATGCGAACGCGCGTGCGAGCGCGAGGGCGGTGTACTTCTTTCCAAGCGCGCAGTCGGTGCCCACGGTGAGCAGGCGCATGCCGCCGCGCTTTCGGCCCGTAGCGATCGGCAGCTTGTCCGGCGGCCGGCGCACGTCGATCAGGCGGCGACCGTGGCGCGTGGCCGCCCGCTGCAATGCAGGCAGTTCGGCCAGGCGCATGTGCATGCCGCTGATGATGTCGAGCCCGGCCTCCACTGCGGCGACCAGTGCCGCCACCCAGTGATCCGGGATGACTCCACCGGCGTTGGCGACACCGATGACCAGCGCGCGCGCACCGGCCGCGTGCGCCTGTGCCGGCGTCATCGCCGGCAGGCCCGTGCTGACACGGGCGCCGGGCAGCAGGTACTCGCCCACGCACCGTTCCGGCGCCCAGTCACGCAGACCGAAGGCGGTCTTGGCGTAACCGGGCTCGACCGTATCCCCGAGGAACAGCAGGTACGGTGCAGGCAGTGCTGGCGATACGGGTTCGTGAAACGAATGGGCGGCGTGCATCTGCGGTCAGAACCTGTAGTCGACCTCAATGCCGAAGGTACGCGGCTGGACAGGTGCCGCGACCAGCTTTTCGGTGACGTCGGTCAGCTCGCTGGTGATGTCACCGATCGACTGGTACGCGCGTTCGTCACTGACATTCTTCACGAACGCACGGAACGTCCAGTTGTCGTTGCTGACGTAAGCGTTGAGGTCGACCAGGGTGTAGCTGTCGAGCTCCAGCGGCCGGGTGACGTCGCTCATGAGCAGCGTCGGCGGCGTGGTGCCGGGATCGAGGATGTCCTGGCGCGCAGTCGTGCCGTTGCGGGTCGCACCGACGTAGCGCAGGGCGCCGCCGAAATGCGCGGTCCAGCCGTTGGACAGCGGCAGGTAGTAGTCGGCGGTCGCGTTCCAGGACCACTCGGGGACGTAAGGCAGTGCGTCGCCCTTGGCACCGCTCGTGATCTCCACCAGGTACGGCGGCGATTCCACCGAGATTACCGGGAAGCTCTCGTCGAGCTTGGCGTCGGTGTAGGTGCCGTTGAGGCCGATGTCGAAGTTGCTGCTGGCATGGAACACCGTCGCCAGCTCGATGCCGGTGCTGCCGGCCTTGCCGGCGTTGACCAGGCCGGAGATGCCGTTGACCACCGAGGCGACCTGGATGTCTTCCCAGGCGATATGGAAACCGGTCAGGTCGAACTGCAACCGGTTGTCCAGCCACAGCGACTTCAGGCCAAGTTCGTAGTTGGTCAGCGTCGAGGCGTCGACCTGTGACGGCAGGCCCGCGACCAGCACGTTCGGGCCGCCCGGCTGGTAGCCGGTGGCGACGCGCGCGTAGATCATCGCCTCGTCGCTGAGTTGCAGCTGCGGGCTCAGGCTCCAGGTGAACACATCTTCGGACGAACTGTTGGGCGTGCTGCCCAGCGGCACCAGGATGCCGTCGGTGACGTCCTGCGAGAAGTCCTGCTCGTTGCGCGACCAGCGCACGCCGGCGCTGATCTTGAACGCATCGGTGAAGTTGTAGCCACTGTTGGCAAAGAACGCGGTTTCCTCGTAGGTGCTGGGGATCTGCAGTACCGCCAGCGTGCCGGCGGCGGTGTCGAACGGCGCCGGCAGCGGTGAACCGTCAAGCTGGTTCAATTTCGCCGTCTGCTTCTGGAAAGCGTCTTCCTTGGTGTAGAACGCGCCGGCCATCCATTCGAACGGACCGCTGTCGTTCGAGACCAGGCGGAACTCCTGGGTGAACTTGTCCAGGTCCAGGCCGATGTCGAAGTACGAGCTGCCCGGCTCGGGCAGGCCCAGGAGCATGTCGGCGACGCCGCCGTACAGGATGGTGGTGTCGGTGCGCTGATTGCTGCGCGACTCGGAGTAGCCGGTGGCGGACACGAAGTTGGCCCAGCCCAGGTTCCAGTTCACCGTGGCCGAGTAGTAGTCGACGTCCTTGAAGAACGGTTCGTCGACGACGACGTTGTTGGTGAGGTCGCCGAACAGCGGCTGCTGGCCTTCCGGGTCGAGCGCGACCAGGCCGTTGTTGTAGCTGTCGATGGTCTGGCGCATCGCCGTCAGGTCGAGCGTGGCGGTTTCGCCCTGCCAGCGCAGCGCGACGCGCGCGCTGGTCTGCTTGCCGGAATTGATGTCTTCCTCGCCGTTGACGACGTTGTCGATGTAGCCCGGCAGTTCGTTCTGCGCGTAGCTCACGCGCAGGCCGAGGCGGTCGTCGACGAGCGGCAGGTTGGCGCCGAAGCGCGCGTTCCAGCCCAGGTCACCGGAGTCCTCGACGCTCGACAGCCCGCCACCGACGCGGAACTCGGTGTTGGCCAGGTCCGGCGCCACCGACACGTACTTGACCAGGCCGCCCATCGCGCTGGCACCGTACAGCGTGCCCTGCGGACCGCGCAGCACTTCGATGCGACCGATGTCGTAGGGCAGCAGGTCGAGGGCGAAGAAGTTGGCAGCCTGGTAGATGCCACTGGAACCGAGCGGCGTTTCGTCCAGGTAGGTACCGACCGTGGCGCTCGACGACAGCGGCGACACGCCGCGCAGCGAAACCTGGGTCTTGCCGGGCGAGCCGTTGGTGCTGATGTACAGGCCCGGCACGGTGGCCTGGAAGTCGCTGAGCTGGGTGGCGTGCGAATTCTGGATGCTCTCCTCGGTGATCACGCTGATCGAGGACGGCACTTCGCGGATGTTCTCGGAGCGCTTGTTGGCCGTGACCACGACCTTGTCGAGGTCGGTCGCGCTTCTGCTCGCCAGCGCGGCGGTTTCCTGGGCGAAGGCCGATCCGGTAACCGCCATCGCCAGCGTGCCGGCGATGACCATCGCCAGCGGGCTGCGGCGCATCGAACGCACCGAGGCGCGCTTGAGGGCTACCGGGTTGCTGCTTGCGTCAACGTGATGCATGTCGTCGTTCCCCTGGTGATCGTGTGGTGCGGACTAAGGAGTGGCCGGGCCGATGGCCCCGGCGGGCAACTGCGCGACCGCTTCCACCCGGCGGGTGGGACGGTCGAGCAGCCACAGCAGGACGCTGGCGGCGATGCCGACCGCGCCCATGAGTACGAAGAAGGAAGACGGCCCGAGCACGCTCCAGTAGGTGCCCAGCACGCCGGCCAGCAGGCTGCCGCCGAAGGTCGTGAAGAACCAGGCGGCGATCGTGGTGGCGCCATGGCCGGCCGGTGCGAGGCGCGCGAACAGCCCCAGGCCGATCGGCAGGATGAACAGTTCGCCGGACGTCAGCACCACGAAGAACAGCGCCAGCCAGATCCAGCTCGCCTGCCCGGTCGCCGCGGTCGCGCTGACGGCGGCGAGCAACAGGTAGGCACAGGCGACACCCAATGCGCCGATCGCCATCTTGCGTGCCGGTGCGGGCTCGCGGCCGTTGCGCGCCTGCCGCGTCCAGTGCGCGACGAACAGCGGCGTCAGCAAGATCACCAGCAGCGGGTTGAGTGACTGGAACCAGGTCATCGGGATCGTGAAGCCGGCGAGCGCGCGATCGACGCCGGTGTCCGCCCACAGCGCGATGGTGTTGCCGAGCTGCTCGTAGGCGCCGCGGAACAGCATCACCGTCAGGCCGATCGCCGCCAGCACGCGCACGCGCTGCCACAGTTCATGGCGCTTGAGGACGGTGCCCGATTCCTGCGCGGGAACGTCGGCGCGACGCGGATGCAGGCCTTCCTCGGGAAGATGACGCGCACCGAGCACGTAGATCACCAGGCCGGCGAGCATGCCGATGCCGGCCGCGCCGAAACCGTAGTGCCAGCCATACAGTTCGCCGAGGGTGCCGCACACCAGTGGCGCCAGCAGCCCGCCGACGTTGATGCCGACGTAGTACACGTTGTACGCCGAGCCGCGGCGCGGATCGTTCTTGGCATACAGGCCGTCGATCTGGCTCGGCAGGCTCGGCAGGAACAGGCCGTTGCCCAGCGCGATCGCGGCGAGGGCGAAATAGAAGAGGCTCTCGGAGGCCATCAGGAAATGGCCGAACGCCATGATCGAGGCGCCGATGATCACCGCGCGGCGCCGGCCGAGCCAGCGATCGGAGACGACGCCGCCGATGATCGGCGTGAAGTAGACGGTCGCGGTGTAAACGCCGTACACCAGCGATGCCTGCTGCTGGCCCAGCAGCAACTGCTTGGTCATGTAATAGACCAGCAGCGAGCGCATGCCGTAGTAGGAGAAGATCTCCCACATCTGGGTCAGGAACAGCACGGTCAGGCCGCGTGGCTGGCCGAACAGGTCCCGGCTGCGCACGCTGCTGGCCATCCTCAGCAACCGCCCCATACGTTGCCGGGGCAGTCGACCTGGCCGTTGGCGTAGATCACGCCCGGGCTGCGGTCCTGCGCCAGGAACAGCGCACCGTCGAGATCGACGATGTCGCAATGCTGGCCCAGCACGAAGCCGGCCGCCATCGCCCAGCTGGTGCCGATCATGTTGCCGACCATCACCTGCAGGCCCAGCTCGCGTGCGCGTTGCGCCATCAGCAGGCCTTCGGTCAGGCCGCCGCATTTGTCGAGCTTGATGTTGACGACGTCGAAGCGGCCCAGCAGCGGCTCGATCTCGTCCAGGCCCTGCACGCTTTCGTCGGCGGCAATCGCCACGCTGCAGTCGAGGCCGTCGAGGCACGCTTCGTCGCCGCGCGCACACGGTTGCTCGAGCAGCGACACGTCTTCGTCGACCAGCACCGATACCAGCTTCTGCAGCGTGTCGGCCACGTAACCCTGGTTGGCATCCACGCCGAGCCAGACGTCCGTTCGGGCGGCACGCACGGCATGCACGCGTGCGATGTCGAGGTCGACGTCGCCGGTGAGCTTCATCTTGATCGCGCGGGCGTGCGAATAGGCCACCGCGCCGGCGGCCATCACCGCCGGATCGTCCGCGCCGAGCGTGTAGGTGGTCAGCAGCGGACGCGCCGATTCCAGCCCCGCCAGCTTCCAGACCGGCACGCCGGCACGGCTGGCTTCCAGTTCCCACAACGCGCAATCGAGCGCGTTGCGGGCACCGCCGGGCGGCAGCAGCGCGCGCAGTTCGTCGCGGCTGAGGCCGGCCTCGATGACGTCCCGGTGCGACTCGAGCGTCGCCAGCATGTCGGCCGGCTCGTCGCGCAGGTAGTACACCCCCGCGCCCTCGCCACGGCCCTGGTGGGGGCCGTGGCGCAAGGTGACCACGGTCACTGGCGAATCGGTGAAGACGTGCCCGGAGATGCGGAAGGGTTTTGCCAGCCGCAGGAGTTCGTTGCGGATGTCGACGCTGACGGCAGTAGCCACGTTATGAGTCCTGCCGCCGTCAATAATTGGCGCTGTAGCCGAGGATGTTCTGGGAGATGCCGAACCACAGCAGGCCCAGCATCGACAGCGCGAGCACCACGCTCCACAACTTCGCCGGCCAGCGGCGACGGCTGCGCAGCACGTGCCAGGCATTGCCCAGGCCGACCAGGGCAGCCAGCGGCAGCACCACCAGGTTCAGCAGGCGCAGCGTGTGCACCCACTTGTCGCTGCTCGGCGCGAGCATGTCGAGGCTGCTGAGCATCCACACCGCCAGGCCCACGGCCGCACCCAGCGACACCACCACCGCCAGCGAGGCGATGCGGATGCGCTTGTGCCAGACCGCGTCGTGACCGGTCTGTGCATACGGCAAGCGGTAGTGGCGGCGCACCAGGGCCGAGATCGGCCAGGCCAGCACGGTCAGCAGCAGCGCACCCAGGCCCAGGGCCAGGATCGGCAGGAACACACCGCCCGAGCGGTACCAGGGCGTGCGGTCGAAGACCATGAAGGGCGAGATCGGATCGGTGCTGAAGCGCACGACCTTGCCATCGACCACCTTGGCGGCGATGCGATCCGGACCGTCGACGTCGCGCCAGACATACGGCGCGACTTCACGCCACTTCCTCGGTGCGCCATTGGCGCCGAGCAGGTCGGGCACGGTGATGGTGCCGTCTTCGTTGGCGACCACGCTCAACTGCCCCAGCAGATAGGCCAGCGCGACGAAGCCGTCCTCGGAGCGGCGGCTGTTGTCGTAACGGCCCGCAATCTGCGCTGCGTGCTGCTTCGCGGTGGCTTCGTCGACCTTGCCCTCGGTGTTCGGACCCGGCAGGTAACGTTCGGCGAACTCCTGGAACAACTCGGTGCGGACAACGTGCGCCGCGCCTTCCTTGCCACTGGAGTTCATCGAGATGTACAGGCCGACGCCGTCATCCGGGAACAGGTGCAGGTCGCTGTGGAACCATTGCGTGTCGCCGGCATGGGCGATCGAGCGGTGGCCGTTGATGTTGGCTTCGTAGAAACCCAGCGCCATGCGGTTGAGCGGCGGCAGGATCGTCAGTGTGGTGTCGTGCATCTGCCGCGCGGTCGCTTCAGACAGGATGCGGACATCACCGTAGGCGCCGTTGTTGAGGTGCGCGATCATGAACTTCGCCATGTCCGCGCCGGTCGATGCCAGGCTGCCGGCCGGTGCCGGGTTGACGATCTCGTACGACTTGGCCTTGCCTTCCGATGCACGCGAATAGCCGCTCGCCATCAGCGGCTGCAGGTGCTTGGGCAGCGGCTGGCGGAAGCTCGAGTGCTCCATCCCCAGCGGCTTGAAGATGTGCTGGTCGATGTAGTCATCGAACGACACGCCCGACACGCGCTGGACGGCGTAGCCAGCCAGTGCGGTGGCGTAATTGGAGTACGACGGCGTGACACCCGGGTCGTAGATGCGCGTGGGCACCCAGTGCTTCAGGTAGGCCTCGAGCGGGATCAGGCCCTTCTCGTCGTTGGCAATCAGTGCGCGCGCGGTTTCTTCCATGCCCGTGGTGTGGGTCATGGCCTGGCGCAGCGTGACCGGCTTGCCGTCGCGGGCGGGGATCTCGAAATCGAGGTACTTGTTGATGTCCTCGTCGAGGTTGAGCTTGCCCTGCTCGACCAGCTGCATCACCGCGGTCCAGGTCAGCAGCTTGGAGACCGAGCCGGGGCGGAACAGCGTCTTCTCGGGATCGACCGGCGTGCGCGAAGCGACGTCGGCATAGCCATAGCCCTTCTGCAGCAGGACCTGACCGTCCTTCACCACCACCACCACCGAGCCGCCGATGTCGCCGCGCTTGAGCGCGTAGGGCATCAAGCCGTCCAGCCAGGCCTCGACGTCGGCGCGGTTCAGCGCCGCCACGCCGGGCACCGGCACGTCGGTGGCCACGGGCTGTGCCAGCGGCAGGGCCGCCGCAGGCGCATCGGGCGCCGGCACGGCCGGCTTGATCTCCTGTCCCTGGGCCGAAGCCGGCGAAACCGGCAGGGCCAGGATCATCCCGATCAGGCATGAGATTGCAGTCAGACGCATCGACACGTACTCCCCAAGTCATGCCCGAAGGCGGTTATCCCTGCTCGCGCTCCACAAGCGAGCGCATCTAGGCCAATGATCGACCTGTTTTGGCAAGATTGATCCTAATCGGAGAATTGTCAACCCGTTCTGGCCAATCCCCCGAAAAGGCATGATCATGGCCACGAGTCCCGGGGCCGCCGTCAGGCGCACCCCGGACCAGTGCCCGGCCGGAGCCCCGCCAGATGACTTCGCAACACCCCACGATTGGCAGCCTGCTGCGCTCCCTGCGGGCGCGTAACGGCTGGACGCTCAAGGAAATGAGCCAGCGCTGCGGCATCCCGCTGTCGACACTGTCCAAGATCGAGCACGACCGCCTGACGCTGAGTTACGACAAGCTGCTGCAGCTGAGCCAGCGGTTGAACATCCGCATGTCGGAGTTGTTCGCCGAGACCGACGAGGCCTCGGAACCGGCGGTCACCGCACGCCGCAGCATCGGCCGCATCGACGACTCCATTCGCGTCAACACGCCCAACTACGACTACTACTACCTGTGCCCGGAACTGCGCCGCAAACGCATGATTCCGGTGGTCACGCGCGTGCGCGCCAAGAGCATCGACGAGTTCGGCGACCTGGTCCGGCATTCGGGCGAGGAGTACATCTACGTGCTCGAAGGCCGCGCCGAAGTGCATACCGAGTTCTACGACCCGATCGTGCTCGAGGCCGGTGAGTCGGTGTACATCGACTCCAACATGGGCCACGCCTATGTCGCCGCCGAGGGTTGCGAGGAGGTCGTGTTGCTCGGCGTGTGCTCCAGCAGCGACGAGCACCTGCTGCAGTCGCTGATGACGCTGCACGGCGACGAGGCCGCAAACCGCTAGCCCCCGCCGAAGCGCACCCGGGAGACACCCCTGCCGTCAGACTTCGCGCCCGCGGGGACGCAGCCACTCCAGGTCACGCAGCGCCGCATCGTAGGCGAGATCGAGCTGCTGGTTTCGATAGCGTGCGTGTTCGCGGATGTCCGGCGCGAGGTGGGCAACGCGAGCCGGGTCGTACTCGGCCTTCTTCGCCTGGTAGGCCGCGATGATCTGATCGCGGCTGGCGTCGCTGGCTATGCCCAGTTCAACGTGCCACATCACCGGATGGGTCTGCGGGACTGGCGATGGCGCCGGACGACCGCCGTTGCGCAGGTTCGGCCACATCACCGCTACCAGCCAGTAGCCGACCGCGCCACCGCAAACGATCACCAACAGTTCGGTCGTCGTCATCGCAATACCTCCAGTCGCCGTTTCGCTTTCAGCAGCCGTTCGTCACCTTCGGCGAAATCCAGCGCCAGCGCCATGCGCTCGCCGATGGCCTGGCCGATCCGTGCAGCATCCTCACCCTGCAGCACGCGGTGGGCAACGTCGATGGCATTGCCGCGCAATCCCCGGCGCAGCGTCAGTCGCCGCACCAGGTTGATCGCATGCGGCGGGCAGCACATCGCTTCAAACCCGATCGCGGCAGCCTCGCGTTTCGTCAGGCCGAACACCCGCCGGTACCGCAGCAGCTGCACCACCAGCCAGCCGCAGGTGGCGTAGACGATTGCGGCCAGCACCAGCAGCGCCAGCGGGTGCGGGAACCGCCACAACAGCAATGGCAGGGCCAGCAACAGCAGCAGCCACAGCAATCGGCAACCGCCCTTCAATGCAGCCAGCGCGGCGACGAAATGATTCAGCCCGGCCCAGCTCCCGGAAGCCGTGGCGGCACCGTCGTCGAGCCAGGTCTGGCGGAACATCGCATCGGTGGGACGCCACGGATTGGGCAGGTGCAGGCGCCGGCCAGACAGCTCGAAGCCGGAGCCGGTCGAGGCCCGCCAACGCCAGCCCGACCGTTCCAGCACCACTTCGTCGTAGTGCAGCAACAGCATGGAGTCCTGCAGGTAGAGCGCGAGGATGCCGACCACCAGCAGGAGCTCCATCGGCAGGTTCATTTGGTTGCCGCGTCGTCCTTGCCGCCGAGCAGCTTGCGCAGCACGGCCCAGCCACCGGCGAGTCCGATCAGCACCAGCTTCCACGCCTTGGCCAGGAACACCGCGATCGCCGCGAAGAAACCTTTCTTCGACGCGACTGCCGCGGCGCCGCCAGTGATCAGCGCGGCCAGGCCGTACTCGGCAACGTGGTCACCCTCCTTGAACTCGGCGTACTTCTCGCCGGCATCGAACGAATAGCCGGGCACCAGGCCCTTGAAGTCGGCAATGGCGGCGTCGAGGCCTTCCGGGTCGGCAACCAGCACCACTTCCATCACGCCGTGGCGGCCGAGCAGGCGCGTGTTGTAGTTGACCACCTTGTGCCGCGACGGCTGCACTTCGGCCAGGATGGCCCACTCCAGCAGCTGCAGGTTCTTGTCGTACTGCGGCTTGAAGCTCCAGCCCTCGATGTGCATCGTTTCCCAGCCGCGCTCGCGACGCTCGGCATTGGAAGCATCGGTGCCTTCCTTGATCGAGTTCAGGATGTCGTCCGGATCGAGCTTCTCGTCGTCCTTCACGTAGCCGACGTCGTCGTAGCTGAAGAACGAGAACCAGTTCAGGTCCTTCGGCGCCAGCGTGTACTCGTCGCCCTCGCCTGTCGGGTTGTGCATCATTTCGTTGAGCTTGCGCGTGCCCGGTGCACCGAGGAACGCGTAGCCCGCAGGCACGTCGATCGCGGCCTTGCCGGCGATCACGCCCTTGGTCGGCCCGACCTGCCACGGCAGGCTGGATATGTCCGACGCACCGCCGGACTCGCCGCCGGACTCCTGCGCCATCGCAGGCATGAAACCGGCTGCCAGCGCGACAGTCATCGCCGCCAGCACGGAAAACAGATGCTTCCGCATGATTCTTTCCCCTGGTTGAAGTTCATCGCACCGCCGGGCGGTCCCCACCGCCCTGTCCCGCCGATGACCCGCGCAGGACGGCCAAGCGTAAGTGCACGCGGCTGACGCGGCAACAGGCGCTGCCAATGGCCCCGGCGACACCCGCGGGCAAACGCCTGACTGCTACTGGAGTCCCTCGATGACGCGGACGTCGCGCTCGGCCGCACCCACCAAGTGGACGAGCGACGCCTGGTAGTCGCGACTCTCGTACGCGGCCACTGCTGCTTGCAGGCTGTCGAATTCGACCAGGACCAAGCGTGACGTCAGACCCTCCTCGTAGGTGCGCGCCGGCGCCCCGGCGGCCACGATGCGGCCGCCGTGCGCGAGGATCGCCTCGGTCGCCGGCGCGATGTAACGCTCGACCGCGACGGGGTCCGACACGGACTTCCACGCGATCACCCAGTAGCCCTTGTTCACTGCACACCTCCGCGGCGGCCGCGTCGACAGCGTGATTGCGTCGATCACCCGGCAGCTCTGATGGAGTGGAATCTACGCCCAGGCAGTCCACACGCGAATCCATGCGGTCCGGCAGACATGCTTCCGCGGCACGGAACAATCCGTGCCGCGCGCGAGCGGAACGACGGGCGGATCAGGCGTCCGGCAGCGGCTTGCGCAGTCCGACGTTGAGGATGTTCCAGGCGTTGATCGCCGCGACCGCGAACGTCAGCTCCGACAATTCGCGCTCGTCGAAGTGGGCGCGGGCGGCCTCGAGGGCATGCTCGGGCACCTGCGCGCTGCCGATCGCGTTCATCGTCTCGGCCCACTCCAGCGCCGCCCGTTCGCGTGCGTCGAACAGCGGGCTCTCGCGCCATGCGGCGATGGTGTCGAGCTTGCGCTGCGACTGGCCGGCCTTGCGCAGCATGTCGGAGTGCATGTCCAGGCAGAACACGCAGCCGTTGATCTGCGATACGCGCAGCGAGACGAGTTCGACCAGGACCCCACCCAGCGGACCCTTATGCAATTGCTGGCTCAGCTGCAGCAGGCTCTTGAACGCCTGCGGGGCCTGGACGGTGTAGTCGATGTGGGGGATCTGCGTTGCTGCGTTCATCGTTGTCTTCTCATGCCGGCCACCATGGCCGTTTCATGAGGTAGACGGGCCAGCAACTCGCGGCGTGACAGATTCCCAAGGGAATTTCCCGGCGTTCAGGCCAGCTCGGGGAGCTTGTCGGGATTGAGCACCGACAGCACCTGGGTGATGCGGCCGTCGTCGATGGTGATCGTGCTGATCGAATGCAACCTGCCATTGTGCCAACGCAGGATCGCTGGTTCGCCGTTGACCCAGCCGAGGCGGAAGTCGGCCTCGTCGCTGGTGCGGCGCGCCACCGACCAGTACAGGCGAGCAATGCGTTCGGCGCCCTGCAGTGGCCGGATGACCGCCGTGACCTTGCCGCCGCCGTCGGAGACCAGGCGTGCATTGGTGTCGAGCAACGCCACGATCGACGCCCGGTCACCATCACGGACGGCGTGCATGAAGCGCTCCAGCAGGCGCCGGTGGCGACCGGGCTCCACTTCGAACCGCGGTCGTTCCGCCTGCAGGCGCGTGCGCGCGCGATGCACCATCTGCCGGCAGTTGGCCTCGTTGCTGCCGATCAGTTCGGCGATCTGCGCATACTCGTAGTCGAACACTTCCTTCAACAGGAATGCCGCCCGCTCTTCCGGCCCCAGCTTCTCGAGCAGCGAGAGGAACGCCAGCGAGACCTGGCCGGCGATGTCGGCACCGTGCTCCGGACCGTCCTCTTCCACTGTCAACGGTTCGGGCAGCCACGGGCCGGGATACGACTCGCGTTCGGTTTTGGCAACGCGCAGCCGGTCGATGCCAAGCCGCGTGGTGGTTGTCACCAGCCACGGCTCCAGATCGCGGATCGCGGCCTGGTCGGTGTTGTGCCATCTCAACCACGCGTCCTGCACCACGTCCTCGGCATCGCTGCGGCTGCCGAGCAGGCGGTAGGCGAGCGCGAACAGGCGCGGACGAAGGGCTTCGAACGGCGCGTCAGCGGGGTCGGTCGAACTTCCGGGCATGGGGGCGGAGATGTTCATGAAGCAAGGACGGGCGAGCGTGGTGAATTGTGACACCGTGGCCGGGAGTTGATCAGGCGCCATCCGGAAGTTCCGGCAGGCTCCCGGCGATCGCGTCGCGCAACTGGCGATAGATCGCGCAGAAGGCTGGGTCGGACATTGCTCACGTCTCCCTCAGGGGCGGCCGGTTGGCGAATGTGTTGCGGGGCAGCGCTGCCCGAGATCGAGATGGGTCAGGTAGAGGCGCAGATCGAACTCCAACTGGTAGTAGTCGGGCTCCATGTGCGTGCACAGCTGATAGAAGGACTTGTTGTGCTCGGCTTCCTTCAGGTGCGCCAGTTCATGCACCGCGATCATCTTCAGGAACTCGGCGGGCGCATCGCGGAAGACCGTGGCGATGCGGATCTCGCGACTGGCCTTGAGCCTGCCGCCGTGTACCCGGGAGATGGCCGTGTGAGTGCCCAGCGCGTGCTTCATCACCTGCAGCTTGCTGTCGTAGATCACCTTGCCCAGCGGCACCGATTTGCGCAGGTGCCGCTCCTTGAGCGCCTGGACGTACTCGTAGAGCTGGCCGTCGCTGCGCACGGCGTGAGGCTGGTCGTACTTTTCGGCCAGGATCGTACCCAGCCGCCCCTGCCCGATCAGTTCGCGCACCCGCGCCTGGACGTCTTGCGGGTATCCGGCGAGGTACTTCAGGGCATCCATCAGCAGGGGCTGCGGCGAGCGGCGGGGACGGCAGTATGATGGTCCAGAAACCCCCGGCAAGAAACCGCGACATGGCGAAGGCGAACCCACTCCAGGAACAACTGCTCAAGGCGGGACTGGTCAAGAAGTCCAAGCTGGCCGAGGTGGCGCGCGAGCAGAACAAGGCGCGGCATGCGAAGGGACCCGCCGTGCCCAACGAAATCCAGCTGGAGGCCGAGCGGGTGCGGGCCGAAAAGGCCGAGCGCGACCGCACGCTGGCTGCCGAGCGCAAGGCACAGGCACGCGTCGCCGAACTTCGCGCGCAGGCGCGGCAGATCATCGAGGACCGGAAAGTACCGCGCTCGGGCGAGAGCGAGTACCGGTTCACCGCAAATGGCGCCATCCGCACGGTGCTGGTCAATGATGACCTTCGAAAGAAGCTGTCGTCCGGCGTGCTCGTGATCGCCTGCCTGGACGAACGCTACGAGCTGTTGCCGCGCGCGGCCGCCGACAAGGTGCGGGAACGCGACGTCGCGATGATCGTGCTGGATCACGGCCAGGACACGGGCGCCGAGCCTGCCGCGTCGTCCTCCGAAGACGATGCGTACTACGCGCAGTTCCAGGTGCCTGACGATCTGATCTGGTGATCGCGCGGTCAGTCGACCGATCGCGGCTTCAGGTAGATGGCATTGAGGATGGGCACCAATGCCGCGGTGACGAACAGCACCAGCATGCTTGCGCCGAACATTCCCATGCGCGCGTAACGAAGCAGCTTGAACAGGACGAACGCCGCCAGCAATGCGTTGAGCACCCTGACCGTGGTCGCCAGGCCCTGGCTCCTGATCCAGTAGCTGGAAATGACGGCGAGGATCAGCGGACCGTAGAACCACACCACGGATGAAGCCGGCACGCCGCCCTTCGCGCCGATCCAGCCCAGCCCCAGTACCAGCGCGAGCACGTTCCAGACGGGCAGGAGACCGCTGATGGCCGATGCCGTCGAATCGGGTTTGCGGCTTGTACGGCGAGGCAGTGCTGGTCTGGCCGGAATCGCAGCTGGTGTCGTTCCGGGCTGCGCTGACGGCTGGGAACCGGCTGTGTTGTACGGATCGCTCACGGTCTCTCTCCCTGTATGGCGCGTGGCCCTCTGTGCCGCGCACGTATACCAGACGTCCGGCGGTGCTGCATCCGTCCCGCAACTGTGACTTGCGTCACGCCAGGTATCTACGAAAGGCAGGGACTGAGAAAAAGTCTCATCCTGTCGGTGTCACTTAGTGGCGCCGGCCGCGGGAGGCCGGAGGCATACTTGCGCGCAGTCTCAGACGGTCTCTAAAAAGATGCGTTACTGGAAGCGCACGACACTGATAGTCCTCTGGAGTGGCAGCCTGATCGCCGGCCTGCTCAAGCTTCTGATCGCCTGAGCCCTACTGCCGTAGGGCAGACCTCCACGGGGCGCTTCAACGGGCAATCAGAACGAGTCCGCAGGCACCCGCACCGCGCCTTCCATCAGCACGCGCGCGCTGCGGCTCATCACCGCCTTGGTGACGGTCCATTCGCCGTCGACCTGGCGCGCTTCAGCGCCGACGCGCAGCGTGCCCGACGGATGCCCGAAGCGCACCGCACCGTGTTCGCCACCACCGGCGGCCAGGTTGACCAGGGTGCCGGGGACCGACGCAGCGGTGCCGATCGCGACTGCGGCCGTACCCATCATCGCGTGATGCAGCTTGCCCATCGACATCGCGCGCACGTGCAGATCGATGTCGGACGCGGCGATGTGCTTGCCGCTTGAGGAAACGTAATCCTGCGCCGGCGCCACGATCGCGACCTTGGGCGAATGCTGGCGCGTGGCCGCATCCTCGATGCGCTTGATCAGCCCCATGCGCACCGCGCCATGCGCGCGGATCGCTTCGAACCTGGCCAGGGCCTTGGCGTCGTCGTTGAAGACCGGCTGCAGCTCCGTGCCGGTGTATCCGAGGTCGGCGGCGTTGACGAAAATCGTCGGAATGCCGGCGGTGATCATCGTCACCCGCAACGTGCCGACACCGGGCACGTCGAGGTCATCGACCAGGTTACGGGTCGGGAACATCGCGCCGCCATCGCTGTCGTCGGCCGGGTCGATGAATTCCAGCGCGATCTCCGCGGCCGGGAAGGTCACGCCGTCGAGTTCGAAGTCGCCGGTTTCCTGCACCTGGCCGTTGCTCATCGGGACGTGCGCGATGATGGTCTTGCCGATGTTCGCCTGCCAGATGCGCACGACCGCGATGCCGTCGGCGGGAACGCGGCTGGGATCGACGAGGCCGGCGCTGATCGCGAACGGCCCCACCGCCGAACTCAGGTTGCCGCAGTTGCCGCTCCAGTCGACGAACGGCCGGTCGATCAGGACCTGGCCGTACAGGTAATCGACGTCGTGGTCAGGCACCGACGCCGTGGAAATGATCACGCACTTGCTGGTGCTGGAAGTGGCGCCGCCCATGCCATCGGTGTGCTTGCCGTAGGGATCGGGCGAACCGATCACGCGCATCAGCAACGCATCGCGCTTCGGGCCCGGCACCTGCGCCACTTCGGGCAGGTCCTGCAGGCGGAAGAACACGCCCTTGCTGGTGCCGCCACGCATGTAGGTGGCAGGGACGCGGATCTGGGGGAGATGGGACATGGAGGGTTCCGTCGGATCGGGGCTGTCGGGGAGCGGGGCTGTCAGGGAGCGGGGCTGTCGGGGATGTCTGCTTCGATCAGCTGCGCCATCAGCGCCAGCGATTCCTGCCAGCCCAGGTAGCAGAACTCGACCGGGATCATCGCCGGGATGCCTTCCTGCACCACGTTGAGTTCGGTGCCGCAGGCGACCGCCTTCAGCGTCACCGTGACCTGCATCTCGCCGGGCATGTTGGGGTCTTCGAACTTGTCGACGTAGCGCAGCAGTTCGCCCGGCACCATCTCGACATACGTGCCGCCAAACGAATGCGACGTGCCGGTGCTGAAGTTGGTGAACGACATCCGGTAGCTGCCACCGACCTTCGCGTCCATCTGGTGCACCTTGCCGGTGAAGCCGTGTGGCGGCAGCCACTTGGCCATCGCATCGGGATCGAGGAACGCGCGATAGACGCGGTCGGCGGGTGCCTTCAGCACGCGGTGGAGGCGTACGGTTCCGGTCTTTGCTGTCATTGCCTGTTCTCCTTGCTGGCGGGGGATGTCAGTCCGAAAGTCGGTCGGGCCTGATGGCTCAGGCCGCCTGCGCCGACTCGAGGAAATCGTTGGCGAAGCGCTGCAGCACGCCGCCGGCGTCATAGATCGACACCTCTTCGGCGGTATCCAGGCGGCAGGTCACCGGCACCTCGACGCGCTCGCCGTTGCGGCGGTTGATCACCAGCGTCAGCTGCGCGCGCGGCTCGCGTTCGCCAATGACATCGAAGGTCTCGGTGCCGTCGATGGCGAGCGTGGTCCGGTTGGTGCCCGGCAGGAACTCCAGCGGCAGCACGCCCATGCCGATCAGGTTGGTGCGGTGGATCCGCTCGAAGCCCTCGGCGGCGATCGCCTCGACACCGGCCAGGCGCACGCCCTTGGCGGCCCAGTCGCGCGAGGAACCCTGGCCGTAGTCGGCGCCGGCAATGATGATCAACGGCTGGCGACGCTCCATGTAGGTCTCGATCGCTTCCCACATGCGCGTGACCTGCCCTTCCGGCTCGATCCGCGCCAGCGAACCCTGCTTCACGTTGCCGGCCTCGTCGCGCACCATCTCGTTGAGCAGCTTCGGATTGGCGAACGTGGCGCGCTGCGCGGTCAGGTGGTCGCCGCGATGCGTGGCGTACGAATTGAAGTCTTCTTCCGGCAGGCCCATCTTCGTCAGGTACTCACCGGCAGCACTCGCGGCCATGATCGCGTTGGACGGCGACAGGTGGTCGGTGGTGATGTTGTCGCCGAGCACCGCCAGCGGGCGCATGCCGCTGAGCGCGCGCTCGCCTGCAAGCGCGCCCTCCCAGTACGGCGGGCGACGGATGTAGGTGCTCTGCGGGCGCCAGTCGTACAGCGGGCCAACCTTCTCGCCGTGGAGTTCGCTGATCCGGAACATCGGCTCGTACACCTGGCGGAAATGGTCCGGCTTGACGCTGCTGGCGACGATCGCGTCGATCTCCTCGTCGCTCGGCCAGATGTCCTTGAGCGTGATCGGGTTGCCATCCGCGTCATGGCCGAGCGCATCGCGCTCGATGTCGAACCGCACAGTGCCGGCGATGGCATAGGCCACCACCAGCGGCGGCGAGGCAAGGAAGGCCTGCTTCGCGTACGGATGGATGCGGCCGTCAAAGTTGCGGTTGCCCGACAACACCGCGGTCGCGTACAGGTCGCGCTCGATCACTTCCTGCTGGATCGCCGGATCGAGCGCACCGCTCATGCCGTTGCAGGTGGTGCAGGCGAAGGCGACGATGCCGAAGCCGAGCTTCTCCAGCTCGGACAGCAGCCCCGCTTCCTCCAGATACAGCTGCACGGCCTTGGAACCCGGCGCCAGCGACGACTTCACCCACGGCCGGCGCACCAGGCCGCGCGCGTTGGCGTTGCGCGCGATCAGCCCTGCGGCGATGACGTTGCGCGGGTTGCTGGTGTTGGTGCAGCTGGTGATCGCGGCGATGATCACGGCGCCGTCGGGCATCTGCCCGGGCACGTCCTGCCACTCGCCGGCAATGCCGCGCGCGGCCAGCTCGGAGGTCGGCAGGCGCTTGTGCGGGTTGGACGGGCCGGCCATGTTGCGCACCACCGACGACAGGTCGAAGGTGAGTTCGCGTTCGTAGTCGGCGGTCTTCAGCGCATCGGCCCACAGGCCGGCCTGCTTCGCGTAGGTCTCGACCAGCCTGATCTGCGCGTCTTCGCGACCGGTCAGGCGCAGGTAGTCGATCGTCTTGTCGTCGATGAAGAACATCGCCGCTGTCGCGCCGTACTCCGGTGCCATGTTGGAGATCGTCGCGCGGTCGCCCAGGGTCAGGGCGGATGCGCCTTCACCGTGGAACTCCAGATACGCACCAACCACCTTCGACTGGCGCAGGAACTCGGTCAGCGCCAGCACGGTGTCGGTGGCGGTGATGCCGGGCTGCGGCTTGCCGGTGAGGTTGACGCCGATGATGTCGGGCAGGCGCATCCACGACGCGCGGCCAAGCATCACGCTCTCGGCCTCAAGGCCGCCCACGCCGATGGCGATGACACCCAGCGCATCGACGTGCGGCGTGTGGCTGTCCGTGCCGACCAGCGTGTCCGGGAACGCGACGCCATCGCGCGAGTGCACCACCGGCGACATCCGCTCCAGGTTGATCTGATGCATGATCCCGTTGCCGGGCGGAATCACTTCGACGTTGCGGAACGCCTTCTTCGTCCAGTTGATGAAGTGGAAGCGGTCTTCGTTGCGGCGCTCTTCGACGGCGCGGTTCTTGGCGAACGCGTCCTTGTCGAAGCCGCCGTACTCCACTGCCAGCGAGTGGTCGACGATCAGCTGCGTCGGCACCACCGGATTGATCTGCGACGGGTCGCCACCACGTTCGGCGATCGCATCGCGCAGGCCGGCCAGGTCGACCAGCGCGGTCTGGCCGAGGATGTCGTGGCAGACCACGCGCGCCGGGAACCACGGGAAGTCGAGGTCGCGACGGCGCTCGATCAGCTGGGTCAGGTAGGCATCGAGCATGTTCGGCTCGGCGCGGCGGACGAGATTCTCGGCGTGCACGCGTGCGGTGTACGGCAGCCGGTCGTAGGCGCCGGGCGCGATCGCGTCGATCGCGGCACGTGCATCGAAATAATCGAGCGCGGTGCCCGGGAGCGGCTTGCGGTATTGGGTATTCATGGCGGCTGCTGGGTTCTTCGACGGAGATCTGCAGCGGCACTGTGGCGCGGACTTCGCATCGTGCGGCCATGCGGAGCCCGGACCAGAAAGTGCGCTGGGGCCGGGGAAATCCCGGCACCGGCGATTATCCCGCAATTGGCCGGTGCCCGGAGCCTTTGCCGCCCGCGCGGGGGGCCAGGCCGCCCTGCGGGCTCGTTCCAGCCCGCCAACCCACCTCACCCGGGCGGCGGGCGCCCTTTCTGCGTGACCGGTTGCAGTTGCGGGCGCAGGTCGATCAGGGCCCGGTCTGCGGAATCGACGCGGATCAGGCCCATGCGCGGGTACTCGATCTCGATGGTCACGTACACGGTCAGCGACAGGATGGTGGCAAACACGAACATGTGCAGCCAGCTGCGGTCGGGATTGAGCGAAGTGGCATAGCCAACCAGCAGCCCGGCGATCAGGCACAGGCTGCCAAGCAACCAGTAGACGACGCGCGGCGGATGATTGCGGGTGGCGGCGACGCGGGTATCGGTGATGTCGAACATCTCGGTCAACGACGTCAGCATCAGCGTCATGGCGGGTGCCGATGTCTCCGGGCGCTGACAGGCGCGCACCGCCTGCGTCCAGATTTCCTTCTGCAATGCAGAGCCCGCGTCGAGCTTGGCCTGCGTGGACAGCCCGTCCTCGACGTTGCGGTAGGTCACCAGACGCAATTCCAGATACCGACGGAACAGCGCACGCAACTGCGGCTGCGCGTCTGCGGGCAGGAGGTCCAGGCGCAGGTAGGCGGTTCCTATCGCGTTGGCTTCCTCGGCGACCAGGTGGCGCCGGTCATCGAAACGGGAGGCCGCGCCGAAGAAGGTGAAGGCGATCAGCAGCGCCAGCAGCCCGAACACCGCGCCCTCCGCAGCTTCCACGCCTTTGGTCAGCCCGCGACCTTCTCGTGCCAGGTGGGCAATGCCGATCCGTCGCCCGATCTCGATGAACAGGAGGATCCCGACGAACAAGCCAACCGAGAACAGCAGCACCTGCAGTACGAAGCCCACGCCCGTCGCTCCACGATGTGATGCCGCGGCCTCGCCGCACGCGGCGCCCCGCCCCGGCGCTCAGGGACGGAGTCTTGTCGCAAGGGCATTAGGCGGTCGTGAAACTCAGTCGGCGACGTGGACCACGAGCTTGCCGAAGTTCTTGCCTTCAAGCATGCCGATGAATGCCGACGGCGCATGCTCCAGCCCCTCGACCACGTCTTCGCGGAACTTCACCTTGCCTTCCGCGACCCAGCCGCTCATCTCGCGATAGAACGCAGCGAAGCCGTCCGCGTAGTGGTCGAGGATGATGAAGCCCTGTGCACGGATGCGCTTGCGCAGCAGCAGGCCCATCAGCAGCGGCAGCCGATCCGGTCCAGCCGGCAGCTTCTGGTCGTTGTAGTGGGCGATCAGGCCGCACACCGGCACGCGCGCGCCGTCATTGAGCAGGGGCAGTACCGCGTCGAGCACCGCGCCGCCGACGTTCTCGAAGTACACGTCGACGCCATCGGGGCAGGCCTGTGCCAGCTGCTTTGCGAACTGCGGATCGTTGCGGTCGATGCAGGCATCGAAGCCGAGTTCGTCGCGAACGTAGCTGCACTTGTCGGCGCCACCGGCGATGCCCACCACCCGTGCACCCTTGATCCTGGCGATCTGGCCGACCACGGCGCCAACGGCGCCACTGGCTGCTGCGACCACCACCGTCTCGCCCGCCTTCGGCTCGCCGATGTTCAGCAGCCCGTGATACGCGGTGAAGCCCGGCATGCCGAGCACGCTCAACGCCAGCGAAGGATGGGCGGTGTCGCCGAGCCGCATCAGGTCGCGACCGTCCGACAGTGCGTAGTCCTGCCAGCCCGCCCCACCGAGCACGAGGTCGCCTTCGGCGAACTTGGGATGCTTCGAGGCGACGACCCGGTTGACCGTGCCACCGACCATGACATCACCGAGCTCCACCGGAGGCGCATAGGAAGGCGCGTCGCTCATGCGGCCGCGCATGTACGGGTCCAACGAGAGATAGAGCGTCCGCAGCAGGACCTGGCCTTCTTCGGGCGCCGGCACATCGAGCTGCTCGAGGCGGAAATCCTGCGATGTCGGCGCACCCTTCGGGCGGGCGGACAGGACGATACGGCGATTTACGTTCGGGGACTGCGGCATGGTGATCTCCGGGTTTCGCGACATTCCCTGCCGCGATCAGACCCGCATCTTAAGCCCGCTGCGCTCCGGCCCGGGCGCGACACTGTGTTGCATGACCGCGATGCGATGGACGCTGCTGCCATCTTCTTCCCATCACGCGCCCATCACCGGCGGGAGTTGTATTGAGCGCTATCGCCCGAGCATGAATTCCCGACCATGAAATCCTTCAAGATCCTGCCTGTCCTTGTTGCCTCGCTCTTCGCCTTCAACGCGCAGGCGAAGCTGCCCTTGCTCAACGCCACCTGCCCGGGAAAGCTGGACGTGCACGTGGACCAGGGCGGCCCGGTCTACGTCAATGGCAAAGAGGCCAAGCTCAAGGTCGTCAACGAGAACTACTACGAGGCCAGGGATGCGGCCACCGCGACCACGATCTCCATTTCGATCAACCCCGATGGCTCGCCCGACGTGTCCTATACGGGCAAGGGCCGCGCCAATGGCATCTGCACGGTCGCAAGTTCCACCGTTGCCGAACCTGCGGCTGCGCCGGCCGCGGCCGCCGCGCCGGCAGCAGCCAGGCGCGAGACGCACCCGGCGTCGGAGAAGGCTTGCCTGGCAGCGGTGTCAAAGAAGGTCGGCGTGGCTGCGAGCAAGCTGTCGGTGATCGAATCGCTGGGCGCTGAGGCTGGCATTTCCGTCTCGGTGAAAGTGCCCGGTGCGGATGCGCCGTGGGCCTGCATGACCGACCAGAAGGGCAAGGTCTGGAACGTCAGCTATTCCGGGTCCGAGGGCAAGCTGTAGTCCATTGTCGATTCCAGTGAGGGCGGCACGATGAACAACACCAGGCATGCCAGGCACCCGTTGCCGTGGATGATCGTCCTTGCACTCGCCGGCTGGTCGGGCTGGGCGTGGGCCGACTACAACGTGACGTGCGAGAGCCGCGACAACCGCCACCAGAGCTGCCCGCTCGACCAGGGCGCCGGTTACGTGTCGATGGACCGCAAGCTGTCCAGCTCAAGCTGCGACCAGGGCCGCAACTGGGATTACAACCGGCGCGAAGTCTGGGTCGACGACGGCTGCCGCGCCACGTTCAAGGTCCACACCGGCGGCAGCGGCCACGGCAGCGACCACGATGCCAAGGTCGCCGCGGGCGTCATCGCCGGCGCGGTGCTGCTCGGCGCGCTGATGCACAACGGCAACAAGGACGACCAGAAGTATCGCGACGACAACTACTACGGCGGCGGACACACGTCCTACATCCCCGCCTGGATGGTCGGCGACTTCGTCGGTTACAACGCGATGTACAACGCCACCGTCCGCATGACCATCCAGCCCGATGGCCAGATGAACGCGGTCGCCAATGGCAAGGGCCTCAGCGGCTGGATCAACGATGGCCAGCTCCATGTCGGCAACGAGGTGTTCACCGTCAACCAGAGCGGCGACGGCTTCGTGACCTCGCAGGTCGGCGACCACTACAACCAGGTGCGCTACAGCCGCGTCCGCTGATGCCCGGCTGAGCAGGTGTGCCAGGGACCCACCGTGGCCTTTCCAGAGCGGTCAGCAAGGCTTCGACGCACCCTCGCCGGTGCAATGGCGATTGCACTCGCCGCAATGGCGCCCCCCGCCATCGCGCAGGACGACGCCGCGGCCCCGGCCGACGAAACGCCTTCTTCGTTCTTTCTCTGGACGGACACCAGCCTCACCTTGCTGGCCTACGGCAAAGGCTTTGCGGTCGATCCGGATGAGCAAACGACCTTTACGCTCGAGCACGCGCACGAGTCGAAGATCGGTGACTTCTTCATGTTCATCGACTGGACCGACTTCCATGGCGAACCCGACACCCCCAACACCTGGTATGGCGAGTTCGGGCCGCGACTGAGCTTCGGCAAGATGCTCGACAAGGACCTGTCGCGCACCCTGTTCAAGCACAGCGTGTTCGAGATAAAGGACGTCCTGCTTGCCATGCAGTACGAGCGCGGCGAAGACGCGGATCTGGCCGAAGCGGCCCTGGTTGGCCTGGGCCTGAACCTCGACGTCCGCAAGGAAGGCCTCCTGGGCGGCCTGGGCAAGTTCAACTACGTGCAGTTGAACTTCTATGGGCGCGCGGAGTTGACCGAAGGCACGCGGCATGGATTCCATGACATGCAGGTCACCCTGGCCGCCAGCTATCCGTTCCAGATCGGCAAGGCGAAATTCCTTGCCGATGGCTACTTCGACTGGGTCACCGGCCTGGGCTCGGAGGACTGGAGCTACCACCTCAATCCGCAGATCAGCTGGGATGCGGGTGCGGCGATGTGGAACTCGCCGGGAAAGCTCTTCATCGGCGTCGAAGTGGACCTGTGGTGGAACAAGTACCAGATCGTGAACTCACCCTTCTTCGATACCAACCAGAACGCAGTAAGCGTGATGTTCAAGTACCACTTGTAGGCATCGACTGGCGATCAGGCCTCCGGCGTGCCGGTGTCCTTCTTGCCGCTGCCGATCTCCGAGCGCGCAGTCGCGGCCAGAGCCTGGTACTTGGCCTTGAACTCATCGAGGTTGGTCTCCTCCAGTTCCTCGAGGTCGAGCAGCGCGTTGTGCGCGCCCCTGGTCGCGCGGATCAGCTCGTCGAGCTTGACCTGGATGGCCTCGGTGTCGCGGTTCTGGGTGTTCTGGATCAGGAACACCATCAGGAAGGTGATGATGGTGGTGCCGGTGTTGATGACCAGCTGCCAGGTGTCGCTGAAGCCGAACATCGGCCCGGAAATGATCCAGACGACGATCATCAGGGCGGCAATGGCAAATACCCGCGGCCGTCCGGAGAAGTGCGCCGCGGACTTGGCGAACCGGGAGTACCAGGATGAGTTGTGCATGGGGAGCCTCGCTAGTGCGCAGACGATGGCTCCGGCGACGTGCAGGTGCAGTCAATGCGCGGGATGTACGCAGCACTGCGTTCATGTGATGTCTAGCGAAGGACCAGCAGCGCGCCCCCGGTGATGGCCAGCGTCGCGCTCCACGCGTGGCGCAGCGCCGGGCCCTGCAACAGGCCGGGATGCCGGGCGACACCGCGGCAGATGCCGCTGGCGATGGCGCCGGTGGTGACCAGCATCGCCGCCATGTGGACGCCGATCGCCGCGACCGCGAGGACCACCGAACCCGAGGCGGTTATCTCCCGCGCCGGCGAATCCGACATGCACAGCGGCACGAGTGCCGGGACCAGCATCAGCCCGGCACCGTGCGCGGTGGACATCAGGCAGGACCAGATCGCGATGCCGGCGTGGCCGGCCCGTGCGCTGACACCTGCATCAGGCCGATGACCGCCGCGCAGCCAGCGCCAGGCAGCGACGCCAACCAGCAACGCGCCTGCCAGGCCCTGCACTCGCGTGCGATCCATCAGCACACCTTGCGCGACGGCGATCACCACGATGGCAACCGACGTGGCGTGCCCGATCGCCATCGGCGCCAGGGCACGCAGCGCCTGCGCCTCGTCGCGCGAGCGCACGCCCCGCTCGGCGGCGAACATCCAGCCGCTCGCCGGGCTCAACCCATGCAGGGCGCCGAGTCCGGCGACCGCCAGCCATGGCAGGAGGGTTTCCATGGTCGGTTATCGCGCGGCCGATTCAGTCGTGCGACCCGCAGCATGCCGCGTTCGTTTTGGCCGGGGCATCGGCCTCGTAGAGATCGTGGTGACGCACCCATGCCATCGGGTACTCGAGCCCGTCCTCGTCACGACCCTTGGGCGTGAGCTCGAGCAGGTTGTAGGTGTGCATCATCACTTCGACGCCGCGGCCGTAGCGCGAGTAGGTATGGAACACCTGGCCGCTGTCGTCGCGGACGAAGACGCTGATGCCTGGCGCTTCCTCGTGCGGGAACGGCTGGCGCTTGTAGTTGTACTCGACCTTGCCGGTCGATCTTTCCTCGTGGGAAAAGTTGACGCCGAAGTCGTGGTTGAAGTCGGTACCCAGAGAGGACACCCATTTGAACTTCCAGCCCATGCGCTGGCGGAAGCGCTCGATCTCGGCCAGCGGTGCGCGCGAGACGGCGAGCAGCGTCACGTCACGCTGCGCCAGGTGGACGGTGGTGCCATCGTTGTGGTCGGCCATGTAGGAGCAGCTCTTGCAGCCCTGCTCCCAGCCCGGCGCAAACATGAAGTGCTGGACGAACAGCTGGCTGCGGCCGTCGAAGAGTTCCGCCAGCGTGCGCTTGCCCTCCGGGGTGTCGAAGACGTAGTCCTTGTCTACGCGCACCCACGGCAGTGCGCGGCGTTCACGCGCGATCTGGTCCTGCAGGCGCGTCAGTTCCTTCTCGCGCGCGAGCAGCGTCAAGCGTTGTGCAAGCCAGCGGTCCCTGCTGACGACAGGATGGTCATCGTATTGATGATCGACAGTGCTCGGTTCGGCAATCGCGGTGTTCATGGTTTTCTCCAGGCCCGACAGGCCGTCATTGGTGGGTGGAGGCACCTGCCGCCAGCGCGGAGGCAAGGCGCTCCCGTCTCCGGTCGGTGGACCGGAAGTGGTATCGATTCAAGTGGATTTCGCGGCGGCGTGCGTCAGCGCAGCCGGAGCGTGGCGCTTACTTTGTCGGCCGTCGCACGGCGCGGACCTTGCCACTCGCCCCGCCGCCGCAATAGAACAACCCGGCGCCATCGGATTCGAGGCCGCTGACGGCGGTGCCCGCCGGCATTTCCAGGCGCTCCAGCACCGCGCCGCTGTCCGGATCGATATGGCGGATTTCGCTTTCGTCGCCATCCCAGACGCCGTGCCACAACTCGCCATCGACCCAGGTC
The DNA here is from genome assembly GCA_036524935.1 of Lysobacter sp. Taxonomy (GTDB): domain Bacteria; phylum Pseudomonadota; class Gammaproteobacteria; order Xanthomonadales; family Xanthomonadaceae; genus Lysobacter_J. The sequence continues at coordinate 4,774 of DATDBK010000152.1, read as the reverse complement.
ACGCCGGTAACGAAGCGGTTGGATTCGATCGTGCGCAGGACGTTGCCGGTGTCCGGATCGATCTGGTGGATCTTGCGATCGCGGTACTGCCCGACCCACAGGCTGCCCTCGGCCCAGGCCAGCCCGGAGTCGCCGCCCGCACCGGGTGCGGGGATCGACGCAATGACGGTACCGGTGGCCGGGTCGATCTTGTCGATGCGCGCTTCTGCGATCTGGTAGAGGTGCGTGCCATCAAAGGCGGTGCCGGCGTCGGCGGCACGCTCCAGTTCGCGCGCAACCTGGCCACTGTCAGGGTCGAAGGCGACCATCCGCGACCCGCCCGCTGCCCACACGCGCTGGCCGTCGTAGGTGACGCCGCCGATGCTGCCGGCGCCGGTGAAGGGTCCGTACTCGCGCACGATTTCCGCGGTGCGCGCCGGGACCGACTCGGTGGTCTTCTCGATGGTGACGGGCGTGGGGGACATGGCCTGGCTCCTGTTGGCGCCGGTCGTGGCGCGTAGGGTCAATCTACTCAGGCGGCAGCGCGGCCGGGAGTAACAAGGTCGTCGTGAATCCCACCAGCGGCGGCGACAACCAGCGCTGCGCGCGGGCGCGACCGATCGAGCGTACCTGGCCGGCGGCCTCCAGTTCGACCAGCGCCCGCTGGACGGTGCGCTGGCTGTCGCCCAGGGCCAGCGCGAGCGCCGAGGTAGACCAGGCCGCGCCGTCCGCGAGCAGCGCCAGCATCGACGCCTGCTCGCCATCGATGGGCGGCACCAGCACCACCACCGCACGGTCGTCGTGCGCGGCGAGTGCAAACCCGCGTGCGGTCGCCTCGATGTCCAGCTGGGGTGCCACCAGCCCGCGCAGGCGACCGATCTCGACGCGCAGGCGTGCGCGGTGCGTCTCGTCGGGATGCCGCGTGCGGAACACGCGCGCGATGAGGACGTTGCGGTCGACGTCACCGGGCCAGCCCTCGGCCAGTGCACGCAACAGCGCAAACAACACCGGCCGCCGGGCAAGCGGTTGCCAGTGGCCGCCGGCGCGCAATCCGCGGCGGCAGGCATCGACCACGACGGTTCCCGATGCAAGCAGTTCTTCGACCTCGGCCAGACGGAGCGGCTCCTCGTGGCCTGCGTGGATCCGGCGTGCGGCAGAGCGATCGAACGCTGCGCGGGCCTCGTTCGCTTCGGCGATCAGCGCGGGCACTGCGGCGCGTCCGGCCGCATCGAGGGCACGATCGAGCGCGTCCCTCGCCTCCGCCGTGCGCAACGAACGCAATGCCACTTCGGCCTTCGCCAGTTCGGTCACCGCAGCCAGCGACGGTGGCAGGCCGTGCGCATCGAGCGGTTCCAGCGAGGCGGCCGCTTCATCGAGACGACCGAGCAGAAGCAGCCGACGCGCGGCAATCAGTCGTGCCTGCAGGGCATTGGCACGATCGCCTCGTGCATTGAGCGCGGCTGCTGCCGCGGCAAGCGGCCGCGGTGAACCGCCGAGGTCGCGCATCGCGAGGGCCACCTCGGCTTCGGCGACGAGGCAGCGTGCACGGGCCAGTTCCTCACGCGCGCCGAATGCGCGCGCGGCGCGGCGCAGCAGGTCGCGGGCGCGCGGATAGTCGCCAAGCTGGGCCATCGCGATGCCACGCAGGGCGAGCGCGGGCGGGTCGTTTCGCAACGCGACGTGCTTGAGCGCGCCGAGCGCGTCGCCGGCGACCAGCGCGCGTCCGGCGGCGGCAATCAGGGAGTCCATCGCGACAGGCTACTGCGCCTGCTCACTCCGGCGCCATCGCCTGGTGCGCGTCACTTCTTCGCCTTGACCTTGCTCTTGCTCTGGTTGAGGGCCACGGCGGCACGGATGAGGGCCTTCAGTGCCTTCTCGTCGATCTCGTCGCCCTCATGGATATCGATGGCGCGCCGGGTATTGCCGTCGAGGCTGGAGTTGAACAGACTCGATGGGTCATCCAGCGATGCGCCCTTGGCGAAGGTCATCTTCACGGCGGTCTTGTACGTCTCGCCGGTGCAGATGATGCCGTCGTGCGACCAGGTCGGCACGCCCCGCCACTTGAGCTCCTCGACCACTTCGGGATCGGCAGCCTTCACGATCGCGCGGACCTTGGCGAGCGTCTTGCCGCGCCAGTCGCCCAGCTCGCGGATCTGCGCCTCGATCTGTTCGGAGACCGATCCTTCCTTCACTTCGTTCGAACCGCTCTTCATGGGGGTTTCGCTCCTTGAGGTGATGTGCGGATTACATGCGCTCGCCCGGCAACTGGCTGGCCTGCTTCACCCAGTCGGCGAACTGCGCTTCGTCGATTTCGTCGTGCTCATGGACATGGTGGTAGCGGGTGTCCTGGCTCTTCGACTCGACCTCGGGAACAGGCCGCAGGGATGTGCCGCGGAAGAAGGCGACCTTGATGTAGCGATCGTAGGTGTGGAAGCTGAGGAACCATCCCTCGCCTTGGATTCCATAAAACGGCGAGTTCCACTTCACGGCCTTGTACACGTGGGGAATCGTGCGCTCGATGATGGCGTCGAGTTTGCGGCCGGCCTCGCGCTTCCAGCCCGGCATCGCGGCGATGTAGGCCTGCACGGGCGCGTCGCCGTAACCCATGGCGATCTGCGGGTTGCCGCCGGAAAGCAGGACCGGCTTGTCCGTGGCCGGCTTGCTGGCCGCCTTCTTCGTCACCTTCGTCGACTTCCCTGGCGTATTGCCGGCCATCGCGCTCACTCCGATCGGAGAGGGGGGATTATAGGAGCAACTCCGGTCAGCGCCGTAAGCCAACAGGCTCCCAGCATCAACATCCTGCTGCGGCCGCAGCAGGTATCGCGCTGCGCTTCGTGGCTCAGGGTGCCGTGTCGGTCCCGGAGATCTGCGAGATGTCCACCAACGTGGCGCCGGCGGGCGGCGTGAACACGAACACATCATCGGCCGGCGCTGTCGTGTGCCAGGTGAACTCCGCCACGTAGCCTGGAAGACCGGGATCGGCCTCGTCGACCAGAACGAGCTTGCACGGTAGATCCGCCTCGTCGGCCCATACTTCCCATGCGATCGCCGCTTGCCTGTACGAGTAGTGTCGACATGGTTGCCCCGCAATGAGCGCGGTCCCGGCATAGGTGCCCTTGGAAGGACTGGACATGGGGTCACCGGGCGTGCCCCACGCAAAGAGGTCTGCTACAGGCAACTCCAGGCCTTTCCTGGCCTTGAGCTGCTCCCGCAACGTGGCAATGTCGCCGGGCGCCTCTACGCGGGCGTACTTCATTTGAGCCGGGGCGAACACCGTGATGGTCTGACCGTCGTAAAAGACCTGGCGATTGAGTCCCTTGCCCGCGATCCTGGCCGTGAGACGGTCGGGCGGCCGCACGACGTAGTGCACGTCACCGTCAAAGTCCCGATAGTTGCCACCGCCAATCGAGGCTCGCGTCGAGCCCTTGAGATCGACCTGATAACCGCGAAGACCCCGCAGTGCCGCTCCGATATCCTGCGCCGCGTCCGCCGCCTCATCCGAGACAGCGGGCCGTTTGCGCGCCTGCACGTTCGCCGTGCAGATGAGTACACCGATGGATATCACCGCGACCAGTTCCCAGCGGCTGTTCATGTCCGTGTCTCCTTCCCATGGGCCGCTTGGTGGGCCGCGACAGGCGATGAGGAGATCACGGTGGACGTGAAGCGAGCGACACGTAGGACCGTGCTGGTACGTGCTCGATGAGATACGGTACAAGCTCAGAGCGAAGCAAGTTGATCCCCCTCATGCACGCGAACGTCGTGATCGCCACATCTATTGGCTTGGAGGGTGATGGCATGAAGCGTCGTGGTTTCCAAGCCGGAAGCCCACCTCGATGAACAGCATCACCAGCAGGACCGTGCCGATGAGCAATACCCAGATTGGTACCTGATCCACGTTCATGGTGGTCGCCCCCTTCAGAAACCGGCAGATCGAGCGTCCACCAGGACGCGACCGTGCCTATCGCATACACAGGCAACCTCCAGCTCCAATCGCCCTGCGGCAATTGGATCCGTCGCGCTCCGGCCATCACCGCTAGCACGGTGGCGACAAACAGCAGTTGCCCGATCTCGACATGGCGAGTTCAATGTCCGCTAGCGGCCAGGAGCGGTCGTTCGCTTGCCCCAGGCTACTCAGAAACGCGGTACGTGATGCGTACGCTGCCAGACTCCGGCTCGGCGGCGAATACACGCACCGCCGGGTGATGCGATACAACCAATGCTTCTGGCCCAACCCAATGTACTTGCAGCGACGGGCCGCCCCCGGGATCCGATGGCGCAGCCCCATGATTCGTATCCCCAACAAACACGTTGCCGGAGTCGCCACCAAGCGCTTGTTCCGATCGCAGCACCGAAACCTGCGTGCTGTAGCCAGTTGTAGCGCCGCAGTCGCGCTGAAACACCAACGCCTTGTTCTTCCCGTCCGGTGACGGCAACTCGGCGAGCACGTCGTTGGCGCACGCGGAGTCGAGCATGGTCCAAAGGCCAATGACGGAAACCAGCGCAAGCGCAAGGCAAGTGCCGGCTATCCAGATGAAGACCTTCAATGCTTTGCGCATAAGTATTTTGGAGTTGACGCCGAGAGATGCGGTTATAAGCCCCAGACCGAATGACCGCTTTGAGTCGAAGGCGGACACGGAACTTCCCACAGACCGGGTGACATTGCCGAGTGAAGGCGCCTGGGCAGCCAGCAGGCCGAATGGCCAACCTATGGCGTCAAGAACAGCACGTGTCGGAAGCAACCATCAGATATGGGCCCACCAGGATTCGAACCTGGAACCAAGGGATTATGAGTCCC
>DATDBK010000151.1:0-5919 GCA_036524935.1 Lysobacter sp. | reverse complement strand
GGCGGCCGAGCGCGAGGACGAGGTCGCCGGCGTGATGTCGCACGAAATCGCCCACGTCACCCAGCAGCACGTGCTGCGCGGCGCCGAACGCGCCCAGCGCGACCAGCTGCCGATCCTGCTGGCGATGCTCGGCGCGATCGTTGCCGCCCAGGCCGCCGGCGGCAATTCCGACGACGACGCCGCACAGGCGGCGATGGCCAGCGCCATGGGCCTGATGCAGCAGCGCCAGATCGACTACACCCGATCCAACGAATCCGAAGCCGACCGTCTCGGCATCCAGACCCTCGCCCGCAGCCACTACGACCCTGAGGCGATGGCGGATTTCTTCTCGACCCTGCAGGCGCGCTCGCGCAGCAACGGCGCCAACTACTGGGGCGAATCGCCGGACTGGCTGATGACCCACCCGGTCACGATCACCCGTATCACCGAGGCCAAGGAGCGGGCGGCGCGGATCAAACGCGAGCAGGGCGGCACCTCCGAGGTCTGCGTGCGCGACCCGGACGGCCCGCCGCAGTGCCGCAGCGAAAGCACCGCGCAGCCGCAGTACTCCCTCGACAACAGCAGCAACCCGTTGCTGCCGCCGAACCTGGACGTGGGCGGCCAGCTCAGCGCCGCAGCGCAGAGCGGCGGCACCGGGCGTTTCGAATTTGCGCGCGAGCGACTGCGCGTGCTCAGCGCCGACTCGCCCGGCGATGCCCTGCGCGAGTACGAGCGCCTCGCCGGCGGCAAGAAGTTCACCGAGGCGCAACTCTATGGCCAGGCCTTGGCCCGGCTCCGCGCCAACCAGGCCAGCGCCGCGGCGACCACCCTGGCTGAGCTGCTGCAGGCGCGTCCGGGCGACATGTGGCTGAACATGGCGATGGGCGAGGCCGAAGCGCGCAGTGGCAAGGCCGCCGCGGCCGACACCCGCTTCGAAGCGCTGCTGCGGCAGACCCCGAACAACCGCGCGGTCGTGCTGACCTACGCCGAGGTCTTGTCCGAGCGCAACACCGCCGTAGCCGGCAAGCGCGCCCAGGCGATCCTGCGGCCGCTGCTGGGAAGCTCCGGCAACGACGCGATCTTCCAGCGCACGTTCGCCCGTGCCTGCGAAATCGGCGGCGACCCGATCCGGGCCGGCGAGGCCTATGCCGAGGCTGCCTACCTGAATGGCCGTCCCGAGCAGGCGCTGGTCCAACTCAACACGCTCAAGCGCCGCGGCGATCTGGATTACTACGCCCGCGCCCGGATCGAGTCACGGATCGCGGCGATCACGCCGACCGTGCTCGAGCTCAAGCGCCAGGGCATCCGAGACGAGGACCTGCGCCGCCAGTAAGGCGCCCGGCGAGCGGCAGCGCGGCTGCCCATGACCATGTCATGCCATCGTCACAAAACGGTAGTGTACTGACGCGGCTTCCCAAGGCCCCCGCGATTGGGGCCCCTTCAGTCCATCCCCCGGTGACCGTGTGCAGAAGCGCATCCTGATAGTCGAAGACGAACCCGCCATCCGCGACATGGTGTCCTTTGCCTTGCGCAAGGGCGAATACGAACCGGTGCATGCCGGCGATGCCCGCGAGGCGCAGGCCGCCATCGCCGACCGCGTCCCCGACCTGATCCTGCTCGACTGGATGCTGCCCGGCACCAGCGGCCTGGAACTGGCCCGGCGCTGGCGCAAGGAACAGCTCACCCGCGAGATCCCGATCATCATGCTGACCGCGCGCGGCGAGGAAAACGACCGCGTCGGCGGTCTCGAGGCCGGTGTCGACGACTACGTGGTCAAGCCTTTTTCGGCGCGCGAGCTGCTGGCGCGGATCCGCGCCGTGCTGCGCCGCTCTCGCGAGGACGACGAGGACGGCAGCGTCGGCATCGGCCCGCTGCGCATCGACGGTGCCGCGCACCGCGTGTTCGCCCAGGCCGAAGGCACCGACCAGCCGGTGCAGATCGGCCCGACCGAATACCGCCTGCTGCATTTCTTCATGACCCACCCCGAGCGTGTCTACACCCGCACACAACTGCTCGATCATGTCTGGGGCGGCAGCGTGTACGTGGAAGAGCGCACCGTCGACGTGCACATCCGGCGCCTGCGCAAGACGCTCGAACCGCATCGGCTGGACGGCATGGTGCAAACCGTGCGCGGCGCCGGCTACCGCTTCTCCGCCTCGCTGGCGGCATGAAGCAGCCGCGGCCGGCGCCATCCGCGCGCGGCCGGCGAACGGGCCCCCATCCGGGCCTTCATTCGCGACACAGTGACCATTCCCCTGGCGACCTGCTGGCGGCCAGGCAGGCCGCTCGCTACGCTCAGGAAGTCGTACCTCACCTCATGGATAGTTGATCGACGGCCATGCCGCCCCGCGCCCGCTCCGCCTGGTTCCGCACCCTCGGCCAACTCGCCCTGATCCTGGCCCTCGCTGCCGTGGTCGGACTGGCGATCGGGCGGCCCTGGCCCGTCATCACGCTGGCCGCGCTGGGCGTGGTCGCCTGGCACTACTGGCGCCTGCGCAGCGTGCTGGTCCGGCTGACGGCGCGGCAGCGCCTGACCCCGCCACTGGGCGAAGGCATCTGGAACGAACTCGATCGCCTGCTCCACCGCAGCCAGTCGGAGATGCGCGGCCGCAAGAAGCGCCTGATCGACATGCTGCGCGCCTACCGCGCCGCGGCCGCCGCACTGCCAGACGCAATCGTAGTGGTCGAGCGCAACAGCCAGCGCATCCAGTGGTTCAACGAGGCCGCGATCGGCCTGTTGCAGCTGAAGTACCCGCGCGACATCGGTGGCCCGGTCGCGCAACGGCTGCAGCCGTTGCAGCTGTCGCACTGGCTGGCTGCCGGGCGCAACGCCGAGACCCTGGAAGTGACCTCGCCGTGGAATCCGGCGGCGACGCTCAGCCTGCGCCTGATTCCGTACTCGGATGATCTGTGGCTGCTGGTCGCGCGCGACGTCAGCCGCCTATTGCAGCTGGAGCAGATGCGGCGCGATTTCGTCGCCAATGTCTCGCATGAACTGCGCACGCCGCTGACCGTCGTCCACGGCTACCTCGACATGCTCGACCCGGCCGAGCACCCCGACTGGGCACCGATGCTGGCCGAGATGCAGCGCCAGTCGCAGCGGATGACCCAGCTGGTCGAGGACCTGCTGATGTTGTCGCGGCTGGAGTCGCAGGACAGCCTGCCGGCCGAGGAGATCGTGGCGATGTCGCCGATGCTGACCACGCTGCGGCGCGAGGCGGTCGCGCTCAGCCAGGGCCGCCACGACATCGTGGTCGAAGACGCGGCGGTGGTCGACCTGTGGGGTTCCAACAAGGAGCTGCACAGCGCATTCTCCAACCTGGTCGGCAACGCGATCCGTTACACGCCGGCCGGCGGCACCATCCGCATCCGGTTTCGACCAGAAGAGACCCGTCCCGAGGGCAAGGGTGCGGTGCTGGAAGTGGTCGACAGTGGTTACGGCATCCCCGCCGCGCACCTGCCGCGCATCACCGAGCGCTTCTACCGCGTCTCCACCAGCCGCTCGCGTGAAAGCGGTGGCACCGGGCTGGGGCTGTCGATCGTCAAGCATGTGCTGAACCTGCACCAGGCGCGACTGGAGATCAGCAGCGAAGTCGGTCGCGGCAGTACGTTCTCCTGTCATTTCGGCGCCGAACGCGTGCGCCCGCGCGAAGACCTCGCGCTGTCCTTCGAGGCATTGCCATGAACGCCGCAGTAGAGACGCCGCTCGAATCCGATCCGCTCCGCGACCCGGGCCTGTACTTCAACCGCGAGCTGTCGCAGCTGGATTTCAACTTCCGCGTGCTGGCCCAGGCCGAAGACACGTCGGTGCCGTTGCTGGAGCGCCTGAAGTACCTGTGCATTTCCTGCACCAACCTCGATGAGTTCTTCGAGATCCGCGCCGGCACCCTGCGCCATGCCCAGGACCTGGGCATCGCCACCGGCGCCGATGGCCTGTCGCCGGCGACGGTGCTGGCAAAGATCCATGATCGCGCCGCGCTGCTGGTGCAATCGCAGTACGAGTGCTGGAACCAGGTGCTGCGCCCGGCGTTGTGGGATGCCGGCGTGCGCGTGCTCGGCCGCGATGCGTGGGACGAGAACCAGGCGCGCTGGCTGCGTGATTACTTCCGTGACGAGATCATGCCGGTGCTGTCGCCGCTGGGGCTCGATCCGGCGCACCCGTTCCCGAAGATCCTCAACAAGTCGCTCAACATCGTCGTCGTGCTCAAGGGCAAGGACGCGTTCGGCCGCGAAGGCCACCTGGCGATCGTGCGCGCGCCGCGTTCGTTGCCGCGCATCATCCAGATCCCGGAGGACGTCAGCGGCGGCAAGCACGATTTCGTGTTCCTGTCGGCGGTGCTGTCGGCTTTTGTCGACGAGATGTTCCCGGGGATGCAGGTCAAGGGCGCGTATCAGTTCCGCGTGACCCGCAACTCCGAGCTGATCGTCGACGAGGACGAGGTCGAGAACCTCGCGCTGGCGCTGCGCGACGAGCTGGTCGGTCGCGGCTATCTGCGCGCGGTGCGGCTGGAGATCGCCGAGCAGTGCCCGGACGACATCGTGCGCACGCTGCTGGAGAACTTCGACCTGACCGAGAACGCGGTCTACCGCATCAACGGCCCGGTCAACCTCAACCGCGTGATCCAGGTCTACGACCTGGTGCAGCGACCGGAGTTGAAGTTCCCGCCGTTCCAGCCGCGCCAGCTGCCGGGCATCGAGTCGATGTTCGAGAAGGTGTCGGAGGGCGACGTCCTCCTGCACCATCCGTTCGAGGCCTTCACGCCGGTGCTGGAGCTGCTGAGGCAGGCCTCGGAAGATCCGAACGTGCTGGCGATCAAGCAGACGCTCTACCGTACCGGCAAGGACTCGATGATCGTCGACAGCCTGGTCCAGGCCGCACGCAACGGCAAGGACGTCACAGTGGTGGTGGAGTTGCGCGCGCGCTTCGACGAAGAAGCCAACCTCGGCCTGGCCGACCGCCTGCAGGACGCCGGCGTGCAGGTTGTGTACGGCGTGGTCGGCTACAAGACCCACGCCAAGATGATGCTGATCGTGCGCCGCGAAGGCCGCAAGCTGCGCCGCTACGTGCACATGGGCACCGGCAACTACCACAGCGGTACCGCGCGCGGTTACACCGACTTCGGCCTGCTCACCGCCGACCCGGACATTGGCGCCGACGTCCACATGATCTTCCAGCAGCTGTCGGGCCTGGCGCCGACGGTCAAGCTCAAGCGCCTGCTGCAGTCGCCCTTCACCCTTCATGCCGGCGTGCTCAAGCGCATCGACCGCGAGACCCGCCACGCCAAGGCCGGCAAGCCGGCGCGGATCATCGCCAAGATGAACGCGCTCAACGAGCCTCAGGTGGTGCGGGCGCTGTACCTGGCTTCCCAGGCCGGCGTGCAGATCGACCTGATCGTGCGCGGCGCGTGCACCGTGCGCCCTGGCATGCCAGGCATCTCGGAGAACATCCGCGTGCGCTCGATCGTGGGCCGCTTCCTCGAGCACCACCGTGTGTACTGGTTCGCCAACGATGGCGCGCCGGACCTGTTCTGCTCCAGCGCCGACTGGCTGGAACGCAACCTGCTGCGACGGATCGAGACCGGCTTCCCGGTGCTTGCCCCGGACCTGGCCAGCCGCGTCTACGACGAGGCGCTGCAGAACTACCTCGAGGACAACTGCAACGCCTGGGAGCTCCAGACCGATGGCGAGTACCTGCGCGTGACGCCCGCTGAAGGCGCGCCCGCACACTCCGCGCAGTCCTGGTTGATGGCCAAGATCTCGGCCTGAGCCATGCCCGTGCGGTCAAGGATGGACGCGGCGGTACCTTAACGGGGATCATGTGCCGATGAGCGACGCCTTCCCCACCAGCAAACTGCCGCTCGCCGACGGTGACCTGCTGGCCGCCGTCGACATGGGTTCCAACAGTTTCCACATGGTGGTCGCGCGCTACGTGCTCGGCCA
>DATDBK010000150.1:0-37706 GCA_036524935.1 Lysobacter sp. | reverse complement strand
GCGATACAGCGGCGGCCACGATGCGCTGAGCGAAGTCAGCTTCGACGTGGCGCCGGGCGAGATGCTGTTCGTGACTGGCCACTCCGGTGCCGGCAAGAGCACCCTGCTCAAACTCATCCATCTGTCCGAGCGGCCCAGCCGTGGCGCGGTGCTGTTCGGGGATCGCAACCTGCTCAAGGTCCGCGGCCGCCGCATCGCCCTGCACCGGCGCGAAGTCGGCGTGGTCTTCCAGGACCACCGCCTGCTCGCCGACCGCAGCGTTGCCGACAACGTCGCCCTGCCGCTGATCCTGCGTGGGCTGCGTCGCGGCGACATCGGCAAGCGCGTGCGCAGCGTTCTCGACAAGGTTGGCCTGGGCGCGCGCGCCAATGCCCTGCCGACGCAACTGTCGGCCGGCGAGCAGCAGCGGGTGGGCATCGCCCGCGCCATCGTCGGCGAACCGCGACTGCTGGTTGCCGACGAACCGACCGGCAACCTCGATCCGACCCTCTCGGCGGAGATCATGGCGCTGTTCGAATCGCTGCCCGAGCGCGGCACCAGCGTGCTGGTCGCCAGCCACGACCTGGCATTGGTCAAGCGCATGAAGAAGCGGGTGCTGGTGCTCAACCAGGGTCGCCTGGTCGACGACATCTCGCCGCAGGACCTGGCCCAGTGAGCGCGTCGCAGGAAGCGTCGAAGCCGACCGCCACCGTCCGCGTGCAACCGCCGCGTTCGCGCCTGGGCACCTGGTTCGACCACCATCTATACAGTCTCGTCGCCAGCCTGGGCCGGATGTTGCACAAGCCCTGGGCCACCGCCCTGACCATCGGCGTGATGGCGGTGGCGATCACCCTGCCGCTGGGGCTGTGGGCGGCGCTGGGCAACATCGAGCGCTTCACCGGATCGGTCCAGCAGGCGCGTCAGATCAGCCTGTTCCTCAAGCCCGCAATCACCCTCGACCGTGCCCGTGCCCTCGCCGACGAACTGCGTGGACGTGCCGACGTCGCCTCACTCGAACTGCGCACGCCCGAGCAGGGCATGCAGGAACTGCGCGAGCGCAGCGGCCTGGGCGAAGCGATCTCCGCAGTCGCGTCGTCCGAGGACAGCGCCAATCCGTTGCCGAGCGTGCTGATCGTCAGCCCGAAGGGTGACGAGGCGTTGCTCGCCGGCTCGCTGGCCAACCTGCCCGAGGTTGACGTCGTCCAGCACGACGCCGGCTGGCGCGAACGCCTCGACAGCTGGCTGCGCTTCGGCATCCGCCTGGCCTGGGTGCTGGCGATGCTGCTCGGCCTGGGTGCGCTGCTGGTGGTCGGCAATACCGTGCGCCTGGACATCCAGTCGCGGCGCGAGGAAATCGCCGTGCTGCAGCAGCTGGGCGCGACGGACGGCTTCATTCGCCGGCCGTTCCTCTATCTGGGTCTGAGCTACGGCCTGGTCGCCGGCGCGATTGCCCTGGCGCTGCTGACCGCGGCCGACGTGTCGCTGCGCGCACCGCTGGCCGACCTCGCCCGCAGCTACGGCAGCAGCTTTGCCCTGCAGGGCTTCGACCTGCGGCAGGCGATCGCCATCGTTTTCGGGTCCGGCCTGCTCGGCTGGATCGGCGCCGGTCTCGTTACCGGTCATTACCTGCGCCAGACCCGGCCCATTTCGTAAGCGATCCAGGCATGTCCTCCCACGATCTTCGCCACCTCGCCACTGCCGCGCCGCGGATCATGGTCGTGGACGGTTCCAAACTGGTGCGCAAGCTGATCGGCGACGTGCTCACGCGTGAGCTCGCCGACGCGGTGGTCGTGCCCTGTGCCGGCATCGCCGAGGCACGCGCCGCGCTCGCCGAGGGCGCGGTCGACCTGGTCACCACGTCGCTGGTGCTGCCCGATGGCGATGGCATCGCCCTGGCCCGTGCGGTGCGCGAGTCGGCCGGCCAGGCCTACGTGCCGGTGATCGTCGTCTCCGGTGACGCGCAGTCGCACCTGGAATCGCGCAGCTTCACCGAAGACGTCACCGACTACTTCGACAAGGCGCTGGGCCACACCGCCCTGGCGGCCTTCATCCGTGGCTACGTGCAGCCGCAGCCGATCACCGGCGCGCGCGTGCTGTATGTCGAGGACAGCAAGGTCGTCGCCCTGGCGACCAAGCGCATGCTCGAACGCGCCGGCCTGAGCGTGCTGCACTTCATCGGTGTCGAAGAGGCGCTGGAGTTCCTCGAAACACGCCGCGGCGAGGACGACATCGGCGCCGACCTGGTGCTGACCGACGTCTATCTGAAGGGCGCGCTCAGCGGCAACGACCTGCTCGAGCGCCTGCGCCAGGACTTCGGCCACGGCAAGCGCCGCCTGCCGGTGCTGGTGATGACCGGCGACGCCAATGCCCACAACCAGAGCGCGCTGCTTCGCGCTGGCGCCAACGACCTGGTCCTCAAGCCGATCGAAGAACGCCTGCTGATCACCAAGACGCTGTTCCAGCTGCGCCTGTCGCGACTGCCGGAGCAGGCGGCACTGGACGCATGAACGACTGCGGCGAGCGCGCCGTCAGCCTGGAGCCGTCCTGGAAGGAACGGATCGGCGACTACCTGCAACGCCCCGACATGCAGGCGCTGTCGGGATTCCTGCGCGATCGCAAGGCGGCCGGCGTCAATGTCTACCCGCCCGGTCCGAACATCTTCGCTGCCTTCGACGCGACGCCGTTCGATGACGCCAAGGTCGTCGTCCTCGGCCAGGACCCCTACCACGGCCACGGCCAGGCCCACGGCCTGTGCTTCTCGGTACTGCCCGGCGTGCCAGTGCCGCCGTCGCTGCTCAACATCTTCAAGGAGATCGAGCGCGACCTCGGCGTGGCGCGGCCCGACCACGGCTGCCTGCTGCCCTGGGCCCGACGCGGCGTGCTCCTGCTCAACGCGGTCCTGACGGTGGAGGAGGGTCGCGCCGGCGCGCACCAGGGCAAGGGCTGGGAAGGCTTCACCGACCACGTCGTCGACACCCTCAACCGCGAGCGCGAAGGCCTGGTGTTCCTGCTCTGGGGCAGCTATGCCCAGGCCAAGGGAAAGGTGATCGATTCGCGCCGGCACCGGGTCCTGCGCGCGCCCCATCCCTCGCCGCTGTCGGCCCACCGCGGGTTCCTCGGCTGTGGGCATTTCTCGGCGGCCAACGAGTACCTGCAGCGGCGCGGCCAGGCCGGAATCGACTGGTCATTGCCGCCCCGGGCCCAACTCGCCATCTGACCCCGGCTCCGGCGCGGTCCCCAAGCTGAATGGTTCCATTGTTGCACTGCTGCAACAGTGCGGAACTTCCAGGGCCTTTAGCAGTCCTACAACCCGACTGCTAAGATGCCTGCCATGACCACGAACAGCCTTTCCAACAGCAGCGGCCTGTCTACTGCACTGGTCGCCAACAACATTCCGGTCCCGAGCGCGCTCGGTTCGCTGGACGCCTACGTCAACGCGGTGCACCGCATCCCGGTGCTGACCGTCGAGGACGAGCAGGCGCTGGCCCGCCGCTTCCGCGAAGGCGAGGACCTCGATGCCGCCCGTGAGCTGGTGCACTCGCACCTGCGCTTCGTCGTGCACGTTGCCCGTGGCTACAACGGCTACGGCCTGCAGATCGGCGACCTCATCCAGGAAGGCAACATCGGCCTGATGAAGGCGGTCAAGCGCTTCGACCCCGACCAGGGCGTGCGCCTGGTGTCGTTCGCCGTGCACTGGATCCGTGCCGAGATGCACGAGTTCATCCTCAAGAACTGGCGCATCGTCAAGGTCGCCACGACCAAGGCGCAGCGCAAGCTGTTCTTCAACCTGCGCAAGTCCAAGACCCGCCTGGGCTGGATGAACGCCGAGGAAGTCCGTGCGGTCGCGCGTGACCTCAATGTTTCCGAGCGCGAAGTGCTGGAGATGGAATCGCGCCTGTCGGGCCGTGACATCGGCTTCGACGCGCCGGACGAGGACGACGATGGTGCACCGCCGTCGCCGGTCGCGTACCTGCGTGCCGCTGGCGAGGATCCGTCGCAGACCTACGAGCGTGAAGACGAGGAAGACGGTCACCTGGCGCTGCTGCGCGAAGGCCTGTCGGAACTCGACGCGCGTTCGCGCGACATCATCAAGCGCCGCTGGCTCGACGACGAAAGCAAGATCACGCTGCAGGAACTGGCCGACGAGTACGGCGTCAGCGCCGAGCGCATCCGCCAGATCGAAGCCAACGCGCTCAAGAAGATGCGCGCGCTGTTCGCGGCGTAAGCGCGGCTGGCAGCAGTAACAGAAGCGGCCCGGGAAACCGGGCCGTTTTTTTGTAGCCCGGGTAAGCAAAGCGCACCCGGGACAACGACACGCAACCCGGACCCCGACACGCAACCCCGGGTGCGGCCTCCGGCCTTACCCGGGCTACGTCTTGTCCTGCCCCAGGATGATCCGGGCGTGTCGCTGGTAGCTCCAGTACGACCAGGCCCAGTTGATCAGCACGATGATCCGGTTGCGGAAGCCGATCAGGAAGAACACGTGCGCGGCCAGCCAGAACCACCACGCCAGCAGCCCTGACAGCTTGAAGCCATGCAGGTCGACCACGGCGGCCATGCGCCCGATCGTGGCGAGGTTGCCGAAGTCGCGATAGCGGAACGCGGGCGCAGGCTTGCCCGACAGCCGCGCGCGGATCGCCGTGGCGACATGCGCGCCCATCTGCTTCGCCGCCGGTGCCACACCCGGCACCGGCTTGCCGTCCTGGACGACGCTGGCCAGGTCGCCGGCGACGAATATCTCCGGATGCCCCGGCACGCTCAGGTCAGCCGCGACGGCCACGCGCCCGGCGCGATCGCGCTCGACGCCGAGCAGGGCGCCCAGCGGCGATGCGGCGACCCCGGCCGCCCACAGCACGGTGCGCGCCGGCACGAACTGCCCGCCCAACGAGAATCCGCGCGCATCGATCGCGCTGACCGGCGTGCCGGTGACGACCTCCACGCCCAGCTTCTCCAGTTGCCGCCGCGCCTTGTCCGACAACGACTCGGGGAACGACGACAGCACCCGCGGCCCGGCTTCGATCAGGCGAACGCTCGCTTGCGAAGGATCGATGTTGCGGAACTCGCGGTTGAGCGTGTGCCTGGCGATCTCGGCCAGCGTGCCGGCGAGTTCGACGCCGGTCGGGCCGCCGCCAACCACGGCGAAACTCAGCCATACCGCACGTTCTTCGGAGTCATCGCAGGCCTCGGCCCGCTCGAACGCCAGCAGCAGGCGGCGGCGGATCGCGAGCGCGTCGTCGAGCGTCTTCAACCCGGGCGCGTCGCGGCTCCATTCGTCGTGGCCGAAGTAGGCATGGGTGGCGCCGCTGGCGAGCAGCAGGCAGTCGTAGGGCAACTGGTCGCCGTTGGCGAGCGACACCGATCGCGCCTGCACGTCGATGCCGGTGACTTCGCCGAGGCGGATCTCGACATTGCGCTGGTCGCGCAGGATGTGGCGCAGTGGCGCGGCGATGTCGGGCGACGACAGTCCGGCGGTGGCCACCTGGTACAGCAATGGCTGGAACAGATGGTGGTTGCGACGATCGATCAGGGTGATGTCGACATCGTCGCCGGCCAACGCCCGCGTCGCCCACAGGCCAGCGAAGCCACCACCGACGACCACCACGCGCGAACGCGCTGGATTCGAACTCATGCTTTCGCAGCTCCTTGTTGCGCATCGACATCGACATCGACATCGTCGTGGTCGCGATCGATGCGCGAATGATCCCGGGTGTCGCGCATGCACACGTACACCGCCAGCGAAACCGCGACGCAGGCGGTCACGTACCAGTAGAAATACGACTCGTGGCCGATCTTCTTGAACCACAGCGCCAGGTACTCGGCGGTGCCGCCGAACAGCGACACCGTCAATGCGTACGGCAGGCCGACGCCGAGCGCACGGATGTGCGCGGGGAACAACTCGGCCTTCACCACCGCGTTGATCGAGGTGTAGCCACTGACGATGACCAGCCCGGTCATCACCCAGGCGAACGCGCTCCACGTGCTGCTGGCGGCCGCGATTCCGCTGAGGATGGTGTAGGTGCACAACGTACCGAGCACGCCAAAGGCGATCAGGATCGGACGCCGGCCGGTGCGGTCCGACAGCGCGCCCACCAGCGGCTGCAGCAGCATGAACACCAACAGCGATGCTGCTGAAACGAGTGTCGCGTCGGCCTTACTGAAGCCGCCGGTGTTGACCAGGAACTTCTGCGGGTACGTGGTGAAGGTATAGAACGAGAGCGTGCCGCCCATGGTCAGGCCGATGACGGTCAGGACTTCCCGCGGATGTTGCAGCAGCACGCGCAGGCTGCCACGACGGTTGCGATCGTGGCTGCGCGCCGCTGCGAAAGACTCGGTTTCCTGCATGCCGCGGCGAAGGTACAGGGCGGTGACCGCGCATAGCGCGCCGACGACGAACGGGATGCGCCAGCCCCAGTCTTGCAGCTGCTCCTCGGTCAGCAGCAGCCGTTGCAGCAGCACCAGCAGGCCGAGCGCGAGCAGCTGGCCCATCACCAGGGTCACGTACTGGAAGCTCGACCAGAAGCCGCGGCGACGCGCGTCGGCCATCTCGCTCAGGTAGGTCGCCGATGTGCCGTATTCGCCGCCGACGCTGAGCCCCTGCAGCAGCCGCGCAAACACCAGCAAGGCCGGCGCTGCCAGGCCGATCCTTTCATGGCCCGGCGCCACCGCGATCAGCAGCGAGCCGGCGCACATCAGCAGCACCGACAGCATCAGCGCTGCCTTGCGGCCATGGCGGTCGGCGTACAGGCCCATCAGCCAGCCGCCGACCGGGCGCATCAGGAAGCCGACCGCGAACACCGCGGCGGTGTCCAGCAACTGCGCGGTGGTATCGCCCTTGGGGAAGAAATGCGGCGCGAAGTAGATGGCGAACGCGGAGTAGGCGTACCAGTCGTACCACTCCACCAGGTTGCCGACCGAACCGCTGAAAATGCTGCGCAGGCGGTGGGCGGGCGTCATACGGGTCGTCGCATCCATGCGCCCAGTTTGCCTCAACCCCCGCCCAGGCCGCTCGCGCGATGCGGCACGTAGCCCGGGTAAGGCCAACGGCCGCACCCGGGGTGTCACGTCTCAAGTCGCGGTACGTTCCCTCAGCGCAGCCGCTCGGCCAGCAACGCCTCGAGCTTGCGTTGATCGGCGGCAAACCGGCGGATGCCATCGGCGAGCTTGTCGTTCGCCATTGCATCCTCGTTGTGCTGCCAGCGGAATGCCGCTTCGTCGAGCGCTGCCGGCGCGGGCGCGCGGTCACCGGTGTCGACCAGCGCACGCGGCACACCGCCTTCGCCCGCGGCCAGTTCGGCCAGCAATTCGGGCGAGATCGTCAGGCGGTCGCAGCCGGCCAGTGCCAGCACCTGTCCGGTATTGCGGAAGCTCGCGCCCATCACCACGGTGTCGAAGCCGTGGCGCTTGTAGTGATGCCAGATGCGGGTGACGGACTGCACGCCCGGGTCGTCCTGCGGCGTCGCCGGCTTGTCGGCGCCGTTGGCCAGGTGCCAGTCGAGGATGCGGCCGACGAAGGGCGAGATCAGGAACACGCCGGCCTCGGCGCAGGCGACGGCCTGGGCGAACGAGAACAGCAGGGTCAGGTTGCAGTTGATGCCCTCGCGTTCGAGCTGCTCGGCGGCGCGGATGCCTTCCCAGGTCGACGCGGTCTTGATCAGCAGGCGCTCGCGGCCGATGCCGGCCTTCTCGTACAGCGCGACCAGCTTGCGTGCCTTGGCCAGCGTGGCGTCGGTATCGAAGCTCAGGCGCGCGTCGACTTCGGTCGAGACCCGGCCCGGGATCAGCTTGAGGATCTCGAGACCGATCGTCACCGCCAGCACGTCCGACGCATCGGCCACGCGATCGGCGAGATCGGAGCCGCGCGCCTGCGCGAGCGCCGAGTCGATCAGCGGCGAGTAGGCCGGGATCGAGGCGGCCTTGAGCAGCAGCGACGGATTGGTCGTGGCATCGAGCGGATGAAAGCGGGCGATCGCCTCGATGTCGCCGGTGTCGGCGACCACGGCGGACAGGGTGCGCAGTTGTTCGAGCTGGCTGGTCATGGTGTCGGCTGGGTCTGTGTCGGGAGCATTGTCCCCGATTAAATCATGGTAGCGCTAACATTTGAGCCGATGATCGTCATGCCGCCGCCGCCCGGCTGGGGTAGGCTCGCCCGGACCCCGCCTGGAAGCGTGTCATGGCCGAACCCGAACGCCGCATCGCCCTGCTGATCGACGCCGACAACGCGCCGGCCGCGAAGATCGACGTGATCCTGGCCGAGGTCGCCCGCCACGGCGTCGCCAACGTCCGCCGCGCTTACGGCAACTGGAAGAGCCCGCACCTCAAGAGTTGGGAGTCGACGCTGCACGAATACGCGATCCGCCCGATCCAGCAGTTCGCCTACAGCAGCGGCAAGAACGCCTCCGACATGGCCATGGTCATCGACGCCATGGACCTGCTCTATGCGCGCAACCTCGACGGCTTCGCGATCGTCTCCAGCGACGCCGACTTCACCCCGCTGGTGATGCGCCTGCTGACGGATGGCGTGAAGGTCTACGGCTTCGGCGAAAAGAAGACGCCGCTGCCGTTCGTCAATGCGTGCTCCAAGTTCACCTACCTGGAAGCCCTGGTGCAGCCGAGCGCGGAAGCCGCCGCGGTCGCGACCAAGCCACGCTCCGCCAAGGAGCTGCGCGACGACACCCGGCTGCTGCAGATGCTGCGCAGCGCAGTGGAATCGGCCAGCGGCGATGACGGTTGGGCGCACTTGGGCCAGGTCGGCCACCAGATCAGCAACCAGGCCTCGTTCGATCCGCGCAATTATGGTTTCCGCAAGCTCAGCGACCTGATCGAGGCCATCGGCCTGTTCGACGTCAATCGCGAGAACCAGATCCTGTGGATCCGGCCCAAGCAGCGGGCCGGATCGAAGGCGGCGAAGAAGGGCTGAGGCCTGCCCGCGCAGCCTTGCCGGCGCGGTAACACCCGCGACACTAGACTCGCCGCCATGCAGGGCGGTGCCACCATCGCCGGACTCACGCGCTTCGTCATGCTGGGGGCGATGTGCTTCGGCATGGCCCACGCGCAGCAGCTCGACCCGTATGCGCAGCCGCGTCGCGCGCTGATCGCGGAGCTCGAGGCCGAGTCGCGTGGTGACGCGGGCAGGGCCGCGCGCATCGACCGCGACGTGCTCGACGTCCTCGCGCGCGTGCCTCGCCATGACTACGTGCCCGCCGCCGAGCGCGACCACGCCTACGAGAACCGCCCGCTCGCGATCGGCTACGGCCAGACCATCTCGCAGCCGTACATCGTCGCGCTGATGACGACACTCGCGCGGCCACGCGCGGGGCAGAAGATCCTCGAGGTCGGTACGGGCTCGGGGTACCAGGCCGCCGTGCTGGCCGAGTTCGACGTGAAGGTCCATTCGATCGAGATCATCGCGCCACTGGCCGAACAGGCGGCAAAGCGCCTGAAACGCTACTCCAATGTCACCACCCGCAAGGGCGATGGTTACTACGGCTGGAAGGAGCAGGCTCCGTTCGATGCGATCGTGGTCACCGCCGCGGCCGCCTCGATCCCGCCGCCGTTGCTCGCCCAACTCAAGCCGGGTGGGCGCATGGTAATCCCGGTCGGCAGCAGCTTCTTCACCCAGACCCTGATGCTGGTGGAGAAGGACGCGCAGGGCAGGGCGCGCACGCGACAGGTGTTGCCGGTGCGCTTCGTGCCGTTGACGGGCGGGCATTGATTCGCGTCGCGACGATGCCAACGGCCTCCACCGGCGAAGCAAAAGACGTGCTGCGGCTGTCGCTGGCGATCGCCCTGGTCTCCGCGGCGGCGCTGGCCTGGCAGTTGCTGTTGATGCGCTGGCTGGCGATCGCACACTGGCATCCGTTCGCCGTGATGATCATCAGCCTGGCGCTGCTCGGGCACGGTGCGAGCGGGACGTTGCTGGCGCTGTGGCTGCGTGGTCGCAGCGGCGAGCAACTCGCGGCCCGGTTCGACCGCATCTTCGCTGGATGTGCGCTGGCGTTCTCGGCCAGCGCGGCGCTGGCGCTGCTGGCTGCCCGCGCGATTCCGTTCAATGGCCTCGAGCTGGTCTGGGATCCAAGCCAGCTGCTCTGGTTGGGCGCCCTCTACCTGGTCCTGGCGGTTCCGTTCTTCTTCGCCGCTAGCTGCTTCGGGCTGGCATTCGCCCGTCACGGCACGCGAATTCCGGCGCTGTACGGCGCCGACCTCATCGGCGCCGGCGTGGGTGCAGCGGCGGCGCTCGGGCTCAGCTACCTGCCCACCGGACGTGGCCTGCTGCTGGCAGCGCTGTGCGGCCCCTGGGCGGCGGTGCTGGTGGCGCGGTCGCAACGTCACCGCGTCGCGGCGTTGCTGGTCGCGATCGTGCTGGTGATGCTCATGCCCTTATCGCTGCTGGCGCCGCGGCCGAATGAATTCAAGGGACTGAGCAAGGCACTGCTGTTGCCGCAGGCCCGCGTGATCTCTCAGCGCTGGGGGCCGCATGGCTGGATCGCCGTGCTCGACAGCCCTCAAGTGCCGCTGCGGCACGCCCCCGGGATGAGCCTGGCCTTTGTCGGCGAACCGCCGGCGCAGCGCGGCATGTATACCGACGGCGATGGTCTGTCGGTGATCGTTCGCAACGACGGTACGGCTGCGCGCAGTGACTGGCTCGACGCGATGACCTCGGCGCTGCCGTACCGCGCGCGCAGTCCGCGATCGGTACTGGTGCTGGGTGCCGGTGGCGGGATGGAGGTCCTGCAGGCGCTGGCCCTGGGTGCCAGCCGCGTGGATGCGGTGGAGGTGTCCGCGCAGCGACTCGCACTCGTGCGCGATGACCAGGACCGCTACGCCGGCCAGCTCTTTCGCGATCGGCGCGTGCACGCGATCGTGGCCGAACCGCGCGCGTTCGTGCGCGCGGCCAGGTCCCGCTACGACCTGATCGTCCTCGCGGGTGGCGAATCGTTCGCGAGCGGCGGCGCCGGCGTGCAATCGGCGAGCGAGCAGTACGCCATGACGGTCGAAGCGATGCGCGACTATCTCGCGCGCCTGACGCCGGCGGGCGCAATCGTGGTCACCCGCTGGGCGAAGCAGCCACCGCGCGACGAACTCAAACTGCTGGCCACGATCGTGCAGGCGCTGCGCGCGGAAGGTGCAACTTCACCAGAAGCGCACGTGGCGGCGATCCGCAACTGGGACGCCAGCACGTGGCTGGTGTCGCGAAGGCCATTCTCGCCGGCGGAAGTCGCGGCGATGGTGCGTTTCAACGAAGCGCGCGGTTTCGATCCGGTGCACCTGCCTGGCGTCCGGGCCGATCCTGCGCGCAACCTGCACGTGCTCGATCCTCCCTGGTTGCTGCAAGGTGTGCAGGCGATGTTCTCGCCGCAGGCAAGGACGTTCATTGGCGACTACAAATTCATGATCACGCCCGCCAGCGACGATCGGCCCTACTTCGGCCAGTACTTCCGCTGGCGCAGCCTGCCCGAACTGTGGCGACTGCGCGGCGAGGGCAGCGCAGTGCTGCTCGACTCCGGCTATCTGCTGTTGATAGCTGCGCTGGTGCAGGCGCTGCCACTGGCGTTGCTGCTGGTATTGCTGCCGCTGCGGGCACTGCCGCGAGATGCCGTTGATATTTCGAAGCCGCGGGCAGCGGCGTTCTTCATCGCCCTGGGGCTGGCGTTTCTCCTGGTCGAGATCGCGACCTTGTCGCGGCTGACATTGCTGGTCGGGCATCCGCTGCTCGCCGTCAACGCGGGACTGGCGTGCGTGCTGTTGTGTGCCGGCGCGGGAAGCCTGCAGGCACAGCGCTGGCTCGCGCACACCGACAGGTCGGCACGCGACATCACGCTGCGCATCCGCTGGTCGGTGCATGCCATCGCCTTCGGGCTGCTGTGGCAATTCGGGGTGTTCTTCATGGCGATGGCGCTCGCGGCGTCGTGGCCGCCATCGGCGCGTGCGCTGCTCGGCCTGGTCGGCATCGGTCCGATGGCATTCGCGATGGGCATGCCGTTTCCGCTGGGACTGGCGCGACTGGCACGCACCGCGCCGGGATTCGTGCCCTGGGCGTGGGGCCTCAACGGATGCGCGTCAGTGCTTGCGGCCATTCTCGCGTTGCTGCTGGCGATGTCGTTCGGGCTGCGGGCGACCTTGCTGGTCGCGCTGGCGCTGTATGCGTTCGCCGCGTGGGTGTGGCCGGAAGCGCGGCGCGCTCAGTAAAGATCAACCGGGTCGACGTCGAGCGACCAGCGCACCTTGCGCGCATCGGGCAAGGCATGGATGGCGGGCATCGCGGCGTCGAGGGCCGAGTGCAGCGTGCGCCGGTCCGGCGCCGACAACAGCAGCTGCGCGCGCTGGAAGCCGGCGCGGCGCGGCATCGGCGCCGGCAGGGGGCCGTGCACGTCGAGCGCGGCGCCGGTGTCCTGCACGATCGTGCGCGCTGCCCGCAGGAAACCCTCACAGACCTCGGTCTGCTTGGCCTCGGCGCGCAGCATCGCCAGGTGCGCAAAGGGCGGGAAGCCGGCGGCCTCGCGCTGCGCCAGTTCCTCCTCGGCGAATGCGGCGTAGCCGCCGATCAGCAGCGTGGCGAGCAACGGGTGCCCGGGGTGGTGGGTCTGCAGCAGCACTTCGCCGCGGCGTTCGGCGCGACCGGCGCGACCGGCGACCTGGATCAGCAGCTGCGCGAGCTTCTCCGGCGCGCGGAAATCGGCCGAGAACAGGCCTTCGTCGATGCCGACCACTGCCACCAGCGTCAGTTGTGGCAGGTCGTGGCCCTTGGCCAGCATCTGCGTGCCCACGAGGATGCCGCGTTGGGTGCCGAAGCGGGCCAGGTGTTGTTCCAGTGCATCGCGATGCTGGGTGGTGCCGCGATCGATGCGCAGCACCGGCACGTCGGGGAATCTTGCGCTGAGCGCTTCCTCGATCCGCTCCGTGCCGGCGCCCTGTGCCTGCAGCGCCAGGCCGCCACAGTCCGGGCAGGCATTGGGCACGGGACGGCGCGCACCGCAGTGGTGGCACTGCAGGCGACGGCCGCCGGCGTGGACGGTCATCGGCGTGCTTGTCGTCGGAGTGCTGCAGCGCTGGCACTGCGCGCTCCAGCCGCAGTCGTGGCACAGCAGCACCGGTGCGTAGCCGCGCCGGTTCTTGAACACCAGCACCTGGCCGTCGGCGTCGAGGGCGCGTCCGATCGTGTCCAGCAGTTCCTGCGAGAGGCCGGCTTCGAGCGGGCGCTTGCGCACGTCGCACACGCGCACCGTTGGCGGTTGCGCGTCGCCGGCGCGCTCGCGCAGGCGCAGGTGCGTGTAACGGCCGGTCTGGGCATTGCGCAGCGTCTCCAGCGACGGCGTCGCGCTTCCCAGCAGCACCGGGATGCCGAGCGTCTTGCCGCGCACCAGGGCGAAGTCGCGGGCGTGGTAGCGGATGCCGTCGAGTTGCTTGAAGCTGCCGTCGTGTTCCTCGTCGATGACGATCAGGCCGGCGTCCGGCATCGGCAGGAACACCGCCGAGCGCGTGCCGACCACCACCCGCGCCTCGCCGCGGGAGAACGCCGCCCAGGTTCGGGCGCGCTCAGCGTCGCCAAGGCCGGAGTGGAGGGCATGCACCGGCACGCCAAGGCGGGCGCGGAAGCGCGCCAGCGTCTGCGGGGTCAGGCCGATCTCCGGGACCAGCACCAGCGCCTGGCGACCCCGCGCCAGGCAATCGGCGATGGCGTGCAGGTAAACCTCCGTCTTGCCACTGCCGGTGACGCCGTCCAGCAGTAGCGCGGCGAAGCCGTCGCGGGCCGCCAGCACGGCGTCCACGGCGGCCTGCTGCTCGGTGTTGAGGATCGGTCCGGGTCGCGGCGCCGGTGCCCGTGGCGTCGCCGGCACCGCGATGCGCTCGGCCAGCCCGCGCTTGGCCAGGGCGCGCGCGGCGCTGCGCCATTCCTCCGGTTCGCCGTGGCCGCCATCGAGGCCGACCTCATCGAGTGTGCCCTCGTCGCAGGCGCCATCGGCCAGGCGGTCGGCCAGCCGCCGCGGCTTGCCGGCGCGCAGGCGCTCGCGTGCGGTCCGTCCGGCTTCGGTGAGCTGCCAGGCCCAGGCGTGGGTGTCGGCGAGCGCGTCGCCACGGCGCAGCGTCGCCGGCAGTGCCGTCGCCAGGACCTCGCCGAGCGGGGAGTGGGTGTAGCGCGCCAGCCAGCGCAGTGACTCCAGCAGCTCGCCGTGGAACAACGGCTCCGGGTCTAGCCGGGCCAGCGCCCGCTTGAGCTGGGGCGCGTCATCGCCGGCGGCGCCGACCTCGGCGACCACCCCGACCAGTTCGCGGCTGCCAAACGGCACCCGGACACGACTGCCGACATCGCCCGCGCTCGCCACTTCGCCTTCTGGCGGGAGGTAGTCGAACAGGCGTGGCAAAGGCAGCGGCAGGGCCAGTCGCCAGACCGGCGATTCAGGCGTGGAGGCATCGGGCATTGGCGCAGTCTACCGAGGCGCGGGGCCGCCCATGACGGGGTCCGAAAGTTGCGGGGTGTTGCTTCCGGGTCTGTGACAAAAGTCACGCAAGTGATGGAAGTAAAAGGCAATTAGTCCTTATCCACATCGCCTGTGGATAAATCTGTGCATGGTCTGTCGGCAGATGGGTCCGACTACACAAAAACAGGCCTCATTGCCACGTTGGTGAAAAAAGTGCCAACGCCGTTATTCTGTTTAAAATCAAATGGTTGACTGTGAAACATCGCTGTCACACCGGTGAATGGCCGGGTCGGGTGTCCGGCCGTGACGATTGCATTACTGCTGTGCACAACCGCTTTTTTGGGTGCGGGCCGCGTCCTGCTTCGCGGAGCGCGTGTTAGCGCGTTGTCAAGCGGTTTTGTCGCATGACG
Source organism: Lysobacter sp. (assembly GCA_036524935.1). Taxonomy (GTDB): domain Bacteria; phylum Pseudomonadota; class Gammaproteobacteria; order Xanthomonadales; family Xanthomonadaceae; genus Lysobacter_J. Next base: position 22,900 of record DATDBK010000150.1, on the reverse strand, counting down.
GCATCGCTATGATGCGGGGCATGGCGATGCAGTCCCGATGAGCGTTTCTTCCCCCTCCCACAACTCCGCTCCGCCCCCCGCGCTGTCCGCGTTTCTGCGTGGCGTCGAGCGCCGCGGCGCGGTCCTGGCCGAGCTCCAGGCCGGCGATTCCGCCCTTGGCGACGCCGCGCTGGCGGCGGCCATGGCCCAGTTCCGCCTCGAAGCCGAGGCGCTGGCCATGCCCGCCTGGCCGACGCGCTTCTGGGCCCTCCTGCTGGCCCAGCCCGGCTTGCGCAACCGCACTGCGGTGGCACTGCCGATCGATGTCACCGACCGCCTTGGCGAGCTCGGCAGCGGCCCGCGCGCGGCGTTGCTGCTGCGCGTCGCCGCCGGGTTGTCGGAAGACGAGGGCGCGGCCGTGCTGGGCGTCAGCCAGCCGAGCTTCCGCCTGGCTCTGCAGCGGGCGCTGCCGCACTACGAGGACGGCCGCGCCGACCCCGATTCCTGGCAGCGCCTGGGCGAACAGATCCACCGCCGCATCAAGACCTTGCCCGCAGACCGCCTGGTACGCCTGAGCGCCGCCCGCGACGCAGTGTTGCGCGGCAGTGCGCACCCACGCACGCCGTCGGAAGCTCCGGCGGCGGCGACCCGCCCCCGGCCCCGCTGGCTGATGCCTGCCCTGTGGGTGCTGCTGGCGTTATGCGCCCTGGCCCTGGCAGCGACCTTCATCTGGCCCGGCTCGCTGGCGCCGTGGGAGCGGGCGCTCGGCCTGGAGCCAGGCGTCAAGCGCGTGCGGGTCGAGCCGTTGCCCGAGGGCGATGAACCGGCCGAGCGGTACTCCGCCGAAACCGCCATGGTCGCCCACCGCGACTTCGACCTTCTGGCCGACCCCCAGGGCGAGGCCGACGCCCGCGACCTCGAATTCCACAGCTGGTATGCCGCCCAGCAGGCGGCCGGCGTGACCGCGCCCACCCCTCCCAGCGACGTGCCGCCGCCGGATGCCGTCGCACCCACGCCGGCGGCCGGCCCGCAGACCGGCAGCGAAACCGAGGATCAGCCCGATGCGCCGCCCTGACCGTCGCCACCTGCCTGGCGCCCTGCTGGCGCTGACGCTGCTGCTGACGGTCGCCACGGCCTGGTCGGCGCCGCCTGACCTGCGCGACGTCATGGCGAAACTGCCGCCCGCGGTGCATGCACAACTGCAGCGCCAATGGCAGCAATGGGAGAGCTGGCCGGCGCCGCAACGTGCGGATTACTCCCGGCGCGCGGCCACGTGGGACGCCTTGCCGCGTTCCGAGCGCGACGCCCGCCGCGAGCGCTACCTGGCCTGGCGCTCATTGCCGCCGAACGAGCAGGTCCGCATCCAGGCCGCCGCCGCGCAACTGGCATCGATGCCGGCGGAGCAGCAGCGGGCGTGGCGGGCGCAGTTCGACGCGCTCGATCGCAGTGACCGCCGCGGCTGGCTGCTGGGACCTGCCGTCGGCGCAGACTACGCGATGCTGCAACCGCTGCTGGCGCAGGTGCCGGCGCAGGAGCATGCGGCGCTATTGCAGGCACTGCGCTCGATGACGGCGCAGCAGCGCAGCGATCTGGGCGTGCTGGCGCAGCGGACCCCGCCGACCCGGCGCGAAGCCCTGCGCCGCGGTCTGCTGGCCGCCGGTGAAGGCGGCCGCGGTGACTGGCTTTGGCAGCAGATGCAGCACTAGCACAGGAACACGGGTGTGCCGCACCTGGCGGCGCCACCGGCGGCTGCTTCCATCGATGCTTACATCCGCCGTTGCTTACATCCGCACCACGCTGGCCAGCGCCAGGAACGTCGCGGCGAAGGCGAGCAGGACGAAGTACAGGTTGCCGATCACCAGGTAGCGCAGCACGGTGACGAACCAGCCATTGCCATACACGCGCTTCTGCATCAGCAGCAGGTAAACCGGCAGCCAGATCCACAGCAGCGTCTCGAGCATGCCGCTGATCCAGCCGAAGCCGCCCCAGTTCGGAGTGATCGCATTGTCGAGCGCGATCATCACGAAGAAGGCGAGCATGGCCAGGCACATGAAGGCATGGCTGTAGAGCGCCACCACCAGGTGTTCCAGGTACAGCCGGCCCGAGCCCAGGTAGGCCAGCTTCAACAGCAGCGCGAACACCGGCACCAGCAGGAACAGCGCCGACGGCACCGCGGCCAGCAGCGCCCGCACCCACAGTCCCGGATCCTTCTGCGCACGCGAAACGTTCTCGCGGCCGTGCGCGATCTGGCGGTTGACCCAGTGATTGAAGAACGTCGGTGCCCAGCTGATCACAAGCGGATTGGTTTCCTCGTCCCAGGGCTCTTCGCTGCCGAACAGGGTCAGGCGGTCGTAGCAGTCCGGATCGCCATAGATGCGTGCGTCCTCGGTTGCCTTGCGCGCGCGGCCGGTCTCGGTGCTGGTGGCTCCGGCAATCTGCAGCTTCGCCGCGCGACAGCCGGCGGCATTGTTGATGTCGCGGATTTCGTTGAGCTCATGCCGGCGCGCGGTCGTCGCAGTGGCCGGTAGCGTCGCCAGCTTGGCCTGGTGGGGCGCAAGGCGTTCAAGGCGCAGCCGTTCCAGGTTGGCCAGGTCCGCGGCCTTCTCGAGATTCTGCGCCGCGGTTTCCATCGCGACTTTTGCGCGGCGTTCGCCGTCGGCCTTGGCCGCGGTGATCGCTTCGGCGCTCATGCCCTTCTCGCGGCCGATCGCCTCGATGCGGCCGTCGGCGGCGCGGTTCACATCCTCGATCGCGACATCGATCGCCTTGCGCGCATGCAACAGCACCGATGGAATCGCCGAGCGCGCCTCGGCCAGGTCGGCCAGGTTCTTGCGCCGCAGTTCCTCGACGTCGCCGATGCTGGCCGCTTTCGCGAACGCCTTCGACTGCTTCGCGGAGTTCTTGTTGTTGGGGACGCCGTCCTCGAGCTGCACCATCGGATTGGCGACGTCGTTGTTCTCGACGTGGATGGCGAGCTGGGCGAAGAAGAAGGTCACCACGCTCAGCACCAGGAACAGCCGCAGCGGCGCGACATACCGCGCACGCTGGCCGGCAAGGTAGTTGCTTGCGACGCGACCGGGCACGAGCAGGTCGCGCAAGGTGCGGAAGATGCGGCCGTCGAGATGCCAGAACGCCTCGAACACCTCTTCCAGCGCGTGCCCTGCATCGCGCACCGGATTGACCACCGATTGCCCGCAGTCGTGGCAATAGTGACCCGCGAGTGGCGCGTTGCAGTTCTCGCAATGGCTGGGAATGTCGTGTCCGTTCGCTGCGCTCATCACTTTCTTCCCTCTCCCCGGGGCGCCACGGCCTGTGCAGGCCATGGCAACGAGCTGTTCAGATCAAGCCGCTAAGATAGCGGCCCGCCGTGACCCGGCGCCAGCGCCCGACATTGGATTCGGTCGCGCGGCCGCAGTTGCGCGTATCTGGTTGTAACGATGTCGCCGTCTTCACCGCATGTCGCCGCCGCCCGGAAAGGCCTGGCCGGCGAAGTCCGCACCACCGCCATCCTCGCCGCGCCCCTGGTCGGCGGGCATGTGTCGACCGGCCTGATCGCCTTTGTCGACAACGTCCTGGCGGGCCACCACAGCACCACCACGCTGGCGTCGGTCACGATCGGTACCGCGCTGTGGTGGCTTCCGATGATGGTGCCGATCGGCACGTTGCTGTCGGTGCCGCCGTCGGTGTCGCAGCTCGATGGCGCCGGCCAGCGCGATCAGATCGGCGCGCTGTTCCGGCAGGCACTGTGGCTGGCGCTCGGCCTGGGACTGGTGCTGTTCGCATTCCTGACCTTCATCCCGCTGGCGCTGGGGCCGATGGGAATCACGCCCGAGATCATCCCGGGCGCCACCGCTTTCCTGCACGGCATCCGCTGGGGCGTGCTGGCGCTGACGCTGTTCTTCTGCATGCGCTATCTCAGTGAAGGCCTGCACTGGACTTTGCCGACTCTGGTGCTCAGCGCAGGCGGCCTGCTGGTGTTGCTGCCGGTGGGCTACGTGCTCACCTTCGGCAAGTTCGGTTTCCCGGAAATGGGCGCCGGCGGACTCGGCATCGCCTCGGCGCTAATGCTGTGGTTGCAGGCGATCGGTTTCGCGATTGTGCTGTGGCGCGCCCGGCGCTTCGCCGACCTCAAGCTGTTCGAGCGCTTCGACCTGCCGGAGTGGTCGATCATCCGTGGCCTGCTCGCCACCGGCCTGCCGATTGGCGTGACGGTGTTGATGGAGGGCGGCCTGTTCATCACCACCGCGCTGTTGATGGGGCGCCTGGGCGAAGTGCCGGCGGCGGCGCACCAGATCGCCATCAACCTGGCGTCACTGTGCTTCATGGTGCCGATGGGTCTGGCCGAGGCGACCACCGTGCGCGTCGGCCATGCGCTTGGCCGCGGCGATTTCGCCGGCGTGCGCCGGGCGGCCTATGCCGGCTACGCGATCGTGATCGGCACTCAGCTGTTCTCCGGCCTGGTGCTGCTGACGGGCAACGACCTGCTGGTCAGCTTCTACACCGCCGACGCCGGGGTCGCGACGCTGGCCGCATCGCTGCTGCTGTACGCGGCGGCGTTCCAGTTCCCCGATGGCGTGCAGGTGTTGTCCGCCGGCGCACTGCGCGGGCTCAAGGACACGCGTGTGCCGATGCTGTTGGCGGTGCTGGCCTACTGGGGCATCGGGATGCCGCTCGGCGCCGGACTCGGGCTCGGCCTGGGCTGGGGGCCGAAGGGCATGTGGATCGGCCTGATCGCCGGACTCAGTGTCGCCGCGTTGTTGCTGTGCACCCGCTTCCTGCGTTCGAGCCAGCCGGACCGGCTCGTCATGCGCGGCCCCTGAATCTTGCCGGTGGCGCCGGTTCCCTGGCGCCCGGTTGTCCCTTGTTTCTGCCGGCCCAAGTCACCAGTCATGTCCGGTTACCCGCCTGGCATGGCCGCGTCACGCGGCCGGCCGGTGGGCCGTGTTACGAATGGCGGGTGATTTCCATGCCATCCGCGTTTAGGCTGGAAACGTAAGCCAGGAGCCTTTTCAATGAATGACACGTCACGTCGCGGCCCGATCGCCCGGTTCTTCATCGGGGTGTGGGACGCGATGAACTTCACCCGCCGGTTGGTCCTCAACCTGGTGTTTTTCTTCCTGCTTTTCCTGTTCCTGGTCATCGTCCTTGCCGGTCCGCGCGGCAAGCCGCTGCTCGACCGCACCACGCTGGTGATCGCGCCGGAAGGCACCCTGGTCGAGCAGTACAGCAGCGACCCGCTGACCCGCGCGCTGGGCAAGGCGCTGGGCGAGCGCGGCGGCGAAGTGCAACTGCGCGATCTCGTGCGCGCGCTTGACGCGGCAGGCAAGGACAAGCGCATCGAGCGCGTCGTGCTCGACCTGGACGAGTTGCAGGCCGGTGGCTTCGCCTCGCTGCGCGAAGTCGCGCAAGCGGTTGCGCGGGTCAGGGCCAGCGGCAAGCAGGTCGTAGCGTTCGCCGAGATGATGGACCAGAAGCAGTACCTGCTGGCCGCACAGGCCAACGAGGTCTATCTCGACCCGATGGGCGGGATGCTGCTGGAAGGGCTCGGTCGCTATCGCACCTATTACCGCGAGGGTTTGCAGGACAAGCTCGGGGTCGACGTGCACCTGTTCAAGGTCGGCGAATACAAGTCGGCCGCCGAACCCTACGTGCTCGACGCGGCATCGCCGGAAGCTAAGGAAGCCGACCTGTTCTGGATGAACGACGTCTGGCAGCGCTACCTCGGCGACGTTGCCAAGGCGCGCAAGCTTGATGTCACGCAGCTGGCACAGGGCATCGAGCAGATGCCCGAAGGTATCGCCAGCGCCCAGGGCGACCTGGCGAAGTTCGCGCTGCAGGCAAAGCTGGTCGACGGCCTGAAGACGCGCGAGGAGGTCGACGACCTGCTGGTCCAGCGCGGCATCGCCGACGAGGATGCCGACGGCGGTTTCCGCCAGGCATCGCTCGATGAGTACCTGATACACCTGGACCGCGGTCTGCAGGCGGTCGATCCGCGCCCGCAGGTTGCCGTGGTCGTGGCCGAGGGCGAAATCCGCGGTGGCGAGCAGCCGCCGGGAACGGTCGGTGGCGAAACCACCGCCGCCCTGCTGCGCGAAGCGCGCGACGACGAAAACGTGAAGGCCGTGGTGCTGCGCGTCGACTCCCCGGGCGGCGAAGTGTTCGCCTCCGAGCAGATCCGCCGCGAAGTGGTCGCGCTCAAGAAGGCCGGCAAGCCGGTGTCGGTGTCGATGGGTGACCTGGCCGCCTCCGGCGGCTACTGGATCTCGATGGACGCCGATCGCATCTATGCCGATGCCTCGACCATCACCGGTTCGATCGGCATCTTCGGCCTGATCCCGACCATCCCGCGTGCCCTCGCCAAGATCGGCGTCCGCTCCGACGGTGTCGGCACCACGCGCTTTGCCGGTGCTTTCGACATCACCCGGCCGTTGCAGCCGGAAGTCGGCCAGGTGATCCAGTCGGTGATCGACAAGGGTTACCGCGACTTCACCGGTCGCGTCGCGACTGCCCGCAAGAAGCCGGTCGAGCAGGTTGACCAGATTGCCCGCGGCCGTGTCTGGAGCGGCGAGCAGGCGAAGGAACGCGGCCTGGTCGACGAGCTCGGCGGCCTGCAGCAGGCGATCGAGTTTGCCGCGACCAAGGCGAAGCTCGGCAAGCCCGACAGCTACAACGTGCGCTACATCGAGAAGACGGCGACGCCGTTCGAGCGGCTCTTCACCGGCTTCATCGCCAGCCGCGCCGGCGGCGCCTGGCTGCGCGAATCGGACATGGCGCGCAGCCTGCTGGCCAAGGCCTCGCCGCAGGCTGCCGCTGACCTGCGCTTCCTCGAAGGCTCGATCACGCCGACCCGCGGGGTTCCGGTGAAGGCGCTGGCCTACTGCTTCTGCGGGTTGTAACCGCGCCAGCAAACGTCAAAACGCCCGGCCAAAGCCGGGCGTTTTCTTTTGTAGCCCTTGCCGGGCGTCGTTTTTCGTAGCCCGGGTAAGTGCAACGCACCCGGGGGGGCGAGATCAGTTCGAAGCCGGATCCGTAGCCGCATCAATCGCCGCGCGCTGCTCTTCGGCCGCCTTTCGGGCTTCCTCCTGCGCCTGCTTCGCCTGCTCCAGCGGCGCCTGCATGGCATCGCGCAACTGCGTCGCCTGCGGCTCCGGAGGGCGTTCCTTATCCGGGGGCTTGGGACTGGAACAACCGGCCAGCATCGCCAGCACCATCACTGCGCACAGCCGCGATCGCGACATCCGGGCACCCTCGATTGATCCGACGGCTATGCTACAGGCGCCGAGGCGCGCGGCAAGCTGCCCGGCAGCGACCCACATCACGTTGTGCGACACCTGGAGAGCGGCATGGACCCGAAGCGTTGGCGCCTGGACGGACAACTGGCCCTGGTTACCGGTGGCAGCGCCGGCATCGGCCGCGCGATCGCGCGCGAGCTGCTCGGGTTCGGCGCCGACGTGCTGCTGGCCGCGCGGGATTCGACCGCGCTCGATGCGGCGCGCAATGAGCTGGTCGAGGATTTCCCGGAACGCGACATCCAGGCCTTCGTCGCCGACGTCGCCGACGAGGAGCAGCGCCGCGAACTGCTCGACTGGGTCGAGGACTTCGGCGAAGGCCTGCATATCCTGGTCAACAACGCGGGCGGCAACATCATCAAGGTCGCCACCGATTACACCGAGGACGAATGGCGGCAGGTGTTCGAGGTCAACCTGTTTTCCGCGTTCGAACTGTCGCGCTACGCCTACCCGCTGCTGACCCGGCACGCGGCATCGAGCATCGTCAACGTCGGCAGCGTCTCGGGCATGACCCACGTCCGCACCGGCGCGCCCTATGGCATGAGCAAGGCCGCCATGCACCAGATGACCCGCAACCTTGCAGTCGAATGGGCCGAGGACGGCATCCGGGTCAACGCGGTGGCGCCCTGGTACATCCGTACCCGCCGTACGTCCGACAAGCTCGCCGATCCGGATTACCTCGACGAGGTGCTGCTGCGCACGCCGCTGGGACGCATCGGCGAGCCGGAAGAAGTGGCGGCGGCGGTGGCATTCCTGTGCCTGCCTGCGGCGGGATACGTGACCGGCGAATGCATCGCGGTCGACGGCGGAATGCTGCGCTACGGGTTCTAGCCCCGCGAAAACAGCGCTGACTGGACGATGGGCGGTGTGCCGGTGCCGCAGTGGGCGGTTGCCTGGGCGTTGCCGAGGGGCAACGCCAGCCATTAGAATGCGAATCATTCCCATTTTAATCGGGCGAAATGTCCACCGGTAATCCGGTGTCGACGCCAGACCCCACGGATGGGTCGTCCGTCCCCACTTCCTGGTCTCCACATGCCCGCTCACCGCGCCGCTTCGTCCGCTGTCCTGTCTGCCGCAACTGCCCGCCACGCCCTCGCGCTGGCCCTGGCCACCGTCATCTGCGCGCCGCTCGCCGCCCAGGCCCAGAAGGCGCAGTCGCCCTCGGCCACCGACCTGGACGAGGTCGAGGTGCATGCTCCGCTGGCCCGCAGCAGCGGCAGCGCGACCAAGACCGACACGCCGCTGCGCGAGATCCCCGCGTCGGTTTCGGTGATCACCGATGAGCAGCTGCGCGATCGCGCCGTGCACGGCGCCGAGGAAGCGGTGTGGTACACCGCCGGCGCCCAGGGCGGCGGCTTCGGCCCCGACCCCCGCAGCGACTGGTTGCTGGTGCGCGGCTTCACGCCGGCGCGCTACCTCGATGGCCTCGCCCTGGCCGATGGATCGGGCACCAGCATCACCCGCATCGAGCCGTTCGGCCTGGAGCGGATCGAAGTGCTCAAGGGACCGGCGTCGGTCACCTACGGTGCGATGCCGCCGGGCGGCCTGATCAACTACGTCAGCAAGCGTCCCGTGGATGAGCCACTGCGCGAAGTCGAAGTCCAGTTCGGCAGCTACGACATGCTGCAGGCCGCGTTCGACTTCGGCGGCGCCCTCGGTGGCAGCGGCGAGTGGTCGTACCGCCTGACCGGCCTGGCGCGCAACGGCGACGACCTGATCGACTACGTCCACGACGATCGCTACTTCGTCGCGCCGGCGCTGACCTGGAAGCCGGACGAAGCCAACTCGCTGACCCTGCTCGCGCGCTACCAGCGCAACGACACTGTCGCCGGTGCCGGCTTCCTGCCGTCGGAAGGCACGCTGCTGCCGAACCCGAACGGCAGGATCCCGAGGAACCGCTTCACCGGCGAGCCGGGCTACAACGGCTACGACAAGACCATGAAGTCGCTGGGCTGGGAGTACAGCCACGACTTCGGCGGCGGCACCGTGTTCAGGCAGAACGCCCGCTATGGCACCACGAACATCGATCCGGCGGTCACGGTCGGTGCGTTCGGCCTGCTCGCCGACCAGCGCACGCTGTTCCGCTACCTGTGGGCGACCGAGGAGGAATCGAAGAACACCGGCGTCGACAACCAGCTCACCTTCGCCTTCAACACCGGCCGCGCCCAGCACACGCTGCTCGCGGGACTCGACTATCGCGATTCGCGCAACGAATACGCGCAGGCGTTCGCGTTCAATGCGCCGACCCTGGACATCTTCAATCCGGTCTATGGCAGCCCGGTCGTCAGGCCCGACTACACCTCGCGCACCGTGCAGGATCAGGACCAGACCGGCCTGTACGTGCAGGACCAGATCAAGCTCGACCGCTGGGTCGTCACCCTCGGCGGCCGCCAGGACTGGGTCGGCACCGACACGCGCGAACTGATCGGTGGCAGCAGTGGTCACCAGAGCGACGACCAGTTCTCCGGCCGCGTCGGCATCAACTATCTGTTCGACAACGGCTTCGCTCCGTACGTGGGCTACTCGCAGTCGTTCCAGCCGACGGTCGGCACCGACTTCGCCGGCAACGCGTTCGTGCCGACCACCGGCGACCAGATCGAGGCCGGACTGAAGTACCAGCCGGCGCACAACCGCGTCCTCGCCACGCTCGCGGTCTATCGCCTGGTGCAGCAGAACACGCTCAGCGTCGATCCGAACCACACGCTGTTCTCGGTGCAGCAGGGCGAGACCGAGGTCAACGGCATCGAGCTCGAGGGTCGCTGGAACGTCGGTAATGGTTTCAGCGTCTACGGCGCCTATACCTATACCGATTCCGAAGTGACGAAGAGCACCGACCCGCTGTCGCTGGGCACCGAGATTCCGCTGCAGCCCGAGCAGGTCGCCTCGCTCGGCGCCGACTACACGATCACGTCCGGCGCACTGTCGGGCCTGGGCTTTGGCGGCGGCGTGCGCTACACCGGTGAGCACTACGGTGATGCCTACAACCTGTGGCAGACGCCGTCGTACACGCTGTTCGACGCCGCCGTGCACTACGACATCGGCCAGTGGCGCCTGCAGCTCAACGCCAATAACCTGACCGACAAGGAATACATCAGCGCCTGCAACAGCGCAGCCTGGTGCTATTACGGCTACGCGCGCACGGTCACCGCGACCGCACGCTTCCACTGGTAAGCACACCGCATGGAAACCGCACTGGCATTGTCGGCACTGATCAGCACGCTGCTGTCGGCGCTGGCGCTGTATGCCGGTTCGCGCAACTGCCGCTGGACACCGCGTCCGAAGCACCCCCGGCGCGCCACACGCATCGGTCTGGCGCTGGCCGTGGTCGGGCTGGTGCTGTGGATGCGCCTGCTCGGCGGTGGCGCCGGCCTGTGCGCCATGCTCGGCACCTGGATGCTGGGGCTGATGGCGCTGCCGTACCTCGCCTTGCGCTCGCCGGGCACGGCCAGGGAGCCGCGCTGATGTGGGGCCGTGCCACTGCCGCTGCGATTCCCGGCTTCCTCCTGTCGGCCGGAATCACCGGCCTGATCTGCTGGTTGTTGCCTGGGCCATGGCAGTCGACGCTGGTCGCCGGCGTCGTCGCGTTCTTTGCGATCTGGATGGGGGTGATGGCGCTGGCCTTCCAGTTCCGCAACGGCAAGCGTGCCTGGGCGTGGTACGGCGGCGGCGCGGCGGTCAGCCTCGCCGCGCTGTGGGCGCTGCAGGCGCTGCAGTGGGTGCACTGACATGATCAAGCTCAAGTCCAGCACCCTGCGCACCTTCACCAGCGTGCACACGTGGGTCGGCCTGGTCGCCGGCTTCGGCCTGTTCGTGGCGTTCTATGCCGGCGCCATCACCGTGTTCCACCACGACCTCCAGGCGTGGCAGACGCCGCATGCGCCGATGTCGGCGGAGCAGGGCCTGATCGATGCGCAGCACCTGCTCGACCAGACGCTGGCCCGGCATCCCAGGGCGCGTGAGCACGTCGGCATGGTCTTCCCGGGCGGCGAGTACCCGCAGGCGGTCAGTTACTGGCAGGACGAGAACAGCAACTGGCGCTACGCCACGCTCGACAACCTCGCCGGCAGCGACAGGATGCCCGGCGGCGCGCTGTCGGAACTGGTCAACGAACTGCATTACACACTCGGCATTCCGGTGGCCGGCCGCTACCTGATGGGAATCGTCAGCCTGTTGTATGGGCTGGCGCTGATCTCGGGACTGGTGATCCACCTGCCCAGGCTTGCCGAGGATCTGTTCGCGCTGCGCCCGGGTCGCAACCTGAAGCGCTTCTGGCAGGACGCGCACAACGTCATCGGCGTGCTCAGCCTGCCGATGCACCTGATGTTCGCCGTCACCGGTGCCCTGCTGAGCCTGGCGATGGTGGTGATGGTCGCGCTCAATCCACTGGTCTTCCGCGGTGAGCTGATGGCGGCGCTGGGGCCGGCGATGGGCACCGCGCCAGAGTCGGCCGCGGCTGGGCGCGAACAGCCGCTGGGCTCGCTGGCGATGCTGCATGCGAAATCGATAGCGGTGGCGAGCGACAAGGGCTTGGCGTCGTTCGAACCGGCCTACTTCAAGCTGGCGCATGCCGGCGATGCGAATGCGACGATCGAAGTTTCCGGCGAGTCGCCCGGGTCGCTCGGCCCGGTCGGTGCGGTGGCGATGAATGCCAACACCGGCGCAGTGCTCGCCACGCAGTTGCCCGGCAGTCGCGACGCCAATCACGCCACGCTGGCATCCGCCTACGCGCTGCACTTTGGCGAGTACGGCAACACCTGGGTGCGCGCGCTGTACTTCGCCCTCGGCATCGGCGGCGCGTTCCTGTTCTATTCCGGCAACCTGTTGTGGGTGGAGTCGCGGCGCAAGCGCCGCCAGGCCGAGCAGGGCAGGGCGCAACTGGGCATGGCCCGCGCGACGGTCGGCGTCTGCATCGGCGTGTGCGTGGCGATTTCGGTCGCGTTCGTGGCCACGCAGCTGGCGCAATGGCCGTCACTGCGCATCGCCGGCGACCTGGAGCTCACCATCAGGACCGCCTGCTTCGTGGCCTGGGCGCTGTGCGCGCTGTGGGCGGCGCTGCGTCCGCCGGTCCGTGCCGCGCAGGAACTGCTCTGGGCTGCGGCGATCACCACGGCCCTGGTGCCACTCGCCCACGGCGCTGTCACCGGGGCCTGGTTCTGGCTGACGGCGATGCAAGGCCAGTGGTCGCTGTTTGCCATCGATGCCGGCGCGCTGGCAATGGCCTTCGGCTTCGGCTGGCTGGCACGCGCCACTTCGCGTCGCGCACGCGATGGCGAGCCCAACAGCGTCTGGGCGGACCCGCGGGGACGCGGCGCGCAGGCGGCCCCGCGGCTGGTCGCCGACTAATCCAGGCGCCACAGCGGCACCTCGATCGCGGTTCCTCGCATACCATTGCGCAAAGCCGTGGTTCACGCGCGTTGAAAGGGGTTTTCATTGATCACGGGACGCGCGGCGGGACAGGCGCTGCTGAAACTCGCGCTGGCACTCGCAGCCGTGGTGGGGTCCATGGCGCTGTACCGGCTCGCGCTGCTGCCGGCGCTGGTGGCGCTGTTCCATCCTGCGGAGGCCACGACCGGAGTTCTTCGGCGCGCCGGCATCCTGCTGTTCGCCCTGCTGGGTTATTGGGCCTACGTCCGCTTCCACGAAAAGCGTGCCGCCAGCGAGTTGCGTTTCGCGCCTGCCGGTATCGCCCTGGGTGCGGTGTCGGGTGCGCTGCTGATCTCGATCACCACGCTCTCGCTGTTCGCGCTCGGTAACTACGAGGTCGTCTCGGTCCGCGGGCTGCAGGGCGTGCCGGCGATCGCCGGCGCGATCCTGGTGGCGGCAATGATCGAGGAGATCGTCTTCCGCGGCATCGTGTTCCGCACGCTGGAAGGCGTGGTCGGGACGGTCGCCGCGGTGCTGCTGCAATCGCTGATATTCGCGGCGATGCACTGGTTCAATGCCGGAGCCGGCCTGGCGATGGTGCTTGCACTCACCCTGATCGGTGCGTTCTGGACCTGCATCTTCATTGCCTCCCGCAACCTGTGGGTGGTCGGCGTGCATCACGCGGCCTGGAACTTCGCGATCTTCGCCACCGGCATCCCGCTGTCGGGCCTGGACGACTGGCGTGCCAAGGCGCCGCTGCAGAGCGTCTATCACGGCCCCGCATGGCTCACCGGCGGCGAGTTCGGGCCGGAAACCTCGATCATCACCGCGCTGGTCGTCACCGCCAGCATCGCGGCGCTGGTCCACTGGCTGCGCAGGAAAACGCGGCCCGCCACCGGCTAGGCATTGCCCTGGCGCAGGGAACGGAACACCCGCGCGATTGCCGCGGCACTGCGCTCGGCGTCGTCCTCAGTGGTGGCCCAGTTCGATACCGAGATGCGCATCGCCGCCCGGCCTTGCCAGCTGGTGCCGCCGAGCCAGCAGGTGCCGTCGCGCTGCACGCCAGATATGACCGCGCGCGTGATGTCGTCGTCATCGTCGAAGCGGACCAGCACCTGGTTGAGCACGACTTCGTTGAGGATGCGCACGCCCCGTTCGCGCGCGAGCAGCCCGGCCATCTGCCGCGCTCGCGCGCAGTTGTGTTCGATGAGGCCGGCGATGCCGTCGCGCCCGAGCGCGCGCAGCGTGGCGTACACCGGTACGCCCCGGGCGCGCCGGGAGAACTCCGGTACCCAGTCGACGGCGTCGCGTTCGGCGCCCTGGGTCTGGATCAGGTAGGCGGCCGCGGACGTCATCGCCGCGCGGTGGTCCTCGGCATGGCGGACCATCGCCACGCCGCTGTCGTAGGGAACGTTGAGCCACTTGTGCGCGTCGGTCGCCCACGAGTCGGCCAGTTCGATGCCGTCGGCGAGTAGGCGTTGCGCTTCGCTGGCGCGCGCCCACAGGCCGAATGCGCCATCGACGTGCAGCCAGGCACCGGCATCGTTGGCGATGCGGCCGATCTCGCGGAGCGGGTCGAACGCGCCCGTGTTCACGTTGCCGGCCTGCGCGCAGATGATGGTCGGGCCCTGCAGCGATGTCATCTTGTCGCGCAGCGCATCGACACGCATGCGCCCTTGTTCATCGGTCTCGACCCGCTGCAATGCGCGTGTGCCAAGACCGAGATAACGCATCGCCACGTCGATGGTGATGTGCGATTCCGCCGAGGCGATCACGTTGATGCGCGGCGCACCTGCCAGCCCGTCGCTTTCGACATCCCAGCCGGCGCGCCGCAGCACACCGTGACGCGCCGCGGCCAGGCAGGTGAAGTTGGCCATCTGGCAGCCGGTGACGAAACCGACGCCCGACTCGCGTGGCAGGTCGAACAGTTCCAGCAGCCACTGCGCCGCGACCTCCTCCACCACCGCCACAAGAGGCGAGATCGCATAGATGCCGGCGTTCTGGTCCCAGGTCGACACCAGGTAGTCGGCGGCGAGCGCGACCGGGAAGGCGCCGCCGATCACGAATCCGAAGTAGCGCGGCGAGTTGCAGGCAACCGCGCCGCGATCGACCTGCGCGGCAAGCAGGTCGATGACGTCGCCGCCTTCGTCGCCCTGGGCGGGCAACGGCACGCGCAGGGTTTCGAGCAGTTCCGCGCGGCTGGCACGCGCGCCGACGTGGCGGTCGGGCAGCTTGCGCAGATACGTCGAGGCGTGGGCAACCGCCTTTTCCAGGTACTCATCGAACACGGCGGACGCGAATCGGTCGGTGGCCATGGCACTTGGATCCCGTGGTGACGCGGCAAGAGTGGAGGGAGGTCCGGTGGTCCGTCATGTCACCGGAAGAGCAGGACCAGATGCGTGACCCGCCAGAACAGGACCACGTAGGCGACGACGAGCAGTCCCTGGTAGAGGTAGTTCATACGCGCCTTGGCGAGCTGGTGCAGGCCTTGGCCCAGATTGATCAGCAGCAGGGTGACGCCAAACGCGGTCACCAGGTAGCCGGACGAGACCAGGTACGGAACGCTCAGCTCCACCGGGTCGCTTTCGAGGGCTTCCAGTCCGACCGCGAGCATCAGCGTGGATACCACGAGGTTGCGCGCATGCTCGAAGATCAGCCTTGCAACACCAGCTTCGTACAACAGGTGCGACGATCTCGCGATCCAGCTACCGGTGGACTTGCTCACGGGGCTCGCTCCATTGGACGTGGCCGTAGGTGATTCGGCACTACGGTCCGTGCTGGATGGTGACCACCTTCGCCTCGAACTGCTCGCAGTTGCGGCTGTTCTTTGCGCAGATGCCGTTGATCCAGACCTGGCCGCTGCCGAACATGATGCCCTTGTAGTTCACGAACAGATCGCCGTACTTCTGCTCGCGCACCACCTTCACGATGTCGGGCGTGAATATGCGGTCGTAACTGGCAACGAAGCCGGCCGGATCCTTGATGACGCGGGTCTTGCCGTCGATCGTCGCGCCGAACGGGTAGTGCACCATGCGCGCGACCGCGTCCTTGTCGGCGTTGACCACGGCGGCCTGGAAATCGTGGATGAGCGGTTCGTAGCGGCCGTGGTCGCCGAGGCTGCTGTCGATCGAGGCGTTGACCTCGTTGATCGCGGCAGCTTCGGTCTCGGCCGGGGCGGCGGTCTTGGCGTCGGGTGCGGCGGGCGCGGCCGGCGCGGCCGCCGCCGTGCTGTCAGGTGCAGGCGCATCCGTAGCAGGCGCCGCCGGTGCAGGCGTTGCCGCTGCTGCAGCCGCCGGTGCAGCGGGGACAGCGGGCCCAGCGGGTCCAGCGGGTTCAGCGGGTGCGGCAGGTACGGAGGATATGGGAGGCTCCGGCGCCTTGCTGCAGGCGCCGAGCAGACTCAACGCGACGAATGCGGGTAACACCATCCTGAACGGAGCCATGCGAACTCCTGCGGAATCGATGGGGGAAGGTTCCGCGCGCTCAGGCCTTCGGGCCGGCCACGCGCAACGTGCGATTGAACAGCGCGAGGGTCTGCGCCCAGGCCTCCTTCGCGGCCGCTTCGTCGTAACGCGGCGTGGTGTCGTTGTTGAAGCCGTGTTGCGTGCCCGGCGGTTGCAGCAGCGTGAAACGGACGTTGGCTGCCTTTAGTGCGGCCTCGAAAGGCGGCCACGTGGCATTGACGCGCTCGTCGTTGGCGGCGAGCACCACCAGCAGCTCGGCCTTGATCTTCGCCACGTCTTCGGTCGGCGGAGCCACGCCATAGAACGGTGCCGCGGCGACCAGCCCGGGCAAGCGCGTGGCAAGGAAATTGGCGATGGCGCCGCCGTAGCAGAAGCCGACCGTGCCCAGCCGACCGTTGCCGCCGTCGATGCCCGACAGCAGGCCCGCTGCCGCGACGAAATCCTCGCGCGTCTTTGCCTGGTCGAGTTGGCCGAACAGCGCACGCGCCTTGTCCTCGTCGCCGGGATAGCCGCCCAGCGGGAACAGCGCATCCGGCGCGAAGGCGATGAAGTCGGCCAGGGCCAGTCGCCGCGTGATGTCCTCGATGTGCGGGTTGAGGCCGCGGTTCTCGTG
Organism: Lysobacter sp.; assembly: GCA_036524935.1. Taxonomy (GTDB): domain Bacteria; phylum Pseudomonadota; class Gammaproteobacteria; order Xanthomonadales; family Xanthomonadaceae; genus Lysobacter_J. Next base: position 6,191 of record DATDBK010000150.1, on the reverse strand, counting down.
CGCCACCAGCACCACCGGCAGTGCTCCGCGTGCCTTGGCCGGGCGCGCCAGATAACCGCGGCCGGTACCGTAGCCCTGCGGTGACGCGAACTCCACGTACTTCGCGGACAGCCGGTTGTCGTCGGGCTTGACCTGCTGCGCGGCGGCGAATTGCGGGCTCAGCGCGGCGAGCAGTCCGGCCGCGCCCGCGGCGCCGGCGGCAAACCGCGCCGCGCCCGCCAGGAAGCCGCGCCGATCAATGGCGCCGTGGACGTACTGGTCGAACAGGCGCAGCACCTCGGGATCGAAGTCGCCGGCCTTGGAGCGGGGAGGATTGGAGCGGGGAGGGATGGACATGTCGGTCTCCGCAGGTCGTTTGGCTGGCGGCATCCACGCCACCAGCGCGTCGGGACGCCGAGCATACCGCCCGGCCATGTCAGCGCCGCCTTCGACGCAGACGGCTAGCCCTCCGGCTCCGGCGTCGCCAGCACCGGCAGCTCGAGATAGGAGCCCGAGTCGCCGCCCACATGGACGCGGTTGAACGCCCGTGCCGGCACCGTCTCGTCGTAGTTGCGACCGCCGGTATTGAGGTTGCGTTCCAGGCGCGGAAAGCTGCTGCTGGTGACGTCGAGCCGGATGCGATGGCCGCGCGGCACCAGGTAGGCGATCGAGCGCATTTCGACAATCAGCTGGTACTTCTCGTCGGGCTTCATCCGCGTCGGGCACAGGATGCCGTCGCGGTAGCGTGCTCGCAGCGCGCCCTCCTGGATGTTGGTGGCGCGTCCGTCCGGCCACACGTGCACCAGCCGCGCAACGAAATCGGTGTCCGGCGCCGAGGACGACACCGTCAGGTGCGCGCGCAGCGGTCCGACGATGCGCATCGGTGCCTGCAGCGGTGGCGATGTGTAGACGAGCACGTCGTTGCGGGTTTCGACATCGCTCTGGTCGACCGGCCCGGACACGGCGTTCGGATCGGCGCTGCAGCACAGCGGCCCGCCGCGCGAGGGCACCGGATCGAGCGGGTCGTAGAGATAGCCGTCGGAGTGCTCGGCGCCATCAGGCTGTGGCCCCAGCGTGCCGTCGCCTTCACGGCTGTTGGCCTTGCCATCGCTGCGCAGGTACCAGCGCTGGTGGCGGGCCTGCACCGGCGGCCAGGTGGTCGCGCTCAGCCAGCGCTGCTCGCCGAGCACGAAGTACAGGTAAGGCGGCAAGCTGGCCAGGCCATCGCCCTTGCCGCGCAGCCAGTAGTCGAACCATTGCAGGTACCACTGCCGGTACGGCTGCTCGGCATTGCGCACCGTCAACTCGCCGAAGCGGCGCATGTCGGCGATCTGCTCGTGCTCGCAGTGGTTGCCTGGCGCGATGATCACGTGCTGCTGGGCCGCCGCATCCGTCGACGCGCGGCGGACGCGTTCGCTGATCGCCAGCGTGCCGTCGATGGTCTGGTCGCCCCAGGTGTTGATCACCAGCGCGGGCGTGCTGATGCGATCGGCGTCGGTGACATAGTCGAGGTCGTTCCATTCCGCCGAGCCGAGCGGCATCTGCACGAAATCCTCGTAGGCGTTCGGGCCCGGACGCGCGCGGCGGACCAGTTCCAGCACCGGCAGCTGCGGCAACACACCGGCCATGCCCGGGACCGCGGGCGAGCCGGAGTGCGCCATTTTGCCGCCGTGTCGCGAGAACCAGCCGGCGGTGCCGGCCAGCTGCATCACGCCACCTTCGAACGATCCGAAGTAGTCGGCATTGCCGGCGAGTGCCCCGGCCGCACCGCCGGCGGCGCTGGGGATCATCGCCGCATGCGCGGGATGGTTGGCCCGGGCCAGTGCGTACTGCAACTCGCCGAGCGCGGAGCAGCCGATCGTGCCGACCTTGCCGTTCGACCACGGTTGCCGGGTGATCCATTCCAGCGTCGCGACGCCGTCTCCGGTGGCATGGCGCCACGGCACGAAGCCATCACCTTCGGATTCGAACTTTCCGCGCACGTCCTGCAGCAGCACTGCGTAGCCATGGCGGGCGAAGAACATGGCCTCGCCCAGCGCCTCGCCGTAGTGCCTGCGGTCGTAAGGCAGGCGCACATAGACGGTGGCCAGCGGCCCGCTTTCGCCGCGCGGCCGGTACAGCGTGCCGGCCAGGCGCACGCCGTCGGGCATGGTGACCCAGACGTTGTGGTCGATGCGCACGTTGAACAGCAGCGCCCGCGCGGGCACCTGCCAATGTGCGGGAATGTAGTTGCGCAGGGTGTAGACCAGTCCTGCGGCCACGGACATGACCATCAGGCTGGTGATCAGCAGCAGCCACCAGAAGGAAGCGGGTCGCACCGCGGACAAATCCATCTCCAAGTCGGCGATCCTTGCGGCGCACGCATCGGTCGGAACAGGCGCCGGGTCGTGCATGCGACGCTTCGGTTAAACGCATTCAACCATGCATGGCGGCCAGTGCGGCAGTGCCGCTCAGGGTCTGGCGCAGCTGCTTGCCTCGATGATCGCGCGCAGGCGCCCGGCTTCGGCCTGCGCATACGCGCGATTGTCGCCACCGCCGACCGACTGCGATTCGACGTCGCTCAGGCGTCGCGTCCAACCTTCGCACAGGAGAGTATCGGGGACCGGCTGGCACTCGTCGTCGACCATCTGGCAGGCCGAGCCCGCGGACTCGGAGTTGCTGCCGTCCAGACCGGTGACGGCCAACGGCACGCAGCGCGGCGGTGGCTGCGCCTCATCGCCGAGATAGCGGTGGCCTTCCCACGTGCGGCATTCGAACAGGGGCGGCGGCAGGGCCCGACCGCCGGCCGCCACGGCCGTCGGCGGTGCCGGCGTGGCCTGGGCGGGATTTGCGGCGGCCGCTGCCGGATCCGGTGTCGGGACGGGTGCCGGGGCAATCGCCGGAGCGGCCGGCGTCGCCGTCGCCGGCGGCGAAACCGCTGCGGCAGCCGGCGCCGGCGCGGCGCTGCCCGAGAGGAACTGCGTGCGTGACTGCTGCGGTGCCGGCGCAACCACGCGCTTCACTTCCTTGCTGCCCTTGGGGCATGGCTTGTCGTTCTGCAGCGTCACCGCTCCGCTGGCATCGGTGCAGCGATAGATCACCACCTGCGCCTGCGCCAGCGGCGCGAGCACGAGCAACACCAGCAAGCACGGCAGGCGTCGCCGCATGCCGCTACCACCGACCGCAAACCGCATCAGGCGTCACCGCAATCGTTGGCAATGCGCGCATCGATGCCGCGTTGCTCCAGGTCGATCTGCTGGCGTTCGCTCTGCAGGGCACTGTTGTAGGAACGCCCGAGTTCCCAGCGGCGATCGCGCAGGCGCGCGCAGACTTCCTGCTGCGGCAGTTCGCTGCAGGCATCGCGGACCCAGGAGCCGGGCCCGTACGGGTCGTAGACGAACTGCCCGCCCATCGGTGGCCCGGGCTGCGTGCCCGAAGGCACGCCTGGACGCCCGCCGACGTTGTCGCCCAGCGACGTGCGCGAATCCACCACGGGATAGCCCAGCGCCCACAGCGGCATCCAGCGAGGATTGCCCTCGCTGGTATCGCTGAGATAGTTGGTGCCATCGGGTGTGGTGCACTCGTACATCGGCTTGGGTGGCGTCATGACGATGTAGCGCGTGGTCGTGGCGGGCGCTGCTACGGCAGTCGCAGTCGCCACCGCGTGCGACGGGGCACGCGCGGTCGTGGCCTTAGCCTTGGCCTTGGCGCGCTTGGGCGGGTCCTTGGGTCGCTGCATTTCCTTGGCCTGTTGCGTCTCGCCCTTGTGGCACGGAGTGTCGCGCAGGGTGAGTTTGCCGTTGCCGTCGGTGCAGCGGTAGATGGTGATCTCGTCCGCCAGCGCGGACGCAGACGCCAGCACGATGGGCAACGTGGCGAGCAATAGGAGGCGGTATGGCGACATGCGCGCAGCATGCGCCGTGCAAGCGGCTGGCGATAGGTGCGGATGGATGGTGTTCACCGGATGGCCCCCGTCATTTCTGCCGCGCGTACTCGATCTGCATCGTTTTGGCTTCCTTGCCGCCACGGGTCTCGTACATCTCGAACACCTGGTGGTCGTTGTCGACGACCTTCACGACCTGACGAACCGGGATCATCGCGCCATTCGATGCCGGGTCGGCCATCTCGCCGGTGTAGGTGTAGGTCCTGGTCGCCGGGTCGTAGTCGCCGTGCGACACGAACAGGCCGGTCGAGCCGCTGTCCATCCAGGTGCTGTAGTACTTGCCGGTGACGTTGTCGTAGCCAGTGAAGCCGACGCCCTCGAACGGCTGGCCCATCCACTGGCTGCGGAAATCCTGGCGGAGGTGGCGCCCGCCCAGCACCATCGTGTTGGTGGCCGTGCCGGTCTCGGTCATCGGCGGGGTCTTGGGGTCCATCCACATCGTCTGCTTCGTCGACCACTTTCCGACCATCGCGGCGAGCTGCCTGTGCTGTTCGCCCGGCTTCGAGGCCTTTTCCCAAGCCTGCATCATGGCCTGCTGTTCGGCGGTCAGCTGCGGCGCTTTCGCCGATTTGTCCTGCGCCGCCAACGGCAACGCAGCGAACAGCGCCAGCGTCAGCAGCGAAATCTGCGTGATCTTCATGACGGCCTCCTGGAGGGCCAGATCCGTGGCGTTGCCGATCAACGCCGGCGCCGGGACGCTACGACGAGTGCCGTTAAGCCGGTGTGCCGGTGCCGCCGATCAGGCGCGCAGCCGGGTTCCGCTGCGGGCGTCGCGGATGGTGGTGGGCGAGCCCAGCCCGCCTGTTTCGCCCTCGGTGATGCCGTCCAGTCGCGCCAGCAGGCGCGGGTCGAGCGCGTTGCGGGCGAGGACGGGCGGCTCGCCGCTGAGATTGGCGCTGGTCGACACCAGCGGCCCGCCGAAGGCGGCGCACAACGCGATGACCGTGGGGTGGCTGCTGATGCGCACGGCGACGCCCTCGTGGGCGCCGGTGATCCAGCGCGGCACGCGTGCGGTGGTCGGGACGATCCAGGTGTTGGGCCCCGGCCAGGTCGCCAGCACGGCCTCGCGGCGCGGTGGTGGCAACGCCTCCCAGTCGAGCAGACCGTCGATCTGGTCCAGGCCGCCGGCGATCAGGATCAGGCCTTTTTCGACCGGCCGTTGCTTGATCGCGAGCAGTTGCGTGACCGCCGCTTCATCAAACGGATTGCAACCCAGGCCCCAGACGGCTTCGGTGGGGTAGGCAATGACGCCGCCGCGACGGAAGACGGCGCCAGCTTCGATGGGGCTGAGGGGGTGTGGCATGGGGGAAGGATAAGGCAGGAGCTGCCCTCATCCGCCCTCCGGGCACCTTCTCCCGCGGGCGGGAGAAGGAAGTTGAAGCGCATCTCCCGCGGGCGGGAGAAGGAAGTTGAAGCCCCTCTCCCGCTTGCGGGAGAAAGGATCTGACGCCCCTCTCCCGCTTGCGGGAGAGGGGTTGGGGTGAGGGCTGGTCGCAGGCAGCCTCAGGCCTAGGCCTTGGCGACCTTCTTCACCGCTTTCTTCGCGACCTTCTTGGCCGCGGTCTTCTTCGCCGGCGCCTTCTTGGCGGCCGTCTTCTTCGCCGCCTTCTTCGCCGGTGCCTTCTTCGCGGCAGCCTTCTTCACCACCGCCTTCTTGGCGGCGGGTGCCTTCTTCGCTGCCGGTTCCTTCTTTGCTGCGGCCTTCTTCTTGCCGAAGCGGCCGCGCACCGGCTTGCCGGTGTCCGCCAGCAGCTGGGTCACTTCTTCCAGCGTCAACGAAGCGGGCTCACGGTCCTTCGGAATCTTGCCGTTGAGCTTGCCGTCGCTGATGTAAGGGCCGAAGCGTCCATTGAGCACCTGGATGTCGCTGTCATCCCACTGCTTGATGATCCGGTTGCGGGCGATCTCTTCCTTCTCTTCGATCAGGAACACCGCGCGCGCGAAGTCGATGGTGTGCGGGTCGTCTTCCTTCGGCAGCGAGGCGTACACGGTGCCGCGCTTGGCGAACGGGCCGAAGCGGCCAACGCCGACGCTGACTTCATGGCCTTCGCTCTGGCCGAGCTTGCGCGGCAGCTTGAACAGCTCCAGTGCGTCGGCCAGCGCGATCGTGTGCATGCTCTGGCCCGGGCGCAGGGAAGCGAACTCGGGTTTCTCCTCGTCCTCGACCGTGCCGATCTGCGCGTACGGCCCATAGCGGCCCAGGCGCACGCTGACCGGCTTGCCGCTCTTGGGGTCGGTGCCCAGTTCGCGCGCGCCGGTGGCTTCGCTGCGATCGACCGACTCGGTCTTG
>DATDBK010000149.1:0-3169 GCA_036524935.1 Lysobacter sp. | reverse complement strand
GACGCTGCGCGCGTTCCTGCGCCAGCCCACGCGACCGGTGCTGTTCCAGCCGGTCTACATCGGCTACGAGAAGCTGATGGAAGGCAACAGCTACCTCGACGAACTGACCGGCAAGCCGAAGGAAAAGGAATCGATCTGGGCGCTGCTGTGGGGCATCCCCAAGGTGCTGCGCAGCAACTACGGCCAGGTCGTGGTGAACTTCGGCGAGCCCATCCGCCTCAACGATGTGATCGCCGAACACGCACCCGACTGGGACGGCACGCCGATGGGCGAGGACGAGAAGCCGGCCTGGCTGTCGGGCGCCGTCGATGCACTGGCCGAGCACATCCAGGTCAACGTCAACCGTGCCGCCGACGTCAATCCGATCAACCTGCTGGCGCTGGCGCTGCTGTCCACGCCGAAGCACGCGATGGGCGAGGCCGACCTGCTGGCGCAGATCGCGCTGAGCAAGACACTGCTGGCCACCCTGCCGTATTCCGACCGGGTCACCGTCACCCCGCATTCGCCGCAGGAGATCGTCGCCCACGGCGAAGAGATCAACGTCCTCAGCCGCACCGCGCACCCGCTCGGCGACGTGCTCGGGGTCAGCGGCGACAACGCGGTGTTGCTGAGCTACTTCCGCAACAACGTGCTGCACCTGTTCACTGCGGCATCGTGGATCGCCTGCTGCTTCCAGAACAACCGCCGCATGAGCCAGGCCGGCGTGCTGCGCCTGGGCCGCAACGTCTATCCGTTCCTGCAGGCCGAGCTGTTCCTGCCGTGGAGCGAGGAGCAGTTCGCACAGCGCCTGCTGGACACCATCGAGGTGTTCATCCGCGAGGGCCTGCTCGAGCGCATCAACGAAGAGGAAGGCGGCATCCTCGCCCGCAACGCCGGCCAGACCGACGAGGTGTTCCGCCTGCGTGCGATCGGCCATTCGCTGCAGCAGGCGTTCGAGCGCTACTACATCGCCATTTCGGTGCTGGTGAAGAACGGTGCCGGCACGCTGACCGCATCGGAACTGGAAGGCATGTGCCAGCTGGCGGCGCAGCGCCTGTCGCTGCTGTATGCCCCGGCCGCACCGGAGTTCTTCGACAGGACGCTGTTCCGCGGCTTCATCCAGAAGCTGCGCGAGATGCGGCTGGTATGGCCGGACGAGAACGGCAAGCTGGCCTTCGATGCGCGCCTGGATGCATGGGCCAAGGACGCCAAGGTCATCCTCGGTCGCGAGCTGCGCCACACCATCGAGAAGATCAGCCCGGAAACGGCCAAGGCCGCGCCGGTCGCACCCGTCGCACCCGCAGCCTGACCCGTAGGTCACAGACTCGTAGCCCGGGTAAGCGAAGCGCACCCGGGGCCACGTCACCCGCGGCACGCGGGTCGCCGCTCAGGCCGGCTCGTCCGGAATCAACGCGCTCTCCAGCCGCGAGATGCAGTCCTTGAGCCACAACTTGCGTTTTTTCAGCCGCTTGACGGTCAGCTCGTCCGCATCCGGCTCGCGCACCAGGCGTTCGATCGCCACGTCGAGGTCGCGATGCTCCAGGCGCAGCTCGGCGAGCTGGCGTGCGATGACGGCGGGATCGTCGCTTTCGATCATCCGCGAAGCTTAACGCGGCCGCGTTGCAGGCGTCACCGCGCCCGGCCGATACGCGCCCGGTAGAATGGCCGTTCGATGAGCACCGTCCTGCCCCTTCCCGCCATTCCGTTGCAAGAGCCGCAGCCGCGCGTACGCGCGGCGCAGCGCCGCGGGCACGAGAACAACAAGCTGGCCAATCGCCTGCGCCACCAGGTTGGCCGCGCGATCGCCGACTTCGGCATGATCGAGGACGGCGACAAGGTCATGGTGTGCCTGTCCGGCGGCAAGGACAGCTACACGATGCTCGACCTGCTGCTGCAGATGCAGGCCAGGGCGCCGGTGAAGTTCGAGCTGGTCGCGGTCAACCTCGACCAGAAGCAGCCCGGTTTTCCCGCCCACGTGCTGCCGGCGTACCTCGAGTCGATCGGCGTCAGCTACAGGATCCTCGAGCAGGACACCTACTCGGTGGTCACTCGCGTGGTGCCGGAAGGCAAGACCATGTGCTCGCTGTGTTCGCGTCTTCGTCGTGGCGCGCTCTACGCGCACGCCGCCGAGGCCGGCTTCACCAAGATCGCACTCGGCCATCACCGCGACGACATGGTGTCGACGTTTTTCCTGAACATGTTCTTCCACGCCAAGCTCGCCAGCATGCCGCCCAAGCTGCTGTCGGACGACGGCAGGCACGTGGTGATCCGGCCCCTCGCCTACGTGCGCGAGGACGACATCGCGACTTACGCGCAGGCCAGGCAGTTCCCGATCATCCCCTGCAACCTGTGCGGCTCGCAGGAAAACCTGCAGCGCAAGCAGATCCGGACGATGATGGACGCGTGGGAACGCCAGACCCCGGGGCGGATCGAAGCGATCGCGCGTGCGCTGGGTGACGTCCGTCCTGCGCAGCTGTCGGATCCCAACCTGTTCGACTTCCTCGCCCTCGGGCGCCAAGGCGATTCGCCGCTGCCGGATGCGCACGCGTGGCTTGCGGGGGAACCGCACGGCGACGACGACCAGACTTGATGCTTCTGCAATTGATCCCCGTCATTCCTTCTTCCAGGATTCTCGATGTTCTTCCGCAACCTGACGCTGTTCCGCTTTCCCACCACCACCAAACTCGATGATCTCAACGCTGGCCTGGGCGAATGCCAGCTCAAGTCGGTCGGTCCGCTCGAACTGTCCAGCCGCGGCTTCATCTCGCCGTTCGGCCGCGACTCCGATGAGCTCTCGCACACGCGCAGCGATGCGACTTGGCTGGCCGTGGGCGGCGAGGACAAGATCCTGCCTGGCTCCGTCGTCAACGACATGCTGGCCAAGAAGCTGGTCGAGATCGAACGCAAGGAAGGCCGCAAGCCCGGCGGCCGCACCCGCAAGCGCATCAAGGACGAGCTGATCACCGACCTGCTGCCGCGCGCCTTCATCAAGCCCAGCCGCACCGACGCGCTGATCGACCTGGGCCATGGCGTGGTCGCGGTCGACACATCCAGCCGCAAGAGCGGCGAGAACGTGGTCAGCGAGATCCGCCGTGCCCTGGGCAGCTTCCCGGCGCTGCCGCTCAATGCCGAGATCGCGCCGCGTTCGGTGCTGACCGGCTGGGTCGCCGGCGAGGAAATGCCCGAAGGC
>DATDBK010000148.1:0-21095 GCA_036524935.1 Lysobacter sp. | reverse complement strand
ACAACGGCCCCGGGCTACCCTATGCCCATGAACTACCGCCACGCCTTCCATGCCGGCAACCATGCCGATGTGCTCAAGCACGTCGTCCTGCTGGCCCTGTGCGACGCCCTGACCGCCAAACCGGCGCCATTGTTCGCACTCGATACCCATGCCGGCCGCGGCCTGTACGCGCTCGACAGCAACTCCGCACAGCGCACCGGCGAAGCCGAGGGCGGCATCGGCCGGTTGCTGGCCGAACCGCCGCGCGACCCACTGATCGAGCGCTACCTGCGCGCAATCCGCGCCTGCCGCTCCGAACACGGCCGCGCCGCCTACCCCGGCTCGCCCTGGCTGCTGGCCCATGCCCTGCGGCCGGACGACCGCGTCGCGGTGTGCGAGCTGCACCCGGAGGAAGCCGGACAACTGCAGGCCAACCTGGCCGGCGATCCGCGCGTGGCGGTGCACGAACGCGACGGCTACGCCGCCATGAAGGCCCTGCTGCCGCCGAAGATCGGCGCCACCCGCTACAACCGCGGGCTCGTGTTGATCGATCCGCCGTACGAAGCGCAGCTGGAGGAGTTCGACGCCATCATCGCCGCGCTGCGCGACGCGGTGACGCGCTGGCCGCACGCCGCTTACGCAGTCTGGTATCCGATCAAGTTGCGGCGATCGCTGCAGCCGTTCTTCCGTCGCGCCGCCGCCGTGCCGGCCAAGTCGGCACTGCTGGCCGAACTGCAGGTCTATCCCGACAACTCCCCGCTGCGCATGAACGGCAGCGGCATGCTGGTGCTCAACGCGCCCTGGCAGCTCGACACGCGGCTCGCGCCCGCGGTGGAGGCGTTGCGCGTCGCATTGGGCGAACCTGGCAACAGCGCACGGGTGGAGTGGTTGCAGGCCCCGGCGTAAACCAGCCTGGCAGCGCGCAAACGTCTGCCCTTGCCGCCCTGCCCGTCGCGCCCTGACGCGCGGCGGGCCGAAGCCACCCGATCAGGCGAGCGGCTTGAAATCCGGCTCGAAGAAGCTCCAGCGCACCTCGGGGAACGCCTGCTTCATCGCCCGCTCGACCGCATTGATCTGGTCGGACAGCGCGGGCACGCTGCTTTCCTCGCGCATGTGCGCCTGCACCGAGACCATCACCTCGTTGCCCAGTTGCAACGTGATCAGGCTGATGACGCGCGAAATCTCCGGACGCGCATCGAGGAATTCGCGGATCTGGCGCTGGCGTTCCGGGTCCACGCTCTGGCCGATCAGCAACGCCTTGATCTCGACCGCGACCAGCACCGCAACGACCACCAGCAGCGCGCCGATCGCGATGGTACCAATGGCATCCCACACCGGGTTTCCGGTGACGACGGCCAGCATGATCGCAGCCAGCGCCAGCACCAGGCCCAGCAATGCGGCGAGGTCTTCGCCGAAGATCACCACCAGCTCCGCCTGGCGGCTCTCGCGGAACCACTGCCAGATCGAACGCGAGCCTCGCGATTTGCTGACCTCGAACAGGCAGGCACGCATCGAGATGGACTCGGCGATGATGCCGAACACCAGCACGCCGGCCGCCCACCACCACTGCTTCAGCGGCTCGGGATGCTGCAGCTTGTGGATGCCCTCGTACAGCGAAAACATGCCGCCGATGGTGAAGAGCATCACCGCCACCAGGAACGACCAAAAGTAGATGGCCTTGCCGAAGCCCAGCGGATAGTCCGGCGACACGGGGCGCTTGGCCTGGCTCATTCCGAGCAGCAGGAGCAACTGGTTGCCGCAGTCGGCCAGCGAGTGCACGGTCTCGGCCAGCATCGCGCTGGAGCCGGTGAAGAACGCGGCGACGCCCTTGGCCACCGCAATAGCAAAATTAGCGCCAAGCGCGAATACGATCGCCCGGGTCGAGTCACCACCACCGGCCATGCTGTCTTCCTTGCTTCATTCGTGTAGGGAATTGACCCGCGAGTCTAGCATTGGGCCCATTGCGCCCTTACCGCCAAGCTTTGGGCCGGCAGCACCTGCCGCCACGCCCCCGCTTGTTTTCAGGGCCGCTTTCGGAGGGCGGGATGCATGGTCGAGGCGGCTTGGATGTAAAAGCCGAATGAAGAACTTTGAATTTGCGTTGTGCCAATATCCCGCCATGGCCGCGCGCGAACGACTCCCGCCTTGGCACGAACGCCAGCGCCTCCCCAATGGGCGTGAGGTGTTGATTCGCCCTATCCGGCCCGAAGACGCCGAACCGATTCGCGCCGCCTTCGGATTGCTGGAGCCCGAGGAGGTTCGACAGCGCTTCCTCCACGCGGTGACGGAACTCTCGCAGGACACGGCCGAGCGCCTGACCCGGGTCAATCCGAAGACCGAGTTCGCCCTGGTCGCCGCCGAACCATTGCCGCCTGGTGAGGCGCTGGTCGGCGCCGTGGCCCGGATCGTCATGGACGACAACGGCCACGATGCCGAATTCGCCATCCTGGTGAGCCATTACGTCGCCGGCATGGGCCTGGGTCGCTATCTGATGACGCGGCTGGTCAAGTGGGCCCGCGGCAAGAAGCTCGACCGGGTCTACGGCGATGTGTTCGAGCAGAACCACGCCATGCTATCGCTGGCGCAGTCGCTGGGTTTCGAGCGCGAATTCCAGCATGACGCCCCCGGACTGGTACGTGTGGTGCTGAACCTCAAGCCCGCCGAGGCAGCCTGACTCGATAGGCGAATTGATTCGATGGATCGCGCGGCCCCGCCGCGCGTGGGGCCCGGACGCCCACCAGGCCAGCGGCTGGCACTGCCGCATCCACGGAAGGACCATTCTTTCGGGGCGACACCATGAGCATCAACGAAGAGCGACTCAACCAGTTCCTCGGCCATGCGGTCGGCGACCTGGGCGCCGCGATCAGCGCCACGCTGATGCTGGTCGGCGACCAGTTGGGCCTGTACCGGGCCCTGTCGAAGCGACCGATGTCGCCTGCCGAGCTCGCCCACCAGACCGGCACGAACGAACGCTACATCCGCGAGTGGCTCTGCAACCAGGCGGCGGGGGGTTACGTGCAGTACGACCCGGGCAACGACAGCTACTCGCTGAGCGAGGAACAGGCGTTGTGCCTGGCCGATCCCGGCGGCCCGGTCGACCTGCCCGGCGCCTACTCGGTGGTCGAAGCCACCTTCCACGCGCTGGAGCGCACCAAGCAGAACTTCCGCACCGGCAAGGGCCTGGAATGGGGCGAGCATCATCCCTGCCTGTTCCATGGCACCGAACGCTTCTTCCGCGCCGGCTACAACGCCAACCTGCTGAGCAACTGGCTGCCCGCCCTGGACGGCGCGCTGGAGAAGCTCAAGGCCGGCGGCAAGGCGGCCGATGTCGGGTGCGGCCATGGCGCCAGCACCACGCTGATGGCCAAGGCGTTTCCCAAATCGTCGTTCATCGGTTACGACTACCATCCCCCTTCGATAGAAGTGGCGCGTGATCGCGCCAAGCAGGCAGGCATCGACAACGCCTATTTCGAAGTGGCCGACGCGACCGGATACAGCGGCCACCATTTCGACCTGATCACGTTCTTCGACTGCCTGCACGACATGGGCGATCCGGTCGGAGCGGCACGCCATGCGTTGCAGGCGCTCAAGCCGGACGGTCATTGCATGCTGGTGGAGCCGTTCGCCAACGACAGGGTCGAGGACAACCTCAATCCGGTCGGCCGTGTGTACTACGGCGCGTCCTCGCAGATCTGCGTGCCGGTGTCGCTGGCGCGCAACGGCCCCGCGCTCGGTGCACAGGCGGGCGAAGCGCGGCTGCGTGCCGTCATGGAAGAAGCGGGCTTCACCCGCTTCCGCCGCGCTACGCAGACGCCGTTCAACCTGGTTATCGAAGCGCGGCCCTGAGCCGCGCAAGCCACGACGACTCCCGGCGCAACTGCACCGGGAGCCTTGGCATCGTTCGAGTTACTTCGCCGCGAAAGCGACCGCGGCGATCACTTCCGCCACTTCCCGCGGCTTGGACAGCATTGGCACGTGACTGGTCGCCGGCGTCGTCACGTGGGCCTTGATCTTCTTCGCGAACGCGCGCTGCGCATCGGGTTGGATCATGCGGTCCTGCTCGGCCACGATGTAATGGCTCGGCTTGCTTTGCCACGCGGCGGCCGTCAGCGTCTCGGTGAAATTGGCTCCGCGCACCGCACCTTGGGTGGTGGCGATGAGGTTGGTCTGCTGCGGCGACAGGTCCTGGGCGAAATCGTTGGCCACCGTTTCCGGCGAGAGCGTGAGGAAGCCCTGCGCATCGGCAATGGGGTGCGCCAGTCCCGGCGCTGGCTTGAAATTCTTGATGCCGTCGAGGCTGGTCTGTCCGACCGAGGGCGCGAACGCGGCGACGTAGACCAGCGCCTTGACCTTGTCGTTGACGCCCGCCTGGGTGATCACGCTGCCACCCCACGAATGCCCGACCAGCACCACCGGGCCCTGCTGCGCATCGATGGCACGGTTGGCGAAGGCGACGTCGTCGGCCAGCGAGGTGAGCGGGTTCTGTACCGCCACCACCTTCAAGCCCTTGGCCTGCAACAACGGAATGACGGAGTTCCAGGACGAACCGTCGGCGAAGGCGCCGTGCACCAGGACGACGGTCGGCATCGGAGCCTGCGTCTGGGTGGCCTGCGCAGAGGTTTCAGCCGCGAAGGAGCTGCCGACGGCCCCGGCGAGCAGCAACGAGGCGGCGATGGCGTTACGAACGAATTTCATGGGGGATTTCCTGTCGGATGGCGGCGGCCGTGGCCGCCGCGATGAAAACGATGGGGCTCAGACCAGCGTCAGGGTGACGTCGATGTTGCCGCGGGTGGCGTTGGAGTACGGGCACACCTGATGCGCCTTCTCGACCAGCGCCTGCGCCTGTTCGCGCGGCACGCCGGGCAGCGAGATCTTCAGCTCGACCCGCAGGCCGAAGCCGGTCGGGATCGGACCGATGCCGACGTGGCCCTCGATGCTGGCATCGGCCGGGATGGCGATCTTTTCCTTGGCGCCGACGAACCGGATCGCACCGATGAAGCACGCCGAGTAGCCCGCCGCGAACAACTGTTCCGGATTGGCACCTTCGCCGCCGGCGCCGCCGAGTTCGCGCGGGGTGGTGAGCTTGAGGTCGAAAGAGTGGTCGGACGAGACGGCGCGGCCGTCACGTCCGCCTGTGGCGGTGGCTTGGGCGGTGTAGAGGATCTGCTGGACGGACATGGGATGACTCCTTGGGGGTTAAGGCCGGTCAGGCCGTTAGATACTGCGTTATTAAATAGCGCGCTATATGCAAGTTGAGGCTTGAAGCGGATCTATTTCTCATGCGTGCTTCGTCAGGTTTCCGCGCAGGGCTTCGAGCTGCTTCTTGAGCGCAGCCAATTCCTCGGGGGAACACTCCGACGCGCAGAACAGGTCCGACGGTACCGACCTGGCTTCCGCCTTCAGCGCGCGACCCTGCGACGTCAGTTCGATGATGACCTGGCGCTCGTCGCCCTTGGCCCGGGTGCGGGTTATGACACCGGCGCTCTCCAGCCGCTTGAGCAGCGGCGTGAGCGTCGCCGAATCCAGGAACAGGCGTTCACCGATTTCGGAGACGGTGACCTTGTCTCGCTCCCACAGCACCAGCATCACCAGATACTGCGGGTAGGTCAGACCCAGACGCGACAGCAGCTTGCGGTACACCTTGTTCAGGGATAGCCCGGTCGAGTACAGGGCGAAGCACAGCTGCTCGTCCAGCCTCTGCGATGCCTTGACCTTCGACGGCTTGTTGGAGGTGTCGCTGCTCATGGCGTGCAATTTACATAGCGCACGATTTATTTGCAACCGATCATTAGCGCACTCAATGGAACACTGCGATGCGCAGGGCCCGACGCGACGGGGGCGCGACGGGGGTGACAGAGATAGCGGCCAAGGACCGCCCGGCTCCGTGCCAGGCCCCGTGATCGGCCAACCCCGGCCCTCACGTAAAATGCAGCCTCTTTGCGCTGGGGCCCACGGGCCTCCGGCGCTGCATTCGTTTTCCGTGCGAGACGCCAGACCCATGTCGAAGTCCCAATTCCCGAGCACGACCCCGACCCCGCCCCTGCCCAAGTCCGGCCGGCAGCGCGCCTGGTGGCGTGCGCCCGCTTCGTCGTCGGCGCTGGCGTTCCACATCGCCGCCGCGGCCAGGGCGCACGAAGGTCCGTTGTTGGCGATCACGCGCGACAATCAGGGTGCGCACCAGCTCGAGACGGACCTGCACACCCTGCTCGGCCAGCAGGCCGAGGTGCCGGTACTGGTGTTTCCGGACTGGGAAACCCTGCCCTACGACATCTTCAGCCCGCACCCGGACATCGTCAGCCAGCGCCTGGCGGCGCTGCACCGTCTGC
Source organism: Lysobacter sp. (assembly GCA_036524935.1). Taxonomy (GTDB): domain Bacteria; phylum Pseudomonadota; class Gammaproteobacteria; order Xanthomonadales; family Xanthomonadaceae; genus Lysobacter_J. The sequence goes on along the minus strand of DATDBK010000148.1, from coordinate 14,790 downwards.
CTGCGCTCAAGCGCGGCATCGTCGTCGTCCCGGTACAGACGCTGCTGCAGCGTCTGGCGCCGCTGCGCCACGTGGTCGGCGGCAGCTTCGACGTCCGGGTCGGCCAACGCCTGGACCTGGATGCCGAGAAACGCCGCCTGGAATCGGCCGGCTACCGCCACGTGCCACAGGTGCTCGACCCCGGCGATTTCGCCGTGCGCGGCGGCCTGCTCGATGTCTATCCGATGGGCGCCGATCAGCCGTTCCGCGTCGAGCTGCTGGACGATGAAGTCGACACGATCCGCGCCTTCGATCCGGAGTCGCAGCGCTCGCTGGACAAGATCGACGCCGTGCACCTGCTGCCCGGCCGCGAGGTGCCTCTGGACGACGCCTCGCTCAAACGTGCACTCGATGCGCTGCGCGAGCGCTTCGACCTGGATACCCGGCGCAGCGCGTTGTACCAGGACCTCAAGGCGGGCCTGGCGCCTCCCGGCATCGAGTACTACCTGCCGCTGTTCTTCGACAAAACCGCGACGCTGTTCGATTACCTGTCGGAGCACACGCTGCCGCTGCTGGCGGACGGCGCATTGGAGGCGGCCGACCAGTTCTGGACGCACACCGGCGAGCGCTACGAACAGCGACGCCACGATCTGGAACGCCCGCTGCTGCCGCCGGACGCGCTCTATCTTTCGCCCAGCGCACTGCGCGAGCGACTCAACGAAGGCCAGCGTGTCGAGATCTGCGGCGAGGGCCACCCGCAGCGCGAGCGCGCCGCGGCGCTGGGCGACCAGCCCGCGCCGGAACTGCCGATCGCGGCGAAAGACCAGGTTCCGGGCGACGCGTTGCGTTCCTTCCTGTCGAGCTATCCGGGACGCGTGCTGATCGCGGCCGATTCGCCGGGACGTCGCGAAGCCCTCGGCGAAATGCTCGCGTCCGCCGGGCTGCAGCCCAAGGTGCTGACAGGCTGGCCGGAGTTCGTGGCCGGCGACACACGCTTCGCGCTGGCCGTCGCGCCGCTGGACGACGGATTCGCGGTCACGCTGCCGGCGCTGGCCGTACTGACCGAGCGCCAGTTGTTTCCCGAGCGCGCCAGCCAGCCACGACGCAGGCGCCGCGTCGGGCGTGAGCCGGAAGCGATCATCCGCGACCTGGGCGAGTTGTCCGAAGGCGCGCCGATCGTGCACGAGGACCACGGTGTCGGCCGCTACCGCGGCCTGATCACGCTCGAAGCCGGCGGCCTGCCGGGCGAGTACCTGGAGATCGAGTACGCCAAGGGCGACCGCCTGTACGTGCCGGTCGCACAACTGCACCTGATCAACCGCTACTCGGGTGCCTCCGAGGAGACCGCACCACTGCATTCGCTCGGCGGCGAGCAATGGACCAAGGCCAAGCGCAAGGCTGCCGAGAAAGTCCGCGACGTGGCGGCCGAACTGCTGGAGATCCAGGCCAAGCGCCAGGCGCGCGCCGGCCTGGCCATCGACGTCGATCGCATCACCTACGAGCCGTTCGCGGCGACGTTCCCGTTCGAGGAAACGCCCGACCAGCATTCGGCGATCGAAGCGGTGATCCGCGATCTGGCGTCCAGCCAGCCGATGGACCGCGTGGTCTGCGGCGACGTCGGCTTCGGCAAGACCGAGGTCGCCGTGCGCGCGGCCTTCGTCAGCGCTATGAGCGGCAAGCAGGTCGCCGTGCTGGTACCGACCACGCTGCTGGCCGAGCAGCACTACCGCAACTTCCGCGACCGCTTTGCCGACTGGCCGATCAGGGTCGAAGTACTGTCGCGCTTCAAGACCGCCAAGGAAATCAAGGAGGAGCTGGCCAACGTGGCCGAAGGCAAGATCGACGTGATCGTCGGCACCCACCGCCTGCTGCAGCCGGACGTGCGCTTCAAGGACCTGGGCGCGGTGATCGTCGACGAGGAACAGCGCTTCGGCGTGCGCCAGAAGGAGGCGCTGAAGGCGCTTCGCGCCAACGTGCACCTGCTGACGCTGACCGCCACGCCCATCCCGCGCACGCTCAACATGGCCATGGCCGGCCTGCGCGACCTGTCCATCATCGCCACACCCCCGGCGCACCGCCTGGCGGTACAGACCTTCGTCGTGCCGTGGGACGACATGCAGCTGCGCGAGGCATTCCAGCGCGAGCTGTCGCGTGGCGGCCAGGTCTACTTCCTGCACAACGACGTGGAGAGCATCGGCCGCATGCAGCGCCAGCTCGAGGAACTGGTGCCGGAAGCGCGCATCGGCGTGGCCCACGGCCAGATGCCGGAGCGCGAACTGGAGCGGGTGATGCTCGACTTCCACAAGCAGCGCTTCAACGTGCTGCTGTCGACGACGATCATCGAATCGGGCATCGACATCCCCAACGCCAACACCATCATCATGAACCGCGCCGACAAGTTCGGCCTGGCACAGCTGCACCAGCTGCGCGGCCGCGTCGGTCGCTCGCACCACCGCGCCTACGCCTACCTGGTGGTGCCGGACCGGAAATCGATCACCGCAGATGCGCGCAAGCGCCTGGATGCGATCGCGGCGATGGACGAACTCGGTGCCGGCTTCACCCTGGCCACGCACGACCTGGAGATCCGCGGCGCCGGCGAGCTGCTCGGCGAGGAGCAGAGCGGGCAGATGGCCGAGGTCGGCTTCAGCCTGTACACCGAACTGCTCGAACGCGCGGTGCGCTCGATCAAGCGCGGCGAGCTGCCCGATGTTGACGGCAGCCAGACCCGCGGCGCCGACGTCGAACTGCACGTCCCGGCGCTGATCCCGGACGACTACCTGCCCGACGTGCACACGCGCCTGACGCTGTACAAGCGCATCAGTGGCGCGCGCGACGCCGACGAACTGCGCGAGCTGCAGGTCGAGATGATCGACCGCTTCGGCCTGCTGCCCGATGCCGCCAAGCACCTGTTCGCGATTGCCGAGCTCAAGCAGCGCGCAACCGCACTGGGCATCCGCAAGCTCGACCTCGGCGAGAAGGGCGGCCGCGTGCAGTTCGTCGAGAAGCCCAACGTCGATCCGATGGCGATCATCAGGCTCATCCAGGACCAGCCAAAGCTGTACCGGATGGAGGGGCCGGACAAGCTGCGCATGACGCTGGAACTGCCGGATGCATCGGCGCGGCTGCTGGCGGCGCGCGGGATCGTGACGGCATTGCAGCCGGCATGACGGTCGTCGCAGGCGCCACGAGGGATGGCAAGGTATCGTTGCGCGCAGTCCATCCCGCGGTACGCACGATGAAACTCGCCCTGCCCGTCCTGCTGGCTATCGCCCTGCTCGGCGCTTGCGCGACCGCGCCGCCGCCGGTGACCACCTTCATCCTGGTGCGCCATGCCGAGAAGGTGCCGGATGGCTCGAAGGACCCGGAGCTGACCGCCGCCGGCCTGGCGCGTGCCGATGCGCTGGCCGTGCGCCTGGCCGACATGCCCCTGGCCGCCGTGTACTCGACCGCTTACCGGCGCACGCAGCAGACCGCCGCACCGACAGCGCGCGGGCATAGCCTGGCGGTCACCACATACGACGCCAAAGCAACCGCCCAGGAGCTGTCATCACGACTGCAGCGCGAGCACCCTGGGCGATCAGTACTCGTGGTTGGCCACAGCAACACGATTCCGGGAATCGCAGCGGCCCTGTGCAGTTGTGCCGTGGCCGAGATGAGCGAGGCCGAGTACGACCGGCTGACGACCGTGCGGATCGATGCCGGCGGCAAGGCGACGCTGGAACAAGGGCGGCAATAGCTCGCCCCCGCCAGCATCACAACTGCGATTCGATCGGCAGCCAGCCAATGGCGCGGGCGAATGCGCGTCGCCCCATGCCGACGGCCGGCTCGTGGCTCCATTCGCGCGGCGGCTCGGCCGACCCGTCGCGCCAGCGCAGCTCGCCATCGTCCAGCCAGAGCTTGTAACTGTTGCGGGCGCCGGTCTTGAACAGGTAGGTCTCGCGCAGGTCGGCGCTGAGCTGGCGATCCTTGAAAAGGATGCCCATCTCGGTGTTGAGATTGATCGAGCGCGGGTCGAGGTTGAACGAACCGACGAAGCCGACGTCATCGTCGACCATGAATGCCTTGGTGTGCAGGCTCGCGCTGCTGGAGCCAAAACCGCTGCCACTGCCGCGCCCGCCCTTGCCGCCGGTCGCCATCAGTTCGAACAGATCGACGCCGCCCTCGAGCAGCCGCAGCCGGTACGGCGCATAACCGCCGTGCACTGCCGCGACATCGGTCGCGGCCAGCGAATTGGTCAGGACGCCAACGTCCACGCCGCGCTTGCGAGCGGCCACAAGCGCTGCAGCGCCCTGGTCGCCGGGCACGAAGTACGGCGAGATGATGAACAGTTCGCGACGCGCGGCGAGCGCGACCGGCACCAGCACGTCGGCCAGCCAGCCCTTGCGCGCCGCACCTTCGGCCTTGTCGGCGGGATCCGAATAGACGTGCGCATCGCGTGTCCAGCGCGCCTCCTTCTCACCGCGCAGCAGCGCGGCAATGGTCGGCGACTCGCGCAGCTTGGCCAGGTAGGGATTGGCGTCGCGGGACTTGTACTCGAGATCGACGATCCGCCGCAGTCGTTGCAGTGAAAGCTCGTCGCTGTCCACGAGCGCGGCCAGCGGAATGGCCGACGCGCTGTTCCAGAATGCGTCGAAGATGTCGGACGTTTCCTTCACCGGCGGTCCGACCACGACCAGGTCGGCGTCCATGAAGTTGGATCCCGACGAGGCACCGAAGTACTCGTCGCCGATGTTGCGGCCTCCGACCACCGCGATCCTTCCGTCGACGATCCAGGCCTTGTTGTGCATGCGCCGGTTGAGGCTGAAGCCACGCAGCAGCATTTCGACTCCACGCATGAAGCTCGATGCGCGCCCGCGCGACGGATTGAACATCCGCACTTCGATGTTGTGGTGCTGGTCCAGCGCAGCCAGCAGCGAGTCCTTCTTGTGCGCGTTGAGGTCGTCCAGCAGCAGGCGTACACGCACGCCGCGATCGGCCGCGCGCAGGATATCGTGCAGGATCAGGTTGCCGGTCAGATCGGGCTTCCAGATGTAGTACTGCAGGTCGAGGCTGCGACCGGCCACGCGGGCGCTGAGCGCGCGCACCGCGAATGAGTCGATGTTGTCGGTGATCAGCGACAGTCCGGCCTCGCCGGGACGCGCCTGCGTCATCGGCGCGATCGCGCGGTCGATGGCGGTCTCGATCCGATCGGCAGCAACGGCCGTCGACGGTGCGCCGCGCGCATGGCGGGCGAACCGTCCATAACTGAAGACCGACAGCGCCGACGCCACGACCAGCACGGCCGCAGCGATCCCGATCCAGCGGAGCTTCCTCGTCATGGTGGTCCTGGCAGGAGGTGTGGGCCGATTCTAGACATGCCGCCTGCACGGTCACTTCACATGCCCGCTTACAATCGCCAGCCATGAACGATCCGTCCAGATTGCTGAAGATTGCCCTGCCGGTCGCAGTCATGCTGACGGCGGCCATGAATGCTGGCTGCAGCAGTCCGGTGCGGACCACCACCCCGGTGTCCGTGCACCAGGATTTCACGCTGCAGCCCGGTGGCCGCGCGGCGTTGCCGCAGGAGGCAGCGCTTCGCTACGTCGGCGTGGACCAGGACTCCCGCTGCCCGCCGGAGGTGACGTGCGTCTGGGCCGGCGATGCGCAGGTGAAACTGGTGTTCGAACAGGCTGGCAGGACGGAAGACGTCGTGCTGCATGCAGCCAGTCCGACGCCGCAGACGCTGGGGCCGTGGACGCTCACGCTGCTGCGCCTGGAGCCCGGCGCCTCGCCGGCGGCGACACTGCGCCTGGACGACGCCCCCCGGCCGTAACGGGCTGTTGCATCAAACGCACCACGCGCGCCGGCCCTGGCATGCCAAGCTGCAATCCGCATCGACGACGAGGACCCGACATGACCACGATAGTTTCGCCGCGCGTACACGACCTCGGCGGATTCCAGGTACGCCGCGCGGTCCCCAGCATCCAGGCGCGCTCGATTGGTCCGTTCGTCTTCGTCGACCACATGGGCCCGGCCGTGTTCGAGCCCGGCCGCGGCATCGACGTGCGCCCGCACCCGCATATCGGTCTGGCGACGGTGACATTCCTGTGGTCGGGCTCGATCACCCACCGCGACACGCTCGGCAGCGAGCAGGACATCAATCCCGGCGACGTCAACTGGATGACCGCCGGGCGCGGCATCGCCCACTCCGAACGCACCCCGGCGACGCTGCGCGAACACGAACACCCGCTGCACGGGATGCAGACCTGGGTGGCGCTGCCACGTTCCGACGAGGAGGCGGCGCCCGGCTTCTTCCATCATCCGGCCGCGACGCTGCCGCAGCAGCGCCGCAACGGCAGCTGGCTGCGCGTCGTTGCCGGCCGCGGTTACGGCGAGGAGTCGCCGGTGAAGGTCTGCAGCGGCACGCTGTACGTTTCCATCGACCTGGACGCCGACGCCGAACTGGTGCTCGACGACGGCCACGCCGAGCGGGCCCTGTACATCCTGGAGGGCGACGCCCAGCTCGATGGCGCCGACATCCCAGCGATGCACCTGGTCGTGCTCGACCCCGGCACCCGGCCGAAGCTGCGGGCGCGGACCCCGCTCAAGGCCATGCTCCTGGGCGGCGAGCCGCTGGATGGTCCGCGCCACCTGTGGTGGAACTTCGTGTCCAGCTCGAAGGAACGGATCGAGCAGGCCAAGCAGGACTGGCAGGCCGGACGCTTCGGGAAGGTCCCCGGCGACGACGAGTTCATCCCCCTGCCCGAGCGTTGACCCCCTGCAGGCGGGCCCCAGCCGGGCCAGGCGCCGATCGGCCCCCGATCGGTCCTTGGTCAGTCCGTGATTGGCCCCCGACCTGCCCCGACCCATAAGCCGGACCGCCCTCCTATTAAGGATCGTTATTTGTCAAGTGCCGTTTTCTGGACTATGTTCGGTCCAGATCGGGCAACTTGATCACGTTTTGATCAACCCGGTCTGGCGTTTTGGGGTTTGGGGCTGTTAGGCAAATGACCACAGGGGGTTAGTCGTGAAGACGACGGCATGGCGTATGTCGGCCTTGCCCGTGCTCGCCGGGCTCATGCTCGCGGCGAACGCACAGGCGCAGGACCAGGGGACGTGTCCTCAATTGCCCGCAAGCTCGGGGCTGATCTGGGAATACAAGGGCAGTGGCGGCTCGGATTTCTGCCGGGCGCTGCGTGAGGACGGCTCGGAAGCGTTTGGCCTGTACATTTCGTCGAAGTCACCGTTCTCGCCCAAGCGCGGCAATCGTGCCGAAGCCGGCGTGATCGATGGCCAGACCATGTACTGGTACAAGGGCGAAGTGGCGACGCGGCCGGACATGCAGGTACGCGAGACGCTGGTCGAACTGGCAGACGGACGCACAGCGCACATCTGGCTGCAGGCCAGCGGCACGCAGCTGGGCAACTCGATCATGCAGGCGCAGTCGATCCGCTTCCCCGCGACCCGGCTCAGCAGCAAGTAATCCACTCGTGGCGCCGCGGCCTGGCCGCGGCTCGCGGGCGCCCACGCCCGCAGGAGCGGGCTTGCTGGCAACCTGCCCCGGGCTGCGGCCCGAATCGACGGCGAACCACGCCCGCTCGCACATCCGCGCCTACACGGCGCCCGCACTTCTTCTTCCCCTAAGATGGGCCGGCCCCGCCTTGCGTCGGGGCATGCAGACTGCAACAGCACCGCTCGGGCGGGTGGTTGGCAGTACGGCCCGGGCTTCCGTCGCTTCGCAATGAAGGATCTGGAGGCAGCATGATCAAGCGTCTCGGGGCCGAGTTCATCGGCACGTTCTGGCTGGTATTGGGCGGTTGCGGCAGCGCGGTCCTGGCTGCCAATTTCGGCGGCGATGGCAATCCGCTGGGCATCGGGCTCCTCGGTGTGTCGCTCGCGTTCGGCCTGACGGTGTTGACCGGTGCGTACGCGCTGGGCCACATCTCCGGCGGTCATTTCAATCCGGCGGTGAGTTTCGGTCTGTGGGCCGGCGGTCGTTTTCCTGCGCGGGACCTGCTTCCCTACATCATTGCCCAGGTGCTCGGCGGCCTGTTCGCGGGCTTCATCCTCTGGCAAATCGCCAGCGGAGCGCCCACGTTCGCGGTCGATCCCAACGCCGCCGGTGCATTCGCCAGCAACGGCTACGGTTCGCATTCGCCGGGCGGCTATTCGATCGCCGCGGCATTCCTGTGCGAGATCGTGATGACGGCGATGTTCCTGGTCGTGATCCTGGGCGCGACTCATCCGCGCGCTCCGGCCGGGTTTGGTCCGCTTGCGATTGGCCTGGCGCTGACGTTGATCCACTTGATCAGCATTCCGGTCACCAACACGTCGGTGAACCCGGCGCGTTCGACCGGCGTGGCGGTGTTCGCCGGCGCCGCGGCAATGTCGCAGCTCTGGTTGTTCTGGGTTGCGCCGATCGCGGGCGGTCTGCTCGGTGGCGTGATCTATCGCTGGCTGGGTGACGACGAGCAGCGCTGAGTCGATCGCATCAGCGAAAAAAAGGGCCACGCCTTGGGGTGTGGCCCTTCGTTTGTCGCGAGCCGCATTGAATTGATGCGCGTTGTCCCCGGGTGCGCTTCGCTTACCCGGGATGGCAGCCGTTCCGGAGGTCCCGATGGTCTAGAACCGGCCTTCCTGGAAGTCGACGAAGGCCTGCATGATCTGCTCCTTCGTGTTCATCACGAACGGGCCGTAACGCGCGACAGGTTCGCGCAATGGACGACCCGCCACCAGGATCACCCGCACGCCCTGCGTGCCAGCGCGGAGCTTGAACACGCGGCCGCCGTTAAGCACCGCCAGCTGCTGCGACGACAACGGACGCGCGTCATCGCCGTCGCCGACCGTGCCCTCGCCTTCGAATGCGTAGGCGAATGCGTTGTGGCCGTCGGGCAACTCGTACTGCCACGACGCGCCCGCCGCCAGCTCGATGTCGAGATAGACCGGATCGGTCGCCGGCTGCCTGATCGGCCCGGCAACGTCACCGATGCGGCCGGCAATCAGTTTCACGTTCACGCCCGCCGACGGCTGCAGTTGCGGGATGCGCTCGGGGGCGAAATCCTGGTACTGCGGGTCTGCCATCTTTTCGCTGGCCGGCAGGTTCACCCACAGCTGGAAGCCGCGCATGCGGCCCTCGTGCTGTTCCGGCATTTCCGAGTGGACCAGGCCGCGGCCCGCGGTCATCCACTGCACGCTGCCGGGGACCAGAACGCCCTCGTTGCCGTGGTTGTCCTTGTGACGCATGCGTCCGTCAAGCATGTAGGTGACGGTTTCGAAGCCGCGATGCGGGTGGTCAGGGAAACCGGCCAGGTAATCCTCGGGCTTGTCGGTGCCGAACTCGTCGAGCAGCAGGAACGGATCGAGCATGTCCAGCTGCGGCGCGCCGATGACGCGGGTCAGGCGAACGCCGGCGCCGTCCGATGCCGGCATGCCGCGGATCACGCGGCCGATGCGGGCGAAGTCCTGGCTGGGGTCGGGGTGGCTCATGGCGTGCTCCAAACAATTTGAACTGCCCGACAATGTCGGGGGTACCCGGTGTAGCCGCCAGCATCGCCGATGGAACGATCCGTCACAGCCGGGCCGGGCGGGCCGCAGGACCGCGACTCAGGGGCGACGGCTCAACACGTAGACCGTCGCGGGCGGCACGTTCAGCAGCACGAACTCGCCGCGCTCGACCTCCAGGCCCAACGCTTCCACCACGTCGGCGGCAACGGGCGACTGCGGACCGTAGGTGAACTGCAGGAAGCGGCCGCCTTCGCGCAGGCAGGCGAACGAGGCCTGCAGGATCTCGCGCTGGGTCGCCGCCGGCATGCCCAGGAAGCCCAGTCCCGAAACGATGGCATCGGCGGGGCCGTCGCCCAGGTAGCCCTCGTCGCCGGCAAGCTGCGCCAGGTCGCGGGCATCGCCGAGCACGATGCGTACCTGCGGGAAGCGCGCGCGCAGGTGCGCATGCAGTTCCTCATTGAGTTCAAGCACCAGCAGTTCGCGGCCAAGGATGCCGCCCGCCAGCAGCGCACGGGTGATTGCGCCGGTGCCTCCGCCCAGCTCGATCACGCGCCGCGCGCCGTCCGGCAATGCCGTGACCATGGCCGCGGCCAGGTCGCGGCCGGACGGTGCCACTGCGGCCATGCGCGCCGGATTGCGCAGCCACTGCCGGAAGAACGTCCACGAACCCTTCGGGAGCGTCAGCCGGCGCATGGTCGTCCTCAGCGAAGCCTTTGCAGGCGCCAGCAACGGTGGATGCGGGCGTTGCGTTCGAAGTCGGGCGGAATCGTCTGCGCGCTGATGTCGGCGCATTCGGCGAACTGTGCGATCGCCGCCTCGTCGAGGCGGAAGCGCCGGAAGTTGTTGGAGAAGTACAGGACGCCATCGTCGGCCAGCCGTTCGACGGCCGCGCGCAGCAGGCGCACGTGCTCGGCCTGCACGTCGAAGTCTTCGGCGCGCTTGGAGTTGGAGAACGTCGGCGGGTCGCAGAAGATCAGGTCGTATTGCTGTGTGTCGGCTTCCAGCCAGGTCAGGGCGTCGGCCTGGACCAGGCGATGACGCGTCCCGCCGAAGTTGTTCTCGCGCAGGTTGTCGGCGCACCACTCGAGGTAGGTCGCCGACAGGTCGACCGTCGTGGTCGCACGCGCGCGGCCCACCGCCGCATGCACGGTGGCGGCGCCGGTGTAACCGAACAGATTGAGGAAGCGCGTGTCCTCGGCTTCGGCGGCGATGCGCAGGCGCATCGGCCGGTGATCGAGGAACAGGCCAGTGTCGAGGTAGTCGAACAGGTTGACGCGCAGGCGTGCATCACCCTCGCGCACGGTCACCAGTTCGCCGCGGGAATCGAACTGTCCGTACTTGCTGCCGCCCTTGCCGCGTGCGCGCGTCTTCAACGCGACGTTCTCGCGCGGAACGGCGAACACTTCGCGTGCGGCCGCCAGCAGTTCGTTGAGGCGCTTGCGCTGCACCGCTTCGGGGATGTCAGCCGGTGCGGCGTACTCCTGTACGTGCAGGAACGTGCGCGGCGTGGCCTCCTCGGTGACGTAGACGTCGATCGCGGCCGAATACTCCGGCAGGTCGGCGTCGTAGGCGCGGTAGCAGCTGACGTGTTCGCGCTCGCGCCACGACTTGAGCTTGCGGATGTTCTTGCGCAGGCGGTTGGCGACCATCTGCGCGCCTTCCGACAGTGCCGGCGCCTGCTCTGCGCGCTCGCGCTGCGGCGGCGCCAGCGGATCGCAGACGATCAGCGTGCATTCGATCGCGCCGTTGAACAGCTGGTACTTCTTGCCGGCGCGCAGGCCGGTGGCGAAGGCGAGCTCTGCGTCGCCACAGAGCAGGCTGGCGCGCCAGTTGGGCACGGCGCGCTTGAGGTTGTCGCCGAGGGCGCGATAGAGCGCGGCATCGGCGGCGAGGCGGGCGTCGTAAGGGGGATTGCAGACGGCCAGGCCGCGCGACCCTGCGCCTGCGTCCGCGTCATCGCCGCCTTCGCCTGAACCAGGGGCTCCAGCCGGCGCTTCGAGCGAGCGGATATCGCCGACGCGCCAGTCAATCACGCCGGCCAGGCCTGCCAGCACCGCGTTGTCCTGCGCCGCGCGGATCGCATGCGGGTCGAGGTCGCTGCCGAAGAACACCGGGCGCAGTGAATTCATGCCGGTGGCTTCGCGCGCACGGGCCGCATCGACCAGCTGGCTCCACGTTGCCGCGTCGAAGCCGAGCCAGCGCGTCGGCACGGCATTGCCGTGGCGCTGCAGGCCGGGAGCGACGTCGGCCGCCATCAGTGCGCCTTCGATCAGCAGCGTGCCGCTGCCGCACATCGGGTCGAGCAGCGCCCCACCTTCGGCGTAGACCTTCGGCCACTGGCCACGCATCAATACTGCCGCCGCGAGGTTTTCCTTCAGCGGCGCTTCGCCCTGCTTGCTGCGCCAGCCACGACGGTGCATCGGGCCGCCGCCGAGGTCGATCGAAATGATCGCCTTGCCCTTGCGCACGACCAGGCTCAGGCGCAGGTCCGGCGCTTCGACATCGACGTCCGGACGCGAACCGGTGCGCGCGCGCATCACGTCGACAACCGCGTCCTTGACGCGCTGCGCCGCGTAGCGCGCATGCGTGATCGCATCGCCCGACACATGCGCGTCGACTGCCAACGTGCTGCCCTGGCCCAGGTGCTGCGGCCAGTCGATCGCGGCGGCCCCGGCGTAGAGCGCGTGTTCGTCGGGGCACTCGAACTCGGCGATCGGCCACAGCACGCGACTGGCCAGGCGTGACCACAGCACCGCGCGTTGCGCGTCGAGCGCGGAGCCTTCGACGTTGGCACCGGCCATCGCCGCGGTCGCCCGCGTGCACCCCAGCGCGACGAGTTCATCGGCGAGCAGGTATTCCAGGCCCTTGCCGCAGCTTGCGAAGAATTTCATGACTTACAGCACCGACAGCAGGGAGGCGAAGGCGTCGGCGCTGGCGTCGACGTGGTCCGACAGGCGATGGCCGTCGTCGACCAGCAACAGGCGCGAACCGCGTTCCTGCGCCCAGGAGATGACGGCACTGGCCGGAATGAGTTCGTCGTTCCAGCCGTGGATGATCGAGGTCGGGACGACGGCCGCCTCGAGTCGCGGCGCTGTGCCCATCTGGATCGGCGGCGCCATCAGGAACAGGCCCGCGGTCGGCACCTGCAGCGAAACCAGCCCGGAGATGTACGCGCCCAGGCTCGAACCGGCCAGCACCACCGGGCCGCGCGCAGCGGCATCGCGCGCCAGGCCGAGCAGTCGCTGCAAACGCGTGGCCACGTCGCCGAGATCGCTGATGTCACGGCGCGCATCGAGGTCGGTGAAGTCGGGCCGCTCGTGGCTCCAGCCCAGGCGCTGGGCGACATCCGCCAGCGCGGTGACCTTGGTCGCGTCCGGCCCGCTCTCGAAACCGTGGGAAAGGATGCAATGTCCGCGGGTGCTCATGAAGGTCCTGGTCAATCTGAAAGTGCGACGACGGCGTCGCCGAGCTGGATCGTGCCGCCGTCGAGGATCCGCGCGCACAGGCCACCGTGGCCGCGCATCGCGTTGAAACCGCCCGGACCGAGCGCGTCCTCCATGCGCGAGCACGGATCGCAATCGTCGGTGCCTTCCAGCACCACCTCGCCGATGCGGAAGCGCCGGCCCTTGAGCGCGACCAGCGGCAGGCCGGAGACGACGAGGTTGCGGCGCAGCGTCGCCGGCGCCACCGCGTCGTGTCCGGACAGCGCCGCGATCACCGGCAGGTGCTCGGCCTGGATCAGGGTGATGCCGCGCTTGCCGCTGCCGCCGCTGTAGCGGTCGCCGACCAGCCCCGCGCCAGTCTGCGCGAGCACCTTTCCGACTGCCGCCATGGCGACGTCGCGCTGCGGCCGCAGGCCGATCCACTCGACCCGGCCCTGGCGCGGCAGCATGGCCATCAATTTGCCGAGCTCGGAGTCGGCGGGAGGCAGTTTCATGGGGGGGATCCGTGCCGTCGGGGGCCGGAAGGCCAGCAAGGCCCGGCGGGGGCGAATGGTAGCATCCGGCCCCATGTCGCCCGACCTCACGGCCCCGCCTATCGCCTTCGAGCCCCTGCCCTACCAGGACCGCCTGGAGGCCCGCGCGCTCGACCAGATCGACCTGGTGGTGATCCATTGCACCGAACTGCCGGACCTGACGATGGCGCGCCGCTTCGGCGAGGAAGTGCTCTACGAAGGCTCGCAGACCGGCAACAGCGGCCACTACTACATCGACCGCGACGGCAGCCTGCACCAGTACGTGGCGCTCGACCGCGTCGCCCACCACGTGCGTGGCCACAACCCGCGCGCGATCGGCATCGAACTTGTCAACCGCGGCCGCTACCCGGACTGGCTGGCGGCGCACCACCAGGCGATGGGCGAGCGTTACACGCCCGAACAGATCGAAGCGCTGATAGCGCTGCTGCGGCACCTGCAGGCGACGTTGCCGACGCTGCGCCACATCGCCGGCCACGAGGACCTGGACACCACCACGGTCGCCGCCAGCGACGATCCCTCGGTGCAGGTCCAGCGCAAGCTCGACCCGGGCCCGCAGTTTCCGTGGGCGCAAGTGATGTCGGCGGTGGATCTGGACCGACTTCCGTAGAGGCCCGAGTCATTCGGTTGCTTCCTCCGACGGAGCACACCGAAGACCATGAACTGAATTACCCGAGCGTCGTCCACCGCGCCGGGGATTGCGCAGCAGCGGGCCATGGATGGCCCGCGCCCCGCATCGGACAGGATGTCCGACTAAGGGGCGGAGCAATCCCCGGCGTGGTGGACGGCGCCGTTCCGAAGCCTCGAGGCCTTTCAGCCGGAGCCCGCAGCCAGAAGCCCGAAGGCAGATCAAGATGGATCCCGGCGTTCGCCGGGATGACGGTGTTGGGCGTTCGCCCGGATGACGGTGTCCGGGTTCGCCGGGATGACGGTGCGTTCGCCGGGATGGCGTGCCGGAGGGATCGCGGACCCCATCTCGTATACTTCCGATCCGCGTCCCGAGAGCTTCCCGCGCAATGACCTCACCCGCTTCCGAGCAAGTCGTTCCCGAGCTGGTTGAGCTGCTCTCGCTCGAGCGCCTGGAGGACAACCTCTTCCGTGGCCAGAGCCGCGACATCGGCACCAAGTACGTCTTCGGCGGCCAGGTGCTCGGCCAGGCACTGTCGGCGGCGCAGGCGACGATGGAACAACCGCGTGGCGCGCACTCCCTGCACGCCTACTTCCTGCGCGCCGGCGACATCGCCGCGCCGATCGTCTACCAGATCGACCGCACCCGCGACGGCGGCAGCTTCTCGGTGCGCCGGATCACCGCGATCCAGCACGGCGAAGTGATCTTCTTCATGGCCGCCTCGTTC
>DATDBK010000147.1:0-55867 GCA_036524935.1 Lysobacter sp. | reverse complement strand
CTTCTTCAAGCGTGAGGGCCGCGCGACCGAGAAGGAGACGCTGATCTCCCGCCTCATCGACCGCCCGATCCGTCCGCTGTTCCCGGAAGACTTCCGCAACGAAGTCCAGATCATCGCCACCGTGATGTCGATGAACCCGGAAATCGACGGTGACATCCCGGCGCTGATCGGCGCTTCGGCTGCCATGGCCCTGACCGGTGCGCCGTTCGACGGCCCGATCGGCGCTGCCAAGGTCGGCTACAAGAACGGCCAGTACCTGTTGAACCCGACCGTGTCCGAGCTGGCCGACTCCGAGCTGGAACTCGTCGTCGCCGGTACCTCGAACGCGGTGCTGATGGTCGAGTCCGAAGCCAAGGTGCTGTCGGAAGACGTGATGCTGGGCGCGGTGATGTTTGGTCATCGCGAGATGCAGAAGGTCATCAACATCATCAACGAACTGGTCGTCGAAGCCGGCACCAAGTCGTGGGACTGGAAGGCTCCGGCCAAGAACGACGCCCTGATCGGCGCGCTCAAGGAAGCCGTTGGCACCCAGCTCGAGCAGGCCTTCCAGGTCCGCGACAAGCTGCAGCGCCGCGACGCCATCTCGGCGATCAAGAAGGACGTGCTGCAGTCGCTGGCCGGCCGCGCCGAAGCCGACGGTTGGTTCACCTCCGAGCTGTCGAAGGAATTCGGCGAGCTCGAGTACCAGACCATGCGCAACTCGGTGCTCAGCACCAAGGTCCGCATCGACGGTCGCGCCCTCGACACCGTCCGCCCGATCGCCTCGAAGGTGAGCGTGCTGCCGCGTACGCACGGCTCCTCGCTGTTCACCCGTGGTGAGACCCAGGCGATCGTGATTGCCACGCTCGGCACCGCGCGCGATGGCCAGATCATCGACGCCGTCTCGGGTGAGTACAAGGAACACTTCCTGTTCCATTACAACTTCCCCCCGTTCTCGGTGGGTGAAGCCGGCCGCATGATGGGCCCGAAGCGTCGCGAAATCGGCCACGGCCGCCTCGCCAAGCGCGGCGTGCTCGCCGTCATGCCGACGATGGAAGAGTTCCCGTACACGATCCGCGTCGTCTCGGAAATCACCGAGTCGAACGGTTCCTCGTCGATGGCGTCGGTCTGCGGTTCCTCGCTGGCGCTGATGGACGCGGGCGTGCCGATCAAGGCACCGGTCGCCGGCATCGCGATGGGCCTGGTGAAGGAAGGCGACAACTACGTCGTGCTGAGCGACATCCTCGGTGACGAGGACCACCTCGGCGACATGGACTTCAAGGTGGCCGGTACCTCGGAGGGCATCTCCGCCCTGCAGATGGACATCAAGATCCAGGGCATCACCGAAGAGATCATGAAGGTCGCCCTGGCCCAGGCCAAGGCCGGTCGCCTGCACATCCTCGGCGAGATGGCCAACGCCATCACCACGCCGCGCGGTGAGCTGAGCGAGTTCGCTCCGCGCCTGCTGACCATGAAGATCCACCCGGACAAGATCCGCGAAGTGATCGGCAAGGGTGGCTCGACCATCCAGGCCATCACCAAGGAGACCGGTACCCAGATCGACATCCAGGACGACGGCACGATCGTCATCGCTTCGGTCAATGCCGCTGCCGCCCAGGCTGCGAAGGCACGCATCGAGCAGATCACCTCGGACGTCGAGCCGGGCCGCATCTACGAAGGCAAGGTCGCCAAGATCATGGACTTCGGTGCGTTCGTCACGATCCTCCCGGGCAAGGACGGCCTCGTCCACGTCTCGCAGATCTCCAGCGAGCGCGTCGAGAAGGTCTCGGACAAGCTCAAGGAAGGCGACGTCGTGAAGGTCAAGGTGCTGGAAGTCGACAAGCAGGGCCGCATCCGCCTGTCGATCAAGGCCGTCGAGGAAGGCGAGGGCGTGCCGGCCGAGTAAGCCGCACTGCTGCATTGCTGGAATCGGAAAAAGCGGGCTTCGGCCCGCTTTTTCTTTTTCCACGTCGTCCCGGCGAAAGCCGGGACCCGTCAGGCGATGAAACGCAGCGTCGTCGTCGTCCCGTGCCCTTCATCGGAAGCGATGTCGAGCTGCCAGCCCAGGTGCTCGCACAGGCGCGAAATCAGGTCGAGGCCGATGCCGCCGCCATGGCGCTCGCCGCCTCCGCGGGCAACCCTGGCGTAGATCGCGCTGATCTCCTCGGGCGTCATGCCATGGCCGGGATCGTCGATGACCACCGTCGCCGGCGCCTCCAGGCGGATCGCGATCTCGCCGCGGTCGCTGTGCTCGATCGCGTTTCGCAACAGGTTGCCGATGGCCGCCTGGACGATCGGCAGTGGCGCCAGCACCTCGATCGGCGACAACGACGCGATGGTCAGCGTGAGGTCCTTGTCGCGGGTCAGGTAGCGATGGTCGTCGACGATTTCCGGCAGCAGCTGGTCCAGGGCGACACGCTCGCTGACGCGGGCCAATCGCGCCGGATCCTTGGCGAGAACCAGCAGCAGCGAGATGAGCTGCTCGACGTCGTTGGCAGTGCGCTGGATGCGGGTGAGCTGGGCGCGTGTCGGTGGCGGGACCTCCGCCTGCTGCAGCGCGATCTCGCAGGCGCCAGCGATCACCGCGATGGGCGTGCGCAGTTCGTGGCTGGCGCTGTCGATGAACGTGCGTTCGCGTTCGACGAAGCGATCGTTGCGATGCAGGTAGTCGTTCAGCGCGTCGGCGATCACCACCAGCTCGGCACTGGCCGAGGCGGGCACTTCGATGCGCTGCCCGGGCTGGTCCGGCTGCAGGCGGGCGATGTCCTGGGCGACGTTGCGAAGCGGGCGCACCAGGCGGTTGACGCTCCAGGCGATGGCGATACCCAGCAGCACGATCATCGTGACCGCCGAACCTACCACCGTCAGCGACATGTCGAACTCGCGCTGCTCCAGGTCGGTGATGTCGAGCGCCAGCATCATCGGCCGGCCATCCACTTCGCGCACGAGAACGACGCGTTCGATGCCGTTGACCATCACGTCGTCGTGCACGCCCGGCTCGAGCGATCGCAGTGACGCCGGCAGGTCGGCCGGATTGCGGCCGTCGTACAGGGCAATGTTGGAAGTGTCGACCCAGTGGTAATCCGGGTCCTTGCTGCTGAGTTCGGCGATGTGGTCGAGCTCCGCGTCGAGCAGGCTCTGCCAGACCAGTTGCTCGGCGTGCTCGTTGACGAGGAAGCCGTGCAGGATCACTGCGACCGTCAGCACCACGACGTAGCCCAGCAGGCCCAGCAGGATGCGTCGGCGAAGGCCGGAACGGGGTTTGCTCATGGTTTGCCGTCCACGCCGGCATCGGCATTGGCATCCTTGCTGGCAGCGGCCGCGCCGACAGCGGCGATGCGGTAACCGACGCGCGGCAGGGTCTGGATGAGCTTGACGGCGAACGGTCCGTCGACACTTCGGCGCAGTTCGTAGATATGCGATCGGAGCATGTCGCCGTCCGGCGGATCGTCGCCCCACAGTGCGTGCTCGAGGCGATCGCGGGTGACCGCGGCCGGGCTCGCCTGCATGAGTACTTCAAGCAGTTTGCGGCAGGCCGGATACAGGTGCAGCGTCTGGCCGTTGCGGGTGGCGTCGAGCGTGGTGAGGTCCAGGCGCAGGTCGCCGACCTGCAGCACGCGACTGCGGCCACGCCCGCTCGCACGCGCGACCAGTGCCTCCAGCCGCACTTCCAGTTCGGGCAGGTCGAAGGGCTTGGTCAGGTAGTCGTCGGCACCGGCGCGGAAGCCGGCGATTTTGTCGGGCAGTTCATCGCGCGCGGTCAGCATCAGCACGGGCATGTTGCGGCCGGCATCGCGCAGGCGGCTCAGCACTTCGCGGCCGTCCATGCGTGGCAGCATCCAGTCCAGCACGATGACATCGAAATCCTGGGTGATTGCCAGGTGCAGCCCGGTCGGGCCGTCTGGCGCCGCATCGAGCGTGTAGCCGCGCGCTTCGAAGTAGTCGAAGAGGTTGGCGACCAGGTTGCGATTGTCTTCCACCACCAGAACGCGCATGGGCAATCGCCTTCATATCCGCAAGCGGCGCGCAGCGCGCCGAGCCCTGCAGTTTGGGCTCGCGCCCGTCGGAATCATGTCGGAACGCACTGAAGATACTCCCGGCCGATGACGTGAGGGAATCCTCGCGGCGGCCGCGTCATTCCGTCCTGCGCATACAGCTGCCTCGACGCTGAACAAACGCAAACGAACTTGCCGTTCGTGGCGGTCACTCCAACCGCTTTCCGACAACCCGCTCTGGATCATCGCCGCCGTTCCGACCCCGGAATGCGTCCCGACGATTGAACCAGCCTGCCCATGAAAACCCCCCCTTCGATGAAATCCAGTGCCGCCAGTACCGCGTCATGGCTGGCACCGCACTGGTCGCCAGGACCCGGCAAGGCCCCGGGTGCCGGCTTCTACCTGACCCACGCATGGATCCCGCTGATCGCTTTTGCCGCGCTGGCGCTGTGGACGATGGTGCTGGGCGGGGACCAGTGGCTGGCCGACCGGATCTACGCCTGGCAGGGCGGCCACTGGCAGCTGCGCCACGGTTTCGTCACCGAGCAGCTCATCCACCGGGTCGGTCGTGACGTCAGCACCATGGCCTGGCTGACGGTGCTGGCGGCCTGGATCGTTGCGCGCATCCGCCCTGGCTGGGGAGCGCTGCGCCGTCCGCTGACCTGCCTGCTCGTGTCCATCGCCGTGTCGACTGCGCTGGTGGCCTGGGTGAAGTCCTGGTCGAACATGGACTGCCCGTGGGACCTGGTGCGCTACGGCGGTGCCCGCGAGTACGTGGGTCTGTTCGCAATGCGGCCCCTGGGCCTGTCCCGCGGTGCCTGTTTTCCGGCCGGACACGCCAGCGGCGGTTATGCCTGGCTCGCGCTGTACTTCCTCCTGTGGTCGGTGCGTCCGGCCTGGCGCTGGATGGGTCTGGCCGTGGGTGGAGTGGTCGGGCTGCTGTTCGGCTTCTCGCAGCAAATTCGCGGTGCCCACTTCCTGTCGCATGACCTGTGGACCCTGGCGATCTGCTGGGGAACCGCGCTGGGCGTCTTCCTGTGGTTCCGGCGCCGCCCTGCCGAGTCGCATGCTGCGTCCGTGCCTGCTGCTGCATCGGCCGGAGCCGCTCGATGAGTTCGGTAGTCCGCGATCGTCCGCAGTTCCCAGGTTCCATTGCGCAACTGTTCCGCCAATTCCTTGCCGCCGGTCCCGAGATTTCGGTGGAGACGCTGACGCTGGTGGCAGCGGCCTTCTTCACGTTGTTCTGCAACACGGCGTTCTTCCGCGAAGTCATCTCGCTGGGTGCGCTGCATGGAGCGCGTGGCATCGGCACCGGCGCCAGCCTGGTGGTAATGATCGGCGCATTGAACATGCTGCTGCTGTGCGTGCTGCTGAATCGCTGGACGGCGAAACCCTTGCTGACCGTGCTGTTGCTGGTCACGGCGGTCGCGTCGCATTTCATGAGCCAGTACACGGTGTATCTCGACGCCGACATGCTGCGCAACATTCTGCATACCGATGGCAAGGAGTCGGGTGAACTGATCTCGTTCGGCATGGTGCCGAGCCTGCTGGTCCTGGGCGTGCTTCCCTCGCTGCTGCTGTGGCGCGTGCGGTTGCGCCGGCGCGCCCCGGGGCGCGCGACGCTGCTGCGCCTGGGCTGCATCGTGCTGGCCGGTGTCGTCGCCTCCGGTGCGGCGCTGGCGTCGTTCCAGGACCTGTCGGCGCTGATGCGCAACCATCGCGAAGTGCGCCATCTGATCACGCCGGGCAACTACATCGTGTCGCTCGTTCGGGTCATGCGCGATGACCAGGCCGGTCGCAATCGCCCACGCACGCCCGTGGGTACGAACGCCAGGGTGATCGGTCGCCCGGCCGACGCCAGACCGCGGCTGCTGGTGTTGGTGGTGGGTGAAACGGTGCGCGCGCAGAACTGGGGCCTCAATGGCTATGCGCGCGACACCACGCCGCAACTGCGCCAGATCGCACCCATCAACTTCAGGAACATGACCTCATGCGGCTCGGCCACCGAGGTCTCCGTGCCGTGCATGTTCTCGCCGTACGGGCGCGCGAACTACGACAAGGACAAGATCAACCACTCCGAGACGCTGCTGCACGTGCTCGAGCACGCCGGCATCGGCACGCTGTGGCGTGACAACCAGACCGGCTGCAAGGGTGTCTGCGAGGGCCTGGCGTTCGAGTCGTTCGAACACGCCAGCGATCCGCAGAGCTGCACCGAAGAGGGCTGCATGGACGAGGTGATGCTGAAGGGCCTGAGTGAGGCTGTGGCGCGCAATCCGGGCGACATGGTCGTGGTGCTGCACCAGCTCGGCAACCATGGACCCAGCTACTACAAGCGCTACCCGCCGTCGCTGCGCCGTTTCACGCCGACCTGCGAGACCTCGGAGCTGGGCAAGTGCAGCCGCGCCCAGATCGTCAACGCCTACGACAACGCGGTCCTGCACACCGACGATTTCCTGGCGCGGACGATTCGCATGCTGGCCGAGCAGAGCGGTCGCGACACGGCGATGATCTACCTGTCCGACCATGGTGAATCGCTCGGTGAGAACGGCCTGTACCTGCATGGCATTCCGTATGCGATCGCACCGGACACGCAGACCCGCGTGCCGATGGTGATGTGGCTGTCACCGGGCATGGCGGCATCACGTGGCATCGACCAGAGCTGCCTGAAGCGCGAAAGCAATGCACCGGCGAGCCAGGACAACCTGTTCCACTCGGTGCTGGGCCTGATGCAGGTCAGCACGCCCGAGTACAACCCCAGGCTCGACCTGTTCCACGGCTGCACCAGCAGGGGCTGACAGCCGCCCTGGCCGGAGGCAAGTGTCGCCAGTGGGCGAGCGACTACGCCTGCTGCGCCGCGAACAGATCGCTCTGCACGTCGTCATCGTCGCGGCCGGCGAAACCCGACAACCCGACGCCGACCAGCCGGTATTTGGTCCGCGCCGGCAGTGCCACGCGCGCGCGCAGCTCGCAGGCGATCCGCGCCAGTTCCTGCAGCGACGATGGTGGCTCGGCCGGCGTCAGGCTGCGGGTCAGGATGCGGAAGTCCGACGTCTTGAGCTTGAGCACCACCGTGCGCGCGATGCGCGAGTCGTCGCGCGCGATTTCGCGCTGGTAGCCCTCCCAGGTCTTCGTCGCCAGGCGTTCGATGTGCGGCTCGAGCTCGGCCAGCGGCAGGTCGTGCTCGAAGGTGTCCTCCGAGGAGATCTGCAGGGTGGGGCGCTCGGGTTGCACCGGGTTGTCGTCGATGCCGAAGGACAGCTCGTGCAGGCGGCGGCCCCAGCGGCCGAAATGCTTTTCCAGCTCGACGCCACCGAGCATGCGTAGGTCGGCGACGGTGGCGATGCCGAGTTCGGCCAGCCGTTGTTCGCTGACCTTGCCGACGCCGGGCAGGCGGCCGACCGGAAGCGGCGCCAGGAAGGCTTCGACCTGGTGCGGACGGACCACGAAAATGCCATCGGGCTTGCGCCAGTCGGAGGCGATCTTGGCCACGAACTTGTTCGGCGCCACGCCAGCCGAAGCTGTCAGCTGCGTCTCCTCGCGGATCGCCGTGCGGATGGCTTCGGCGGTCTCGGTGGCCGTGGCCAGGCCGGTATGGGTGGTGGTGACGTCGAGGTAGGCCTCGTCCAGCGACAGCGGTTCGACCAGGTCGGTGTGGCGGGCGAAGATCTCGCGCACCTGCCGCGACACCGCCTTGTAACGGACGAAGTCCGGCGGTACGAACACCGCCTGCGGGCACAGGCGCTCGGCGCGCACCGCCGGCATGGCCGAGCGCACCCCGAACTTGCGCGCCTCGTAGCTGGCCGCACAGACCACCGAGCGCGCCCCGCGCCATGCCACCACCACGGGCAGCCCGCGCAGGGACGGGTCGTCGCGCTGCTCGACCGACGCGTAGAAGGCGTCCATGTCGACGTGGAGAATCTTGCGGGCGGGGACGGTCAAGGCGGCGGGCGAACGGCCGCTGTCGGACGGCCTGTTAGTTAAAATACTAACGCCGTGCAGGGCCATTGAACAGCCGCCCGGCTATCGTAGGGGCAGCAACTCGACGGCGGCCGATGAGCACCTACTCCCTTCAATCCGTTTTCAGCCCGGCGTCGGTCGCGGTGGTCGGCGGCAGCACGCGCGAGCAGTCGGCCGGGCGTGCCGTCCTGCGAAACCTGGTCGATGGCGGGTTTGCCGGCCGGATCGGCCTGGTCAATCCGAACTTCGACGCCATCGAGGGCGTCCCGGCGGTGTCGCGGATCCAGGACCTGGCGTGGACGCCGGAGCTGGTCGTGATCGCGGCGCCGCACTCGCTGGTGCCCCGATTCGCCAGTGCCGCGGCGGCGAAGGGCGCATCGGCCGCGGTGGTGCTCAACACCGGCTTGGGCCAGGGCGCGCTGTCACCGGCGGCCGAGCTGGCCAGCGTGGCGCGCGCGCACAGCCTACGTATCGTCGGGCCGAATTCGCTGGGCGTGCTCGCGCCCCATGCGCGCCTCAATGCCAGCTTCGCCGGACACGCGGCGCTGCCTGGCGACCTCGCCGTGATCTCGCAATCCGCCGCCATTGCCGCCGGCCTGGTGGAGTGGGGTGCGAGTCGATCGATCGGGTTCTCCGCGGTGGCCTCGCTGGGCGACGCACTCGATGTCGACTTCGCCGACCTGCTCGATTTCTTCGCGCGCGATCGCCGCAGCCGGGCGATCCTGCTGTACGTCGAATCGATTCGCGACGCGCGCAAGTTCCTGTCGGCGGCGCGTGCGGCGGCGCGGTTGAAGCCGGTGGTGGTGGTCAAGTCCGACCGCCACGCACGACGCAGCGCAGGCGCCAGCACCCATTCGGCAGCGCTGGCCTCGCCCGACGCCGTGTATGCCGCCGCCTTCCATCGCGCCGGCATGCTGCGCGTGCTCGCGCTCGACGAACTGTTTTCAGCGGCCGAGACGCTGGGGCGGACGGACACCTTCCCCGGCCGTCGCCTGGCGATCTTCGCCAACGGCCGCGGCACCGGCATGCTCGCCGCCGATCGCCTGCTCGACATGGATGGCACCCTGGCCGGCTTGTCCGCACAGACCCTACAAAAGCTTGACGCCGTCGCGTCGTCGCTGTGGCCGCGCACCAATCCGGTCGACATCAATGGCGACGCCGACCATGCGGCCTACACCGAAGCCGTTACCGCGGTGCTGGCCGATCCGGGCAACGATGCGGTGCTGGCGTTGAACGCACCGACGGCGCTGGTCTCCGCCGACAGCCGCGCGCAGGCACTGGCCGAGGCGAAGGCGATTGCAAAGAAGGCCGGCAACCGCAAGCCGGTGTTCGCGGTCTGGCTGGGCAACGACGAAAGCGCGATCGCCCGCCTCAATGCCGCCCGGATCCCGACCTACGCGACCGAAGCCGATGCGGTACGCGGCTTCATGTACCTGGTGCGCCATCGCGAGGCGCAGCAGGCGCTGATGGAGACGCCGCCGAGCCTACCCGACCATCTCGTCGTCGATACCGCGGCCGCGCGTGCAGTGGTCGACGCGGCGCTCGCCTCGGGCCGCGGGTGGCTGGATCCGATGGAGGTCGCGCGGGTGCTGGCCGCGTACGGCATCGAAATCACGCCGACCCTGCCGGCGCGCGATGCCGACGCGGCCGTACGCGTGGCCGAGCCGTTGCTTGCGGGCGGGGCGGCGGTCGCGTTGAAGATCCTCTCGCCCGACATCAGCCACAAGTCCGATGTCGACGGCGTGCGCCTGAACCTGTTCACCGTGCAGGCCGTACGCGAGGCGACCGAAGCGATACTCCTGCGCGCCCGCGATGCGCGGCCGGACGCACGCATCGACGGTGTGACGGTGCAGCCGATGATCGTGCGGCCACGCGCGCGCGAGCTGATCATCGGCATGGTCGACGACGACACTTTCGGTCCGGTGATCGTGTTCGGTCGCGGCGGCACCGCGGTCGAGGTGATCGACGACAAAGCGCTGGCACTGCCGCCACTGGACCTGCGCCTGGCCCACGAAATGATCGGGCGCACGCGCGTGTCGCGCATCCTCAAGGCTTACCGTGACGTACCGGCTGCCGATGAGCGCGCAGTCGCGCTGACGCTGGTGAAACTGGCGCAGCTGGTCGCCGACATCCCGGAAATCCATGAAGTTGACATCAATCCGCTGCTGGCCGATCGCGACGGCATGATCGCGGTCGATGCGCGTATCGGCGTGTCACCGTCGCGCAGGCTGCACAAGGGGCCGGGACATCCGCGTTTCGCGATCCGGCCGTACCCGAAGGAGTGGGAACGCACGCTCGAACTGTCCGACGGGGCGAGCGCGTTCCTGCGGCCGGTCCGACCCGAGGACGACGAGCTGTTCCGCCAGTTCTTCACCAAGGTGACGGACGAGGACCTGCGCCTGCGCTTCTTCCAGACCATCCGCCACTTCAGCCACGAGTTCATCGCCCAGCTGACCCAGCTCGACTACGCACGCTCGATCGCGCTGGTGGCGATCGACCCGGACGACGGGCAGATGCTGGGTGCGGTGCGCCTGCATGCCGACGCCAATTACGACCATGGCGAGTATGGAATCCTGGTGCGCTCCGACCTGAAGGGCCAGGGGCTGGGATGGCGCCTCATGCAGACGATCATCGAGTACGCACGCTGGCTGGGCCTGCGCTCGATCGAAGGTGAGGTGCTGCAGGAGAACCGCACGATGCTCGACATGTGCCGGCGGCTGGGGTTCTCGACGACGGCCAACCCGGACGATCCGACAGTGGTGACGGTGTCGCTGCCGATCGAACCTCAGACCAGACCGGTCGCGTAGAACATTCCGATCACCACGAACACCGCCGCGGTCTTGATCAGCGTGATCGCGAAAATGTCCTTGTAGGCCTGGCGGTGGCTCAGCCCGGTGACCGCCAGCAGCGTGATCACCGCGCCGTTGTGGGGCAGGGTGTCCATGCCGCCGGAGGCCATCGCGGCGACGCGGTGCAGCACCTCCATCGGGATGCCCGCGGCGTTGGCGTTGGCGATGAAGGTCTCGGCCATTGCCGCCAGCGCGATGCTCATGCCGCCCGAGGCCGAGCCGGTGATGCCGGCCAGCGCGGTCACGGTGACCGCCTGGTTGACCAGCGGGTCGGGAATCGCGGCCAGCGCATTGGCCACGACCAGGAAACCGGGCAGGGCGGCGATCACGGCGCCGAATCCGTACTCGGAAGCGGTGTTCATCGCCGCCAGCAGCGCGCCGCCGATCGCCGACTTGCTGCCCTCGGCGAAAGTGGCCATCACCGGCTTCCAGGCGAAGGCGAGCACGCAGAGGATGCCGACCAGCAGGGCGCCCTGCACGGCCCAGATAGCGGCGACCTTGGACACTTCCTGCACCACCGGCGCGGCGTTGCCGATCACCGCAGGATCGAAGCTGTGCACCTCACCGTAGAAGCGCGGGATGGCGACCGTCAGCAGCTTGTTGACCACGCCGACCAGTACCAGCGGCAGGATCGCGACCAGCGGATGGGCGAGCGTGCCGCCGGTGAACGGCGCGGGCTCGTTGAGCAGTTGCCCGCCGTAGCCTTCGCCGGCAGCGAGGGCGGTGCGGCGCCGCCAGTCGAGATAGAGCAGGCCGATGGCCAGGATGAAGACGGCGCCGATCGTGCCAAGCCACGGCGCCGCCCAGGTGTTGGTACCGAAGAACGTGGTCGGGATGATGTTCTGGATCTGCGGCGTGCCCGGCAATGCATCCATCGTGAAAGTGAATGCGCCCAGCGCGATGGTGCCCGGGATCAGGCGCTTGGGGATGTCGCTCTGGCGGAAGAGCTCGGCGGCAAACGGGTACACCGCGAACACCACGACGAACAGCGAGACGCCGCCGTAGGTCAGCAGCGCGCACACCGCCACGATCGAAAGCATTGCCCGGCCGGCGCCGAACAGGCGGATGGTCGCGGCAACGATCGCCTTGGAGAACCCCGACAGCTCGATCAGCTTGCCGAACACCGCGCCCAGCAGGAACACCGGGAAGTACAGCTTCAGGAAGCCGACCATCCTGTCCATGAACACACCGGTGAACATCGGCGCGACCAGTGACGGATCGGTCAGCAGCACCGCGCCGAGCGCGGCCACCGGCGCGAACAGGATCACGCTGTAGCCGCGGTACGCCACGAACATCAGGAAGCACAGTGCGGCCAGCACGATCAGAAATGCCATTCCCCGGTCCTTGTCGAAGCGTGTGGGGCACCTGCCTGCCGTCATTCCCGCGCAGGCGGGAACCCAGTGTCGTTGCTGCGAACGCGTCAAGTCGCTGGGTCCCCGCCTACGCGGGGATGACGCAATGCCGGCGTCCCGTGTAGGCGTGCAGTCTCCGCAAAGGTCCGGCGGCCCGGCATTGTCCGAAGGTACAGCAGCGCGGCACGGCCCCCGGTCCTAGGCTTGCCAGCATGACGGGGGGGGACTCGTCGTTCATTTCGCTTCCGGCACACCGCCGGGCCGCGGCCAACGATTTTGGACTGGGGAGAGAGCGTCACCATGAATCGCAGCAACAACACGACCCGAAGCAGCCTGAGCATCGCCATTGCCTTCGCCCTGCTGGCGCCGGCCGCCTTCGCCCAGGAAACGACGACCGCACCGGCCAGCGAAGCGCAGGCCACCACGCTCGGCGGCGTCACCGTCACCGCCCGCAAGCGCGAAGAGACGCTGCAGGAAGTCCCGGTCGCGGTCACCGCATTCACCGCCGACGCCCTCGACAGGCTCAACATCGAAGACCTCAGCGACCTCGACGGGCAGGTGCCGAACCTGACCATCTACGCCGCGCGCGGTTCCAGCAGCACGGTCACCGCCTACATCCGCGGTGTCGGCCAGTCCGATCCGCTGTGGGGTGTCGACCCGGGCGTTGGCATGTACATGGACGATGTCTACATCGCGCGTCCGCAGGGTGCGCTGCTCGACGTGTTCGACGTCGAGCGCATCGAAGTGCTGCGCGGCCCGCAGGGCACGCTGTACGGAAAGAACACCATCGGCGGTGCGATCAAGTACATCTCGCGCGGCCTGCCGGTCGCGCCGGAAGGCCAGGTCTCGGTCACCGTCGGCAACTACAACCAGCTCGACGTGAAGGCCTCGCTGGGCGCCTCGGTCGGTGACGGCGTGCTGCGCGGTCGCCTGGCGGTGGGCAGCTTCAACCGCGATGGCTACGGCGACAACCTGTTCAGTGGCCAGGAAGTCAGCGACAAGGAAGTTCTTGCGCTGCGCGGCCAGCTGGGTGCGTACATCAGCGACGACCTCAACGTGCAGTTCGCCTACGACTGGATGGACGACCAGTCCGGCGTGCGCGGTGCCAAGATGCTGGCGCCGAACCGCTTTGCACCGGGCTTCGCGCCGCTCGACAGCCGCTACGACATCCGCAGCGGCATGCCCAACGTCAATGACACCTCGATGAAGGGTGCCTCGGCCACCGTCAACTGGCGCATCAATGAAGACTGGGGCCTGAAGTACATCCTGGCCAAGCGCGAGTCCGACACCGAGACCAACATCGACTTCGACACGCTGCCCAACAAGGTTGCCGACGTGAAGGCGTTCTACGCCGACGAGCAGATCACCAACGAGCTGCAGGTGAACTACGACGGTGGCGGCCGTTCGCGCGGCGTGGTCGGTCTGTACTCCTTCGACGGCGAGGCCGGCGGCCAGGTCCTCAACAACTTCTTCAACCTGTCCTTCGGCGACACCCAGGGCACGATCTACACCGACGCCCTGGCGCTGTACGCGGACTGGACGTTCGACCTGACCGAGAAGCTCAAGCTCGACGTGGGTGCGCGCTATACCGACGAGAAGAAGCATGCGGTGGTGCTCAACCGCTGCTACACCGACGCGACCTTCAGCACTCTGGCGGCGCGCTGCGCGGCCAACAATCCGACTCCGATCGCGGCCAACTTCGACAAGCGCATCGGCTTCGACAACACCTCGCCGAAGATCTCGCTCGATTACCAGATCACTCCGGACATCATGGTCTACGGCCTGGCATCGCGCGGTTTCAAGTCGGGCGGCTTCAACATCCGCGCGCAGGCGACGGCGGTGCCGCGCTCGGCGGAGCCGTTCAATGACGAGTCGGTGGACAGTTTCGAGATCGGCAGCAAGATGGCGTTCATGGATCAGACGCTGTTCCTGAACCTGGCCGCGTTCCACAACAAGTACGAGGACATCCAGCTGTCGGTGTTCACTTCCTACGACAGCAACGGTGACGGCACCAACGATGCATTCTTCGGTGATTTCACCAATGCCGGCCAGGGCACGGTCGAGGGTGTGGAAGTCGAGTACCAGTGGCTGCCGACGAAGAACTGGCTGATCAGCGGCAACCTGGCCTGGCTCGATGCCAAGTACGACGAGTTCATTTACGCCGGGGTCAACATCGCCGACGAGCAGGAGTTCACCAATGCTCCGGACTTCTCCGGCGCGGTCAATCTCGAGTACCGCACCGATCTGTCGAACGGCGGCAATCTGTCGGCGCGGGTGGGTTACAACTACCAGAGCGATGTGGTCGCCACGACCGAGATCGTCCGCACCGGCGCGCTGCCGATCACGCAGGACGGTTACGGTCTGGTCAACGCCGGCGTGATCTGGCGCATCGACGATGCGTGGTCGCTGTCGCTGCAGGGCACCAACCTGGCCGACAAGGAGTACCGCACCACCGGTTACAACCTCAACGCCGCCCTCGGTGTGCTGACTGGTTTCTACGGTGCGCCGCGCCAGTACACGCTGGCGGCGCGGTACGACTTCTGAGGCCTTGATGGATGCTGCTCCGGCGGGGCGTCGTCCGCCGGGCGGCGGATCGCTCCGCCCCTTAATCGGACGTCCTGTCCGATGCGGGGCGCGGGCCATCCATGGCCCGCTGCTGCGCAATCCGCCGCCCGGCGGACGACGCTCGGTGCTGTCAGTCCCGGTCTTCGCGGACGCAGTTGAAATCCGTCATCCCGGCGAAAGCCGGAATCCACCTGGCTTTGCCGTCATCCCGGCGAAAGCCGGGACCCATTGAGCCCCTGAGCCTCGTCCTCGCGCTGACCTGCAGGCCCGGCGCCGGCTATCCTCCAGCCATGCACCTCCCCGCCACCCCATGCTGAGCTTCGCCGCAGTCGCCCTGGCCAGTCTGGCCTGGCTGGCGCTGATGTTCGGCACGGCGCTCTACGCCGAGCGCCGGCCGACCGTGCTGGCGCGGCACTGGGGCCACGTCTACGCGTTGTCGCTGGCGGTGCACTGCACGTCCTGGACCTTCTACGGCACTGTCACCCAGGCCGCTCGTTACGGCTGGCCGCTGCCGCCGACGTTCCTCGGCGCGATCGTCCTCTATGCGATCGCCATCGCTTTCATGATCCGCCTGGTGCAGCTGGCGCGAGAGACCAACGCCACCTCGCTGGCCGACCTGATCGCCACCCGCCTGGGCAAGGACGCGTGGTTGGCCGCGACCGTTACCCTGGTCGCCGCGCTCGGGCTTATTCCGTATATCGCGCTGCAGTTGAAGGCGGTGGCGATGAGCTTCGCCATGCTGACCACGCACAGCGCCGAGGTCGCGCCGGCACCGGCGTGGCAGGACAGCGCACTGTACGTGGCGCTGGCGATGGCGCTGTTCGCGATGCTGTTCGGCACCCGTCGCGCCAGTGCGGCCGAGCACAATCGCGGCCTGGTGCTGGCGATGGCGTTCGAGTCGGTGTTCAAGCTTGCGGCCATGCTGGCGCTTGGGTTGTTCGTCTGGTGGGGGCTCGGTGACCTGCCCGAGGCCGCGGTCGTCGCGCCGCCGCCGCGTTCCGCCGACGGTTTCGCGCCGCTGGTGCTGCTGGGTGCGCTGGCGATGTTCATCCTGCCGCACCAGTTCCACGTCGGCGTGGTCGAGTGCCGCGACGAGCGCGACGTGCGCACGGCGCGCTGGCAGTTCCCGTTGTACCTGGTGCTGATCGCGTTGCCGGTGTTGCCGCTGGCCAAGGCCGGGCAGGCACTGCTGGGCAGCGGCGTGCCGTCGGACCTGTACGTGCTGGCGCTGCCACTGGCGCAGGGCCACCAGGGACTGGCGCTGTTCGCCTTCCTCGGTGGGCTCAGTGCCGCCACCGGCATGGTCGTGGTCAGCACGCTCACGCTCAGCCTGATGATCGGCAACCACTGGTTCGCCCCGGGCCTGTTGCGCGGTGCCTGGTCGCGCAACGACGGCAGCGACCTGCGTGGCCGCGTCCTCGCGCTGCGCCGGGCCGGCATCGTCGTGATCATGCTGCTGGCGTGGGCCTACAGCCGCCTGATCGCCGGCAACGACGCGCTGGCCGATGTCGGCGCGGTGTCGTTCTCGGCGCTGGCGACGCTGGCGCCGGCATTGTGCTTCGCGGTATGGCGCCCGCAGACACCGGCGCGCGCGGCGGTGATCGGCATCGCCGCGGGCTTCGCCGCCTGGGGCTGGGTGCTGTTGTTGCCGATGACGATGGAAGTGCGCGGGGTGACCGCGCCGTGGCTGGACAGCGGCCCGTTCGGCCTGCACTGGCTGGCGCCGGATGCGCTGTTCGGCCTGACCGGCTGGAGCCGTCTCGGCCGTGCGGTCGGCGCGAGCCTGTTCGTGGGCACGCTGGCGACCGTGCTGGCGGCACTATGGCGGCGCGAGACGCCGCATCGCGCCCACCGTGGCCTCGACGTCAAGACGCTGCGCAACGCCGGGCTGCGCTTCCTGCCGCGCGAACGCGTCATGCAGCTGCTGCAGGGCGTGCCCGCCGGCGAGCCGGTGGCGGCGCCGATCGAAGAGCGGGTCGAGCGCGAGCTGGCCGCCGTGCTGGGCTCGGCATCGGCGCGGGTGCTGCTCGATGCGGCGCGACGTGCGGACGGCGGGCGCGATCTCGACACGGTCGCGGCGATCGTCGGCGAGGCCTCGGCCGACCTGCGCTTCAACCAGCGCGTGCTTGAAGCGGCGCTGCAGAACATGAGCCAGGGCATCAGCGTGGTCGATGCACAACTGCGGCTGGTCGCCTGGAACCGGCGCTACGTCGAGTTGTTCGGGTTTCCTCCGGAACTGCTGCAGGTGGGCCGGCCGATCGCCGAACTGTCGCGCTGGGCATTGCAGCGCATGCCGCCCCAGGGCGACCTCGAGCGTGGCCTGGAACGGCGCCTGAGCTTCATGCGCGCCGGCACCGCGCACCTGTCCGAGCGGGTGCTGCCGGACGGCAGCATCATCGAGATCCGCGGCAACCCGATGCCGGGCGGCGGCTTCGTGGCGACGTTCACCGACGTGACCGCGTTCCGTCGCGCCGAAGCGGGGCTGATCATGGCCAACGAGACGCTCGAACAGCGCGTGGTCGAACGGACTACCGACCTGGAAGTGGCGAAACGCGATGCCGAGCGCGCCAACGAGGCCAAGAGCCGCTTCCTCGCCGCGATCGGCCATGACCTGATGCAGCCATTGCACGCCGCGCAGCTGTTCACCGATGCGCTGTCGCAGCAACTGCACGAGCCGCGCCAGCGCGAAACCGTGGCGCAGATCGGCGGTGCGCTCGATTCCACCAGCGACCTGCTGACCGGCCTGCTCGACATGTCGCGCCTGGAGGCCGGCGGGCTGGTGCCGCAGCCGCGCGCATTCCCGCTGGCCGAAGTGCTCGAGCCGCTGGCGTCGGAGTTCCGCGCGATCTCCGCCGCGCGCGGCCTGCAGTTCCGATTCGTCCCCTGTCGCGCCTGGGTGCATACCGATCCGCAACTGCTGCGCCGGGTCCTGCAGAACTTCCTGGCCAACGCCGTCCGCTACACCGAGCAGGGCGGCGTCGTGTTCGGTGTTCGTCGCGATGGCGACGGACTGCGCATCGAAGTGCACGACAGTGGTCCCGGCATCGCCGTCAGCCAGCAGTCGGCGATCTTCGAGGAATTCCGTCGCGGTGAGGATGCGCCGGGGCAGGGACTGGGCCTGGGATTGTCGATCGCCGAGCGGATCACGCAGCTGCTCGATGCACCCCTGAGCCTGCGCAGCCAGCTCGGTCGCGGCACGGTGTTCGGCGTGCGCGTGGAGGCTGCACCGCGACCGCTGCCGGCATCATCGGTTGCCCGAAGCGAAGGCGCCGCCGTGCGCGTGCTGGCGGTGGACAACGATCCGCAGGCGATGGCGGCGCTGGTGGCCGTGCTGGGTGGATGGGGCTTCGAGGTCGTGACCGCGCGTGATTCTGCCGGGGCCGAGGCGGCGCTGGAACTCGCGCCGGCCTCGCTGTGGTTGTTCGACTACCACCTCGACGATGGCGACACGGGTGTCGCCCTGGCCGAGCGCCTCGAGCTGCGATTTGGTGCCCGACCGACGCTGATCCTCAGCGCGGATCGCGGCGAGGTGGTGCGTCGCGCGGTCGAGGAAGCGGGGCTGTCGTTGCTCGCCAAGCCGGTGAAGCCGCTCGCCCTGAAGTCGGTGCTTGATCGCGCATTGGCGGCGCGCGAAGTGGCGATGTCGTGACCCATTCCCCGGGTGCGCTGCGCTTACCCGGGCTACAAATCGCGTCGGTAGCCCGGGTAAGCGAAGCGCACCCGGGTCCGTGCACGCATCCACTTCGATCCGTAGCCCGGGTAAGCGAAGCGCACCCGGGATGACCCTGCACGCCTCAGGCAATCAACCGCGCCGGATCCGACAACTCCAGTTCGCGCAGTACCACGCTGGCCTGGGTGCGATTGCGCACGCCCAGTCGCTCGAAGATCGCCGACAGATGCGCCTTGACCGTCCGCTCCTGCACTTCGAGGCGGTCGGCGATCTGCTTGTTGAGCAGCCCCTGGGCCACCAGCGTCAGCACCCTGAACTGCTGCGGCGACAGACTCGCCAGACGCGCCGCCAGGTCGGCGTCGCCGCTGTCGCTGCGGGTGCGCGCGACCGCAGCGCGCAACGTTGCCGGCAGCCATTGTTCGCAGGCGAGAACGGCGCGGATCGCATCGCGCAGTTCGTCCAGGCCGGCGCTCTTGGGCAGGTAGCCGGCGGCTCCATGATCCAGTGCGCGGCGGACCACGCGCGGGTCGTCGTTGGCCGACACGACGACCACGGCCACGCCAGGATGCTGTGCGCGGATCGCGGCAAGTCCGGCCAGTCCATGGTTGCCGGGCATGTGCAG
Organism: Lysobacter sp.; assembly: GCA_036524935.1. Classification (GTDB taxonomy): domain Bacteria; phylum Pseudomonadota; class Gammaproteobacteria; order Xanthomonadales; family Xanthomonadaceae; genus Lysobacter_J. The sequence continues at coordinate 36,878 of DATDBK010000147.1, read as the reverse complement.
GTCGAGCAGTACCAGGTCGACGCCGGAATCCGCGTCGAGCGCGGCCAGTACGGCGTCGAGATGGCCGGCCTCGAGGATCTCGGCGCCGGCAACGGCCTCCATCGCCGCCTGCCGCAAGGCGGCACGAAACAGCGGATGGTCGTCGGCGATCAGCAGGGTCGGCATTGGCCCTAGCCTAGCAAGCCGCCGCACCCGCGTGTCGGCACCGGCGTGGTACGAAAGTACGATGGGCGCCGCGGCTGGCCTTGCTAGGCTGCGACGATGAACAGCCGACCGGTCCGCATTGCCCTTGCCGGCGCCACGCTTGCCCTGGCCGCTTGCACCACATCCATGCCGCGCAGCAAGACGGAGGCCGCGCCGATGTTCTCCGCAGTGCGCACGACCGAGCATCGCGGCAGTGATGACCTGCTCAGCGCGGGCCTTGGCCTCGCTGGGCTGCGCGCGGTGGCCCCGCCAGCGTTCGCCGACGTCGAGCACCCCACTGCCGCCGAACTGCGCCGGCGTGCGCTGTGGAGCAACTGGCGCGGCATTGCCGACCTGGCCCCCGGTGGCGGCTACGGCGAGCTGTACGGCAGCACGGCGGCCGTTCCGGGCCGGGAGTTCAGCGCGCTCGCCACCGTTGCCGGCGCCAGCCAGCCGCATCGGGTGCTGGTGCAGGTGCCCGATGCCTTCGATACCGGTAAGCGTTGCGTCGTCGTCACTGCATCATCGGGCTCGCGTGGCATCTACGGTGCGATAGCTGTCGCCGGTGCCTGGGGCCTGCCCAGGGGCTGTGCGGTGGCCTATACAGACAAGGGCGCAGGCAGCGACTATTTCGATCTCGACGCGGGGCAGGGCGCGCGTCCCGACGGCACCGTCGGTGCACGCGGCGAAGGCCTGGCGTTCGAACCGGCGACGACGGCAACGGCGGGCGTGGCGTTCAAGCACGCGCACTCGCGAGACAACCCCGAGGCCGACTGGGGCCGGCATGTGAAGCAGGCGGCGCAGTTCGCGTTGCAGTCGCTCGACAGCGCATTCCCGCAGGCAGCGCCTTTCACCTTCGACAACACGCGCGTGATCGCGGTCGGCATCTCCAACGGCGGCGGTGCCGTGCTGCGCGCGGCCGAACTCGACGGCGACTGGCTGGACGCGGTCGTTGTCGCCGAGCCCAACATCCATGCGGAAAGCGAGGGCAGCCGCGCCCTGTACGACTACACCACCGAGGCCGCGCTGCTGATGCCGTGTGCGTTGCTGCACATGCAGGACCTGCCGCAGCCGCCACTCACAGCGCAGGCCACGCCGTTGTGGACCCAGCGTTGCACTGCGCTGAAGTCCGCCGGGCTGATCGACGGCAGCGACACCGCGGCGCAGGCGAAATCGGCCCACGACACGCTCAGGGCGAACGGTTGGAGCGAGCAGGCCCTGCGCGCAGGTGCGCTGTCGGTCGGATTCGACCTGTGGCGCGCGGTGACCGTGACCTACGCTTCCGCGTACGGCCGCTATGGCTTCGGCGAAATGCCCTGCGGCAACCGTTACTCGGCCCTCAACACCGACTTCAGCCCGCGCGCCGCAACCGGCGCCGAGCGCGCAGCCTGGTGGTCCGATGCCAGCGGCATTCCCCCCGGCGCCGGCGTCAGCATCATCGAAGAACACCCGACCTCGCCGCTGACGACACTGCAGTGCCTGCGTGCGCTGTGGACCGGCGACGACGGCAATGCCCAGCGCGTGCGCAAAGGCATCGCCGAAACCCGCGCCAGCCTGCCGCGCAAGGGGCTGCCGGTAGTGGTCATCCACGGCAGCGACGACGGCCTGATCCCGCCGGCGTTCACCAGTGCCCCGTACGTGAGGCAGGCCCAGGCTGCCGGCCGCAACGTGCGCTACTGGCAGGTGCGCAACGCCCAGCACTTCGACGCCTTCCTCGGCCTGCCGGACTACGGCGCGCGTTATCTGCCGCTGTTGCCTTACGTCTACGCGGCGCTGGACCGGGTCAGCGCGACCCTGGACGGTGCGGCCACGCTTCCGGCCGACGCCGTCATCGCGACCACGCCCCGCGCCGGCAAACCGCTCGAGGCTGCGAACCTGTCCATCCCGCGCTGAGCCTCGGTCGGGGCCCTCTCCCACGCCGGGAGAGGGCGAAGTTCGCGTGGCTCTTGCCGCCTTAACGTCCTGTTTGGCACGCTGGCAGTCCTTGATGGATCTGGAGCGCCGCATGCCGCGCCACTTTTCGATGCTGCGCGAGTTCCACCTCGCCGACTGGTTCACGCTCGCCAATGCCTTCTGCGGCACCGGCGCGATCTTCGCTGCGATGCGCTTCCTGCAGGAAGGAGGCGTGCGCGACCTGCTGATCGGCATGGCGCTGATCCCGCTGGCCTTCATCTTCGACGCCCTCGACGGCCGGGTGGCGCGCTGGCGCAATTCCGCCTCGACCCTGGGCCGCGAACTCGATTCGCTCGCCGACGTGATCTCCTTCGGCGTCGCTCCGGCGGCGCTGGCTTACGCCTGCGGCCTGCAGGGCGGTTGGGACTGGGTCGTGCTGAGCTACTTCGTCGGTTGCGGCGTCAGCCGCCTGGCGCGCTACAACGTCACCGCCGAGCAGTTGTCCGGCGGCGGCGACAAGGTCAAGTTCTTCGAAGGCACGCCGATCCCGACCAGCCTGGCGCTGGTGGTGGTGCTGGCGGTGGCTGCCTGGCAGGGCGCGATCGGGGAAAACCTGTGGCTGGGCATGATCAGGCTCGGTCCCTGGCAGTTCCATCCGCTGGTGCTGATCTTCGCCTTGTCGGGATCGCTGATGATCAGCAAGACGCTGCGGATACCCAAGCCCTGAGCTGGGCCCGCACGTGTTGACCAGCACGCCCTCACGGCGTATCCGTCGCGGCTCCGCAACATGAGCATTGCTACCATGGCCGGGATTTCGCGGAGGCGGTGATGAAGCAGGACGAATTCGAGGCGTGGACCCGGCAGTACTGGAACGCGTGGGGCGACAACCTGCGTTCGGCGACGGCGCCAGAGACTCCGGGCGTGCCTGGCTGGAACGACGCCATGAACTGGTGGTCGAAGCTCGCCAAGGGCGGCATGCCCTTGGGCGATGACGCCGTATCGCGCTTCAGCGCGCAGGCGCAGGGCTGGTACGGACAGATGCAGCAGCTGGCAGCGCAGTTCGGCGGACGCCAGGCCAACGCCGCGGACATCACCGCGGCCTGGAAGCAGGCACTCGGCGGCGATGGCGCAAACCCGTTCGCGCACATGCTCGGCACGATGCCGGGCAGTGCCAGCACTGACCCGTCGCAGTGGTTCGAGCAGGTCGCGCCGTGGCTGCAGCAGTGGCAGCGCGAGGGCCGTTCGTGGCTGGACCTGCCCGCGTTTGGTTTCGCCCGCGAGCACCAGGAGCGCTGGCAGCACCTGCTGCAGGCGCAGGTCGATCTGCAGCAGCAGAGCCAGGCCTACCAGACACTGCTGGCCGAAGCCGGGCAGGATGCGTTCACCCGTTTCGAGCGCAAGCTCGGCGAGCGCAGTGCGCCGGGTCGGCAGCTCGACTCGGTGCGCGCATTGTTCGATCTGTGGATCGATGCCGCCGAGGAGGCTTACGCCGAAATCGCGCTGTCGCCGCGCTTCCGCGATGCATACGCTGCGTTCGTCAATGCGCAGATGACCTTGCGCGGCCGCCAGCAGAAGGAAATCGAGCAGGTCTGCGCGCAGCTGGGCATGCCGACCCGGACCGAACTGGACTCGGCGCACCGCAAGATCGTCCAGCTCGAGCGCGAACTGCGCCGCCTGCGCGAAGCCGTCGAGGCTTCCGTGGCCCGCAGCGCACGCTCCGAAGCACCGGCACCACGACAAGCGGAACCGACTGCCCAGGCTGCTGCGAAGCCTGCGCCGAAGGCGCGCAAGGCGGCGCCGGCCAAGGCCGCGCCGAAGGCCAAGCCGACCACGAGGAAACGCTGACATGGATGGATTCGGCAACGGCCCGCTCGCTTTCACCCCGCAGTCGCTGGCGGAAGAATCACTGCGTTTCCAGGCAAAGCTTCGCGCGGGCCTGGAAACCCTGCACCAGGTCCATGACGTCGATTACGGCGTGACCGCGCGCGAGGAAGTCTGGCGCGACGGCAAGGTCGTGATGTATCGCTTCAAGGGCGATCGCGCTCCCACCGCGAAGGTTCCGCTGCTGATCGTCTACGCACTGGTCAACCGGCCTTACATGGTCGACCTGCAGGAAGACAAGTCGCTGGTGCGTGGCCTGCTCGAGCGTGGCGAGGATGTCTACGTCCTCGACTGGGGCTACCCCGACCGCTCCGATCGCTACCTCGAGCTGGAGGATTACATCCAGCGCTACATCGGCGGTGCCATCGATCATCTTCGTCGTGAATACCGCCTCGACTCCGTCAACCTGCTCGGCATCTGCCAGGGCGGCGCGTTCTCGCTGTGCCATGCCGCGCTCAATCCGCACAAGGTGCGCAACCTGATCACGATGGTCACGCCGGTCGACTTCCACACCAGCGACAACATGCTGGGCAACTGGACGCGCGGGCTGGACGTCGACCTGTTCGTCGACACGCTCGGCAATGTCCCCGCCGACGTGATGAACTGGTGCTACCTCACGCTCAAGCCGTGGCGCCTGTTCGTGCAGAAGTACGTTGGCCTGGTCGACGTGCTCGACAACCAGAAGGCGCTGGAAGACTTCCTGCGCATGGAGAAGTGGATCTTCGACTCGCCCGACCAGGCCGGTGAAGCGTTCCGCCAGTTCGCCAAGCAGTTCTACCAGGGCAACGGTTTCGTCAAGGGCGGCATCGACATCGGCGGGCGTCCGGTCGATCTGCGCAACGTCGAGATGCCGATCCTCAACATCTACGCCGAACAGGATCACCTGGTGCCGCCGTCGTCGTCGAAGGTGCTCGCCGACCTGGTCGGCAGCGACGACTACAGCGAGCTGTCGTTCAAGGGTGGCCACATCGGCATCTACGTGTCGAGCCGCGCGCAGCGCGAGGTGCCGTCGGCGATCCACGATTGGCTGGCCACGCGCGCTCGCTGAAGGCGATTGTAGAAAGGCGGACGAATCGACAGATCACGACGCCTGCCTCATGGCACAGTCAGCGACCCCACCAGACACTGTGCAAATGCCCAAGTTCGTCCTGCTCTTCTGCCTCGCGCTGCTCACCGCCTGCGCATCGACTCCGACCGCTCCCGCCAGCGCACCCGCGGCGCAACTCGACGACTCCGCGAAATGGGAGTCGGACATCGCCGCTTTCGAACAGGCCGACAGTGTCGTGCGGCGCCGGCCCGGCGGCGTGGTGTTCGTCGGCAGCTCCTCGATTCGCCTCTGGTCCAGCCTGGGCGATGATCTGCCCGCGGCGGCGCCGATCAACCGCGGCTTCGGCGGCTCGCGCATCCGCGACACGACTTACTACGCGCAGCGCATCGTCACCCCGTACCAGCCGCGCGCGGTGGTGGTCTATGCCGGTGACAACGATCTCGCCGAGGGCCGGACTCCGCAGCAGGTGCGGGACGACTTCGCCGCGCTGGTCACGAAGGTGCGCGGCCAGTTGCCGCAGGCGCGGATTGCGTTTGTCTCGATCAAGCCCAGCCCGGCGCGCGAAGCGCTGATGGGCAAGATGCGCGAGGCCAACCAGCTGGTTCGCGACTACGCACGGCGACAGCAGGGGGTCGATTTCCTCGACGTCGCCACGCCGATGCTCGGCGCCGATGACCAGCCGCGCGCCGAGCTGTTCCTGGACGACCGCCTGCACATGAACCAGAGCGGCTATGCCATCTGGACCGAGGTGGTCGGGAAGTGGCTCGATACGCTGTAATGGCGGCATGAACCGCCTCGCACGACCGACCGCCATCCTGGCGGGCCTTCTGCTCACCTGCGCAGTTGCTGCGCAGGCGCCGCTGCCGGTGAAGTCGGAACGGGAGATCGACCAGCTCATCACCGCGCTGGGCAGTTCCGGTTGCCAGTTCCAGCGCAACGGCAGCTGGTACCCGGCAAGCCAGGCGCAGTCACACCTGCGCCGCAAGTACGACTACCTGCGCAAGCGCGACCTGGTTGCCAGCGCCGAGCAGTTCATCGAGCGCGCCGGCACGCAGAGCAGCCTGAGCAACAAGGCCTACCAGGTGCGTTGCCCCGGCCAGCCGGCCGTTCCCTCGTCGACCTGGCTGACCACACGTTTGGCCGCCATTCGTCACGCTTCGCCGTAAGCAGGAGCGCTAGACTGCCGCCATAGCCGCCACGGACCGCGCCGCATGAATGCTACCCGCAAGCTGTCCCGCTCCCGCCATGACCGGATGATTGCCGGCGTGATGGGAGGAATCGCACGCAGGTTCGGCTGGAACTCGACCCTGGTGCGCATCGCCTTCGTGCTCGTCTCGATCGCCTCGGCGGCATTCCCGGGCATCCTGGTCTACCTGATCCTGTGGCTGCTGGTCCCGGAAGGCGACTGATCCGGAGGTCGGCCGAAACCGCAGCCGGCCAACCGCGCGCATGAGCCAGCGCCTGTTCCCGGACGACGTGCTCTTCACCCAGCGGCTGCTTCGCGCGCAATCGTTGTATGCGGGCCGGCTCGACGGCCGATGGGGGCCGTTGACCGAAGCGGCTTCGCTCGAGTTCGAACGCCAGACCGACGCGATCCGCAGCCAGTCGCGTGAGTTCGACGCGCGCAGCGAAGTGCAGCTGTTGACCTTGCTGCTGCCGGCGCAACGTGCTGCGCGCGCCAGCCTTTCGCGCATGATCGACGCCGGCTTGCGTGCGCGAATCCTGTCGGGCACGCGCAGCTATGCAGAGCAGAACGCGCTGTTCCGGCGGGGACGTTATGGCAATCCCGGGCCGGTGGTGACCAACGCGCGCGGCGGCCAGAGCATGCACAACTTCGGCGCAGGCTGGGACATCGGGCTGTTCGATGCGAACGGCCGCTACCTGCAGACGGCCGCGCCTTACGACACTGCGGCCGCGATGGGTGTCGGCGATGGGCTGGAGTGGGGCGGCCACAACAAACGGTTCGTCGACCGCCCGCACTATCAACTGCGCCTCGGGCTGGCGGTAGCAGAGGTGCGGCGCCGGTTCGAGGCGGGGCGGCCTTATCTTGCCGTTCCGATCGACCCGCCCGCGCACGCGGCAGACAGCTGAGCTGCGCTAGGCTGCTCCCATGTCGAAGCTACTGACCTGCAGTCTGGTCGCGCTGGGCGCGATATGGACGCTGCCCAACACCCTTGTCGGCCTGGTGCTCGGCACGGCCGGGCTGGCCTTCGGCGCACATGTGCACTGGCGTCGGCGCGAGCTGGCGCTGGTGTTCCATCGCTGGCCATGGGGGCCGGGCGGAGCGATCACGTTTGGCAACGTGATCCTGCACACCGGCGACAGCCTCGACTCACCCTGCGTGACCTACGCGCATCGCGCCGGCCACGGCGATGAGCCGGCGATCGTGCTGGCCGACCATGAACGTGCCCACGTGTACCAGTACCTGGCGCTGGGGCCGCTGTTCCTGCCGCTGTATCTGGTCTTCGGCGGCATCAGCGTGCGCAACCGGTTCGAACGCGCCGCCGACCGCTATGCGCGGACAGGGCGTGGCTGGTGGCCGTGGGCGCGCTGAGCCGACAGAACGCGCCGAGCGGGGACCATCATTCGAACGCGACCCGATGGCCGCCGCTGCGCCAGGCCTCGAAGCCACCCGCCAGCGGCCGCACGCGCTTGAAGCCATGCTTGTTGAGTTCACGCGCCAGCACCGCCGCGGAGGCTTCGTTGGGGCAGTCGCAGTAGATGACGACCTCGTCGTTCGGGGTCAACGCGGCGTCGCGCACGGTGCGCACGAACACCGCGCCGGGGATCCAGCCGGAGGCGTTGCGTTGCGGTTCCGGGCGCACGTCGAGGATCAGCGGCGAGGTGCCTTCGTCGATCAACTGGTTCAATTCGGTCGGCGTGATCCGCGCCATGCGCAATTGCCGCAGGAACATCTGGCGGCGCCACAGTTTCCAGGCGATGAAGGCGACGATCAGGATCGCGATGACGGGCAGGGCGAAGCGTCCCAGGTCTTCGAGCTGGTCGAGCACGCTGTTGACCGCTTCGTGGAACACCGCGCCAAGCGCCACGGCCAGGCCGGACCAGAGCAATGCGCCAATGCCGTCGTAGAGCAGGAAGCGACCGGTGCGCGTGCCGGTCTCACCGGCCAGCGTGGTCGCGACGGCAGCAAAGCCGGGGATGAACTTGGCCACGATCAGCGACGGCGCACCCCAGCGCGCATAGACGCCGCGGGTCATCAGCACGCACGAATCGGGCGACAGCGACAGCCGGCACATCAGGCGCAGCAACTGCGCGCCCAGGCGCTTGCCGCCAATGAACCACAGCCAGTCCGCCATCACTGCTGCGACCGTTGCGACGACCACGATTGGCCACACGCTTTCGCCGTGGTCCACCCACAGTGCCGCGGTCAGGATGATCGGTGGATAGGCCGGTACGGGAATGCCGCCCTGGTCGAGGAACACGCTGACGAATACGACCAGCAGGCCGTAGACGGCAATCAGGTGCAGCAGCGTTTCCATGGGGGCTGGCAGGCGAGAGGGCAGGTCACCATGGTAGGCCTGCCTCCGCGCCGGGCATAGCGCGTCGATGCACCGCTGCGTTGCCGCTCGCGCACCAGTGCGCGGGGTCACTCGATCGCCAGGCGCGCCCGGGTCCGGCCGAGGCGAACGCCGTCCGGCCCGAAACTCTGCTCGACGAAGGTGATGCCGGCGTCGTCGACCAGGACCACGGTGCTGCAACGCGTGCCGTAGTTCGGGCCGCGGACGAATGGCGGTGACAGCCGGCGCTCCAGTTCCAGGCCGACCCCGGTATCGGGCAGGGCTGCGTCCGGCGCCGGGTGGGTATCGGCCAGGGCCTCGAACAGCGTTGCGAGTGCGGCATCGTCGGCGCTGGCGTCCGCGGAGGCCGGCGACCGCAGCCAGGCATCGAGTGCCGCCACGGCGTGGCCGCTCTTCGGCCAGGGTGCATCGAAGGCGCCGTTGGACATGGCATGGAGACCCGGCGCCACGGCGCGTCGCTCGAACGCGGGGTAGTTGCTGGCGAAACCGAGGCCATCGCCATCCCAGGTCAGCAGGTTGAACCTGCCGTATTCAGCGGCGTTGCCGCCGACGCCCGCGAGGAAGGCATCGTTGCTGTCGTTGCCCACCACGAAGCCGTGCACGAGGGCACCACGGGAGCGCGGCAGCGTGCCCTCGGCGAGGCCGGCGCGGACGTTGGTGACGGCGGCCAGGCGCCCGTGCCTGGACGCCATCAGCCAGCTGCCACCGGCGCGCAGGTCGCGCCCGCCGTAGACCGTCGGGTCGGCAGGATCGACGCCGGCGGGCGATGCCGGCCGGTCATGCGCCTCGTCGCGGTTGGCGATCAGCGCGAGGCGATAACGGGGGTGGGCATTCCACGCCACGGCAATCAGGCACATGCGGAGGGCTCGGAACGCGTATTCATCGGATTCATCGGAGAGACGACTCGGGCAGGGACACGGTTGTAGGGAAAGTCCTACACCGCGTAGCGCTGCCGGCCGACTGCGGACGGCAGAGTAATTGTTGACTCTATGACGATGACACAGGAACCGTCCGCATGCAGGACGGCCGCCCGCTCCCAACGCCGGGAGGTGACCCATGTACCGCGTCGAACTATCGCGACAGGACGGCAGCGTCCTCGCCCAGCAGATCGCAGAAGCCGCGGTCGACTATTCCAGTGCCGAAGCCGCACTGGCAGCGGTATTGCCACAGGCCAAGCGCTGCGCCGAGACGATGAGCCAGGCGCTGTGGCTGCGCATCTATGACGAGCGTGCCCGGGTCGTCTTCGGCACCCTTCTGCTCTGAGGCAGGACCGGTCTCAACCTGAAGACGGGGAAGCGCATCCAAGGATGCAAGCGCCCCGGTAGCGTTGCCGTGGCGTTCCCCCAATACAGGACCACGCCATGAAGGTAGCCGTCGCGTTGTTGCTCATCCCGTTCGGATTCGCCGGATCCGCCGCCGCGGACGAAGGCGCACGCTGCCACGCCGGTGCCTATGCGCTCGACGACGGTCGCATCATCGTGATCGCAACGGTCAGCGAGCCCGCCGACCTGCGCTGGCGCACGCTCGACGGCCACAGTGGCCTGCTCAGGCAGGATCCGGGCGGGGAGTGGAACAGCAGCGCCGGCTGGACCGGCCGATCCGATGGCCTGAGCGCGAAGTTCGGCGAATGCGGCCAGGGCAGGATCGTCTTCGATGGCCATCCCGGCCAGCGCCGGCAGTTCGACATCACCGAGACGACGTTTGAAGGCAACGGTGTGAAGCTGCGCGGGCGCCTGGTCCTGCCGCAGGGTGACCAGCCCGTGCCGATCGCGATCGAAGTGCACGGTTCCGAGAACAACTCGGCGGTGCAGGGCCTGTACACGCAGTATCTGTATCCGGCGTATGGCATCGGCGTGTTCGTGTACGACAAGCGCGGGACCGGCGAATCAACCGGCACCTACACGCAGGACTTCCACTTGCTGGCCGACGATGCGCGCGCCGCGCTCGCCGAGGCACGACGCCTCGCCGGAGCGCGCGTGAAGCGCATCGGCTACGACGGTGGCAGCCAGGGCGGATGGGTGGCACCGCTGGCTGCGAGTCGCAGCAATCCGGATTTCGTCGTCGTGCGCTTTGGCCTGGCCGACAGCCCGCTGGCGGAGGACCGCGACCAGGTGGCAACGGACCTGCGCAACGCCGGATTCGGCGAGGACGCAATGAAGAAGGCGCGCGAGGTTACCGATGTCACCGGTGCGATTGTTGCTTCGCGTGGCAAGCAAGGCTGGGAACAGCTGGACGCGGTGCGCGCGAAGTACGGCAAGCAACCGTGGTGGCCGGCGATGAAGGGTGAGTTCACCGGCCTGGTGGTCACGCTCACACGTGACAGGGCTGGCGAGTTGGCGCCGGTGCTGGAGCAGGAAACCAGCTGGGAGTTCGACCCGATGCCGACCCTGCGCAGCCTGCGCGTGCCGCTGCTGTGGGTGCTGGCCGGAGAAGACCTGGAAGCACCGCCGAAGGAGACCCGCGAGCGGCTGTTGCAGCTGGCCCATGACGGTCGCGCGGTCAGCGTCATCGAGTTTCCGGCCACCGACCACGGCATCCTGCAATTCGAAACCGGCAGTGACGGCAAGCGCACGTCAACCCGGTACGCCGATGGCTATTTCCGCGTAGTCAACGACTGGATCAGTACCGGCTCGCTGCGCGCTGGGCCGTATGGCACCGGCAAGATCCTGGCCGAGCCGAAGGGCGGCGGCAAAGCGAACGCGAAATCGAAGTAGTCGAATGTCGGCCGCGCGGCCCGCACAACAAGCCGGGCCGCGCAGCCAGACCGCGATCAGGCAGCGCTGCGCGTCAGTCGCAGCCCGATGCCGGTATCGACGATCGCGAACGTATCGTCATCGAGCCGGTCGACCGGGCCACCATCGCTCAGGTGGTAGGTGCGCAGGCTCTCGACGCGGCGACCGAGTCCATCGGCGCCGCGTGTATCGATGTAAGTGCGCCGTACATGGATCGTGTATCGGTTTCCTGCATCGTCATAGGCGTGGAACGTATCAATCGTCATGGCAATGCTCCCCTTGGGCCGGCCGGAAGGTTGGCGCGCAGCGGTCTCGCAGGCTGCGACGTCCGGCGACGGCAACATCCATGCCATGGGAGGTGTCGCGGCGATGTGATCGCGGAATATGGGGAGGCCCGCGCGCCAATCTGGGGAGGGTTCCCGATGTGGGCAGGGGCCGCATTTCCTACGCTGGCGTCGCAGTCCGGATCGCGGACTGCGTGAATCACCGAGGACCCCGCAATGTCCAGCTTCCTGGTTCAACTTGTTTCCGCCGCCGGCCTGTTCGCACCGATGAACGCGCGCGTGGCCATCCCCTCCATCACGCTCAGCGTGCTCGACTGGCAGGACGCCGCGCCGGCTTCGGCGGAGACGGCCGTCGAAGAGTCCGTGCGCCATGTCCACCACGAGCGCGACTTCGGCGTCGGCTATGGCAACAGCTCCGGTTACGCCAGCGACCGCCACTACACGAGCGAGTGGATGCCCGACCGCTTCGGCTTCTTCTGAACCCCTGCGCACCCCGAGGAACCGGTCATGCCCCGATACCTGATCGAACGTGCCTTCGAGGCGGATCTCGCCATCCCGATGAGCGACGAGGGCGCGAAGGGATGTGCACGAATAGCCAGCATCAATGGCGACAGCGGCGTCAGCTGGCTGCACTCCTATGTGAGCGCAGACCGGCGCCGCACCTTCTGCATCTACGACGCGCCGTCGCCGGAGGCGATCCGGCAAGCGGCGCGGCGCAACGGGCTTCCGGTCGCCAGCATCATCGAGATTTCGGACCTGTCGCCGTTCTTCTACTTCTGAATGCGCGCCTGCGAGACCGGCGCGACGTGCCGACCGGGCGCGCCGTCCGGGCACGTTTCATGGGGGGATAATCGGGTCGCGATACCCCCGGAGGCGGCAAGGTGGAGCTGATTGAACGAGGCCCTGCACTGAGTTTGTTGCAGGGAGCGCTGGACACTGCAGGGCAGGGTGCCGGCCGCACCGCACTGGTGTGCGGCGAAGCTGGCATCGGCAAGACGTCGTTGCTGACGCAGCTGGTGTCCGGCAATGGCGTCGGCCGGGTGCTATGGGGCGGCTGCGAAGCGCTGTTCTCGCCGCGCCCACTCGGACCGCTCTACGACATGGCCGGCGCGATGGGCGCCAAGCTGCAGGCGCTGCTCGGCATCGAGGGCCGGAGGTCGGAGTTGTTCAGCTGCTTCCTGTCGGAACTGCAGGACGAAAGCGGACCGACCATCGTCGTGCTCGAGGACCTGCACTGGGCCGACGCTGCGACGCTCGACCTCGTCAAGTTCCTTGCCCGTCGCATCCAGCGCGTGCGCGCGTTGCTGGTCCTGAGTTACCGCGATGACGAACTGGGCGACCGCCATCCACTCCAGCTCGTGCTCGGCGACCTGCCCGCCGACGCCGTCGTGCGCGTGCCCCTGTTGCCGTTGTCGGAGGCGGGCGTGGCGGAACTGGCGCGACTGTCGAGCCATCCTGCCGAGGGCGTCTTCGCAACGACCGGTGGCAATCCGTTCTTCGTCACCGAGGCGCTGCGTTCCGAGGGCTTGCCGGTGACCGTGCGTGATGCGGTGCTGGCGCGTGCCGCCCGGCAGCCCCCCACGGTGCGCGCGCTGATGGACCTGGTGGCGATTGTTCCCGCACGCATCGAGATCGACGTCGTCACAGCGGTGCTGGCGCCGGCTGCCGAGGATGTCTCGGCGGCCCTGGCATCTGGCCTGCTCACTGCAGACGGGCACGCCTATGCGTTCCGCCATGAACTCGCCCGCATCGCGATCGAGCAGGCACAGCCGGCACCGCTGGCAGCGGCGCTGCACGCGAAGGTGCTGGCATACCTCGAACAGCGAGGGCGAGGCGTGGCGATGTCGCGCCTGGTCCACCACGCATCGGGTGCTGGCGATGCGCAGGCGGTCCTCAAGTACGCGTTGCAGGCCGGCGACGAAGCCGCCGCCCACGGCGCGCATTGCGAGGCCGCCACGCTGTACGGCACCACGTTGGCGCACGCTGGCGCATTGGCGCCGCCGGTGCGGGCGAAGCTGCTCGAAGACCTGTCGTACCAGTGTTACCTCATCGAGCAGAACGACGAGGCGATCGCGCGCCGGCTCGAAGCACTGGCGATCTGGCGCGAGCTGGGCGACATACGCCAGGAAGGCCTGACCCTGCGCTGGCTGTCGCGGCTGAACTGGTTCGGCGGCCGCAGGCACGAGGCCGAGGATTACGCCAATCAGGCCGTGCAGCTGCTTGAGGACCTGCCGGACGACGAGGCTTTTGCCTGGGCACTGAGCAACCGCTCGCAGTTGTACATGCTGTCCGGGCACACCGAGGAATCAGTGGAGTGGGGCCACCGCGCGATCGAATTGTCGACGCGGATCGGCAGCAGCGAAGTGCTCGCGCACGCCCTCAACAACGTCGGCACGGCCCGCTATGCCGATGGCGATGACGACGGCAGGACGATGATCGAGGAGAGCCTGCGGATATCGCTGGAGAACGACTTCGAGGAACACGTTTCGCGTTGCTATTCCAACCTCGTCAGCACCGCCGTCAAGCTGCGTGACTACGAGGAGGCGGGGCGGCAGATCGAGGCGGCCACGCGCTACTTCGCTGCACGCGATCTGGATTCGTGGTCGAACTACATCTGCGCCTGGCAGGCCCGCCGCGATTTCGAGCAGGGCAACTGGGACGCGGCGGCGATCATTGCATCGCAACTGGTCCGGTGCCATGGCGTTGCGCCGGTGACGCGCATCTGCGCGCTGGCCGTACTGTCCCGTCTGCGCCTGCGTCGTGGTGATCCTGGCGCGCGCGAACTGCTGGCGGAGGCAACGGTGCTTGCGAAACAGTCCGGCGAACTGCAGCGGCTGGCGCCGGTTGCCGCCGCACATGCCGAGGATGCCTGGCTGCGCAGCGACTGCACGCGCGTCGACGACATCGTGGTCCAGGCCCACCTCATGGCAGAGCAACGACGGGATGAGCGCTCGCTCGGCGAGTTGCGCTACTGGTGCCTGCGCCTGGGCATCGCCGGTGGCGGCCCGGAGGGTGCCGAACCTGCCTACGCTCTGCAGATCGGTGGTCAGTGGAAGGACGCCGCGGCGGCGTGGGCGCGCATGGGATGCCCGTACGAACAGGCGCTCGCGTTGCTGGAAGGCGACGAGTGCGCGATGCGGGACGCGCTGGCGCTGCTGGAGGGCCTGGGTGCCAACGCCGCCGTCAAACGCTGTCGCGAGCACCTTCGCGACGCGGGAGTGCGCGGCCTCGCCCGTGGTCCGCGGGCGACCACCAGCGCCAACCCGGCCGGGCTGACCGCACGTGAGATGCAGATCCTCGGGCTGCTGGCCGATGGCCTGAGCAATGCCGACATCGCACGGCGCCTGGTGCGATCGGAGAAGACGGTCGATCACCACATCTCCGCCATCCTGCGCAAGCTCGAGGTGCGTTCGCGCAGCGAGGCGGCGGCGGTGGCGCGGCGCACAGGTTTCATCACCGCAGAAAGTTGAAGCCAGCGGTCCTCAGTTGGGCTGCGTCGTTGCCGCTGCAACCGGCCGACGGCCGGCGCGGTTTTCACGCAGCCAGTCGAGCGCGACGATCGCACCCCAGGCGTACAGCGTGACCAGCACGAAGAGAGTGAAGCGCACCAGGAACTCGCCATAGACGTCGTCTCCGGTACTGTCCTGCACGGCCGGCCCGACCAGGATCAGCATCGTCACGAACACGTTCACCCAGAACGATGGCGGGTGCCGGTTGGCGACGACGCCGTACAGTCGGCTGGCGATGTGGATTCCGAACAGCAGCATCCACAGGGTGAACATCCACAGGTTCGGCAACAGTTTCAATGCGAACCAGAAGGCGAGTGCGTAGGCACCGGCGAGGAAGGTCGATCCGATCAGTTCGCGGCCGGCGGCGCGTGCACTGACCGTCGATCCCTGCTGCGCCAGCATCACCGACTTCATGATCGTCGGCATGTACATCCCTGGATTGGTGAAGGCGAGCATCACCGGCGGCAACACGATCAGGACGGTGCGCAGGGCGAGCCAGGCGGCCCGCTCGTGGTCGGCGGGAGGTGGCTTGGCCGGGGCGGCTGCCGGCGGTGGTTCGGGAAACAGCGGCTGGACCAGCCACTGGCAGCCGACGGCCACGGCGATGCCGACCAGCAGCGAGTCGACGACCGCGCTCGCCAGCGCGTAGTCCATCAGCCCGGCAGCGGGAATCAACGTCAGTCCCACCGCGAGCAGCGTGCCGACCAGTCCCTTGCCCTTGCCGACGCTGAGGTAGGTGCTCACGTACAGGCCGGCGGCGATCATCATCACCGCCGACACCGGGTAGTTGCGCAGCAGCGGGTGCAGCAGCAGGCCGATGCCGAGGGTGACCGAGACCAGCACCAGCAACGTGAGCAGTCCCTTCGGCCCTGGCGGCGGAGCCGGCGTGGCGGTGAGCAACACCGCAAACAGCGGCGCCATGAACGGCAACGGCATGGCCAGCCCGTAGGCGAGCGCTACCGACAACGCCACCACGGACGCTAGCCGGAAGGTACGCCTGGCGGCAGGCGCCATCATCGCGTCAGTCCGGGTCAGTACGCATACGTCAGCCAGCTGGCGACGCGGATGTAGATCTTGCCGAGCAGCTTCAACACGCCGCTGCCTTCGCCGTAGGCGATGACGGAGGCCTGGCCGCCCATCCGCAGCTTCGCCCGGTCTTCCGGATCCATGCCGGGATCGATGCCGATGATCACCGGGAAGCGCTGCGATTGCCGCAGCCAGTCGCGGTCGTTGTCGACGGAGGGCAGGTTGCCGGCGCTCGGCGTGCGACCGGCGCTGACGCCCAGGCCGACGCTGCGCACCTTGCCCTTGAAGACACGACCGGGCAGCACGTCGAAGACGATGTCGATCGGTGTGCCGACCTTCAGGTGGCCGAGGTTGTTCTCGGTGTACTCGGCATTGACCCAGATGTCGCGCACGCCGATCAGCGTCAGCACCGGACTGCCGGTTCCGGCGAACTGGCCGACCTCGGTACGCAGGTCGGTGATGACGCCGTCCGTCGAGGCCCCGATCACGGTGTTCTTCATGTCCAGCTCGGCCTTGTCGACGGCGGTGAGGGCCGTGGCCAGCAACGTGTTCTGTTCGACGTCGGCACCGCCCATCGTGTCGATCGCGCGGCGGATGTCGGCTTGCGCGGCGACGACCATCGCCTTGGCCTGCTCGAGGCTGGCATCGGCCATTTCCTGGCGGCGCACGGAAATCGTGCCGGGGTCTGTTTCGCGCAGGCGGCGCAGACGGCTGGCGTCCTGCCGTGCCTTGACCTCGTTGGCGCGCGCGGCCTCAAGGTTGGCGCGTGCCGCATCGACGGCGGCACCGCCGGCGCCGACCTGCTTGCGGACATTCTCCAGGTCGGAACGGGCCTTGGCCAGCGCGATCCTGTATTGCGACTGGTCGATCTCGAACAGGGTCTGCCCGAACTTCACGGTCTGGTTGTTGACGACCGCCACCCTGGTCACTTCGCCGGCCACCTTGGGCGCGACGCCGACGATGAATCCTTCGATGCGGGCCTGCGAGGTATAGGGCGTGTAGCGGTCGGCAAACAGATACAGCAGCAGCGTCAACACGATCACGCCGGCTACCCAGAGCCCGCCCTTGCGCACGGTCTTGCCCGCCTGGTCCTGGCCGCCCGGCGGCGGTGCGGCAGCGGTTGCCGGCTTGTCGTCGTTGCCTGCGCTCATTTCGGATTCCCGGTTTCGCTGGCCTGCCCCTCGGGGCGGGCAGGGAGGGGCGCTTCGAGCAGGCCGCCCCAGTTGGTCCTGTCCTTCATCGTCTGCCGCGTCGCATCAGGCAGCAGCTCCTCGGCCGGCATCTCGGTCCAGCCGCCGCCCGCGGCCTTGTACAGCGTGATCACCGCGCTGATGTGGGCGCTGTCGTTGAGCAGCGCGCGCTCGGTCTGGGTGAACATCACGCGCTGCGCGTCGAGCACCCGTTGGAAGTCGGCATAGCCTTCCTGGTACTGGGTGTTGGCCAGTTCCAGCGAGCGCTCTGCGGCGCGCGCGGCACCACCCAGCGGCGCCTTCTGCTCGGCGGTCTTGACCACGGTGATGGCGGCGTCGTCCATCTCGCGCGCGGCCAGCAACGCGGTGTTCTGGAACAGCTCGATGGTCTGCTGCAGGCGCGCATCCTGCAGGCGCACGTTGCTGGCGATGCGGCCGTAATCGAGGATGTTCCAGCTGATCGCTGGCCCGGCGGCAATGCTGCGAACCTGCGGGCTGCCACCGAGCGAAGTGGTCGACCAGCCGACGCTGCCGAGCAGGGTGATGGCCGGGAAGTAATCCGCCTTGGCGATACCGATCTGCGCCGACTGCGCAGCAACCTGCCATGCCGCCGTGCGCAGGTCGCGACGACGAAGCAGCAAGCGCGCCGGCATCTCGTGCAACACGGCCCCATCGACGACCGGCAGCGGACCGCCCACCCCATCCAGTTCCGGGACATCGCCCGGCTTGCGCCCGAGCACGGCGGCGAGCGCGTTGCGGACCCTGACCAGTTGCCCTTCGAGGTCGGGGATGGTCGCCAGCGTGCCGAGGTACTGGGCCGTGGCCTGTTGCAGGTCCAGCTCGGATTCCTGGCCGCTGCTGTGCAGCTGCTGGGTGATGTCCAGGCTGCGTTTCTGGATCTTGGTGTTCTCTTCCGCGATGACGATCCTGAGCTGGGTGGTTCGATACGCGTAGTAGAGATCGGCGACCTGCGCCGCCAGCAATACCTGCACGTCCTGTTGGTTGGTCACCGAAGCAAAGAAGCCCGCTTCGGCCGATTCGATGCCGCGGCGGAACCGTCCCCAGAAATCCAGTTCCCAGGCCAGGTCGAAACCGGCGCTGTAGGCGCCGTAGTTCTGATTGACGTCAGGCGCCGAACCGCCGGTGCTGCGGTTGTCGACATAGGCGGCCGAGCCCTTGATCTGCTGCAGCTGCGGATACAGGTTGCTGCTGGCGATGCCGAGCACGGCGCGGCTTTCCATGATCCGCAGGCCGGCGATGCGCAGGGACGGGTTCTCCTTGCGCGCGGTATCGACCAGCGTGTTCAGCACCGGATCGTTGAAGGCGTGCCACCAGAACTGCAGGTCGACCTGGCGCTGCTGTTCCGGACTGGCGACCTGGCCGTAAAGATCGGTCTGCCAGTCATTGAGCCAGGTGATGTCGGGCTCTTCGTAGTCGGGCCCGAGCGTGGTGCAGGCGGCGAGCAGCAGCGCCGAGGCGAGCACCGCGACGCCGCCCAGGCGTCGGGCGGTGCGCTGCCCTGCGGTGGCCCGCATGGTCATCCGCATGAGCTCATCCGCATGGCAGCCTGCATGGTGGGCCGTGCGCTCCTGCGGCTAATGGGCAGCGTCCGTATTGATGGCGTCGACGGTGGCAGCTGCCGGAACGACATCGTCCTGCGCGCGCGAATCGACCCACTCCATGAACAGCGTGTACGCCACCGCCAGTACCACCGCGCCGACGAACAGGCCGATAATGCCGCCGGTGACCATGCCGCCGATCGCGCCGATCAGGATGACCAGCATCGGTGCATCGACGCCGCGCCCGAGCAGCAGCGGCTTGAGCACGTTGTCGGCCATGCCGGCGATCAGGAAGTAGATGGTGAAGATGACCTTCATCGTCGTCGACGAGCCATCTTCGGCCCACCACAGGTAGCCGATTGCCGGCAACGAAATGATCAAAGCCGGCAGCTGCAGGATCCCGAGCAGCATGGTGATTACCGCGAACACGCCCGCCGCCGGGATGCCCGCGAGCAGGAAGCCCATGCCCAGCAGCAACGCCTGGATGAAGGCCACACCGACGACGCCGGTGGCGACCGAGCGGACGGTGGCCACGCCCAGGTGCAACAGGCTGGCGCCCTTTTCGGGAGTGGTCAGGCGCGCCAGGATGCGTTGGGTGACGCGGCTGCCGCCTTCGGCGTAGACCATCATGATGCCGGCCACGGCGATCGCGGCCAGGAACAGCAGGACCGCACCGGCGGCGCCGGCCGCGATCGACAACGCCTTGAGCGTGTAGCCGCGGATGATCTCGGCATTCTTCTGCAGGTAGGCAGGCAGGTTGGTGGCCGCCTCGCTCCAGGCTGCATGCAGGCGCTCGCCGACCAAAGGCCATTCGGCCACCTTCGGGCTTGGTGCAGGCACGACGAACGTCCCCTTCTCGAACGAGTGGTGGACGTCACTGATCTGGGTGGCGAAGGAACTGCCCAGGATCACCAGCGGTACGCCGAGCAGCAGCAACAAAGCCAGCACAAGGACCGTGGCGGACAGCCCGCGCTTGCCACCGAGCTTGCCCACCAGCCACAGGTAGAGCGGGTAGATCGAGATGGCCAGGATCACGCCCAGCAACACCAGGTTCGCGAACGGCGCGAAGATGCGCACGCATACGTAGGCCAGGAACGCGATCAGGCCGACCTTGATGAGGGTCTCGGTCAGGTCGGTGGTCAGGATCTTGCGCAGCGTTTGTTGATCTGCGTTCACTTGGAAATCCTCCTTGACGTCGACCGACCCCGCGCGTGGGGTCGGGCGCCTATGGTTGTGGGGAGATGGATCCTTCCATCACCGGTTGATCCGTTGCGCCGGACCGGCTCAGCCAAGGCGCCGATACAGCCTGACGATGAACTCTTCGGCGACCAGCATCACGACAATGACCACGATCAGCACCAGCAGTCCATGGAATCGCCCGTCGAAGTGGACGTCGGTTCCGAATGCGAACGAAATTGCCTCGAGGATCACGAACTTCGAACCGAACAGGATCAGCCAGGCCGAGAACCAGCGCATGAACGTCATGAAGCCGCCGGGGCGTGCCTTGAAATACGCCGCGACGTAATGCTCCAGCGCAATGGTGAGCTTCAGCAGGACCTGCAGCACCACCGCGACCATCAACGAGACGGTGAACGATTCGATGTGGACCTTGCCGGAGAACTCGTTGAAGAGGTTCAGCACCACCAGGTCTATCAGGATTGCGCTGTAGTAACGCACGAAAAGCCGCTGCCTGTTGGTAGGGGCCTCGGCCTGCAACGGCATCAAGGAGTCCGCAGTCGTCATCGTCAGCTTCCCCGGGTGGTTATGGCTCAATGACGAGCAGAACGTCCAATTCGCCCACGATGCCAAGGCGATTGTTAACGGGGCGTCTTCTGGGGCGCCGTTCGTCCGCGGGGGGCGGCAAAGCCGGGCGGCCTGCCAGTACCATCAGGCCGCCAGCCGATGCTCGTAGTACGGCCGCTCGCGGTCCTCGAGGATGGCGTACATCGATGCAAGATCGGCCGGGTCCGGGTTGAGCCATGCGTCGATGTTCTCTCGCTTGATCGGAATGATGCAGCGATCGTGCCCGACGGCGGCGATCTCGGCCGGCGGGTCGTCGGTGATGGCGGCAAAGGAAAGCAGCTCGGCGCCGTGCGAGCCCGTCCAGTGCGACCACAGGCAGGCAACCAGCATGTCCTGCTGGGGTTCCGGACGGAACTCGAGCACGACGTTCTCGTCCTTCTCGCCCGATTGCAACTCGCGCTGCTCCACGGCGTGGCGGCTGACGTTCTCGTAGAAGGCGTTGACGACTACGACGCCATGCGAATAGCCGAACTGTTCCTTCCAGAACCCTTCCAGATTGTCGCGACGGGCGTTGTAAGTGCCCGGGAAGCGCTGGTCGAAGTTGGCCGGCTTGCCTTGCGGGCGGCACTGGTAGCGCATCGGCTTGATCACGCGTGCGCCGTTCTCCCACACCATCACCGGAGCGTAATGGCCGGGGAAGACCCGCGAATCATCGGCAATCAGCGCGGTGCGGTGCAGGTCGGCCAGCTTGCCGCGCGCCCACGCGATCTTGTCGGTGGCGATGCGCTTTTCCTCCAGCGCCTTCTTGGTGGTCTTGTCGAGCAGGATGCGCTCGGCGTCGAACAGGCGTTTGCGCTGCTTGAACAACTCCTGCTCGAAGCGTCCCGTCTGATCGCGGTTGAACGCCTCGATCAACGCCTTGATCTCGTGCTGCAGGTCGGTGAGGGGCTCGGCGAAGGCGGCGTCCATCGCCTTGGGAATCCGCTGCTTGCCGCTCTGGCTGCGCTCCCAGTACAGGCGGACGAAGTCCTGGATGCTGATCGTCGCGCCGAAAACCTTGGCGAACTTGCGGTAGTCGGCCCAGATCTGGGCGGAATAGCACATGGCGGAGGCCCCCTGTCGCTGTGACCGTCGCCGGAATATACGCCGGCGGATGTGGCGACAACGACATGACGTTCACGGCGACACATAATCACGGAGCGGCGATCGTGGCCCCGCCTCGGCGGCAGGGCCCCCAACCTTCTGCAGGGCAACTCACACGGGCTTCGGATCCTTCACGATAACTACGCCTGGGCCGCGGAATCCGCCCCTGATGCCGCCCGGGGAACTGCCGCCCGTGCCGCCTGGGGAACTACCACCTCCACCGCCGCCTTCCCTTCCGCCGCCACCCGATTCGCGCCGCTCACGATTCCGGCCCTCATAGGTGTTCTCAAACCAGCGGTCGCCGTCAGTCGGTGTGTAGTCCGCGCAGTACGACGCATTGCAGATGATCCACGTCCGTTCAATGAATGGAATTTCAACCAGGGTCCTAATGGAATCGATGTAGGCTCTTGTGGCAGCATCGGGCAGCGGTGTGGCGATTTGACAGGCAGTACATACGTACGGTCCATACCGCTGGGACGGTACCGCGAGTGCCGATCCAACGATGGCTATCGAGCCGCAGACCAGTAGAAATGCCTTAGTTCTTCCCTGCATATACGCTCCTTGATGCCGCTTCGGCTTGATTCAATTCTTGTGCGGATAAAAGGCTCTTCAGTTGCTCGAGCCTGGCGGGTGCCGCGAAACTGGGGTCTGCCATTTGCGCAGCGCGGTAGTAGGCGTAGGCTTTGAGGTTGTTCTGTGGAGCCAAAACACCGCCTGCATATGACGCTGAAAGTGACTGCCAAGCCTCCACGCTCCCACGCGCGGCGTTCTCATGCAGAAACCGCATGGCCTTAATCTTGAAGGCCTGAACCCTCTCGGGATGTTTGATCCACTCCGAAGGTGGGCCGACGATTCCGGTCAGACTGCTCGCATAGAGAAGCTGGGCGTAGGAACTGCCAGAGTCCGCCGCTAGTTCCAGCCACCGCGATGCCTCTCTGCGAACCTCGCCCGTCACGCCGGCGCAGTCGGGCGGCACCAATGAAGCGGGATTCGTGCTCGGAGCAGCGCGTGTTGCCTGGTCGATGGCAGTTCGACACTCGTTGACCTTCAGGTATATGGCTAAGGCCGCATTCCGGTCGCCAGACTCTGCGAGCGGACGCAAAGCCGAGATTGCTTGAATAGCGTCGCCAGGAGGTATTTCAGGGCTGTCTGTCACGGTCGAATGCGGCCGCTGTCGGACGCCCCGCGTCAGGTTGGAGGGCAGGCGGGAATCGTCTGTTGGAGTCTGTTTCTCATCGACGAACGACGCAGCGCTGAGAGTTGGCTGGTCACCTTCGGACAAACTCTGCCGAACAGGGGCTGCAACGAAGATGGCGATGCCGACACAAGCAACGCCCGCGGCGATGATTGCAGTTCGCTTTGAGATTTCAGGCATTGACGCCTCCGTTGTTTCGGCTCGACAAGCTCATGGTGTGATTGCCTGCATGGCGATAACCATCAGAGTCATAGCCGCGGTGGTTAGGGGTGAGCCGCTTTCTGCGCGGTAGGTCAGGCGACGGCCATCGCAGGCGCGCCGGCATCCACCTGCCGGCGAAGCCGCGTGATCGACAGCAGCAGTAGTGCCATCGGCAGCAGCGACAGATAGAAGACGTGGGCGCCGCCGACGCGGGCGAACAGCTGCCCGGTGACGAACGAACCGGTGGTGCCGCCCAGGGCCGAGGACACCACGATCAGGCCGGTCATGGTGGCGTGCTGCGAACGGGGCAGGGCACTGAGCACGATCGAATTGATTGCCGGGTAGATGGGGGCCATGAACAGCCCGATCATCGGGAATACGTACGCCGCCAGCGGAGCTTCGGCCCAGCCCGTGGAGGAAGGCCGGGAGGAAGCGCTGGCAAGCGGCAGCGCCAGCAGCACGAGAGCGGCCATCGCCAGTACGCAGCCGATCAGCAGGGCATGCCAGGGCACGCGTCGAAGGGCCAGGCCGGCGCCGAGCCGGCCCAGCGCCAGCGAGACGGCGAACAGGCTGGCTGCCTGCACGCTCATGGCCGTTGGCAGGTGCAGGATCTCGCGGTTGAAGGTGGGCAGCCAGGTGCCGATGCTCTGCTCGATCACGACGTACAGGAACGCCGACACCAGGAATATCGCCACCAGTGGCTGCGTGGCCAGGCGGAACATCGCAAGGAAATCGCGCGAGCCACGTCTCCCGTCGCGCGCACCGCGTTCGTCAAGGCTGGTCGTTGCCAGCAAGCCCGCCGCAACCAGCGCCATCGCGCATATGGGCCAGTACACGCGCAACCAGCCCGGGCTGGCCGGCGAGCCGGGATCGATGAAGGCCGAGAACAGCCAATAACCGGCGACGACGCCGACCATGAACCACCCCTCGATCGTGCTGGTCAGGCTGGCGTGGGCCTGGCGGTTGTCGGTGAGCAGGCCGATGCAGGCGTAGACCGATACCTTCACCAGCGCGAACGACACACCGGCCGTCGCGAACAGCAGTTGCGTCATCCAGAACGCGGCAAGCAGCGGCATCAGTGCGCATGCGCCGGCGACCAGCAGCAGTCCGATGATCATGGCCAGGCGCAGCCCGAGTCGCGGCAGCAGCGAGGCGGTCAGGAACGATACGATCGCGATCGGCAGGTCCTTGAAGGCCTCGAGCAACGCCGCCTCCTGCTTGTCGACCCCGAACCCCTGGATCGACTGCAGGATCACCGTGCCGACGCTGTTGAGCAGCACGCCGAAGACCATGTAGGTCAGCACCATCGCGAGGATCATCCGGCGCCGGGCGTGCCGGTTGCGGCGAGTCGATTGCATGAAGGCTTCCTTGCCGTTGCGTTGGACAGTCCGCGGCGCGGGTTCCCCGGGCCGCGGCATCGAGCGTCTACCAGTGATACGCGGCCGAAAGCTGGTACGAATGGCCCGCGATCGGCCGTCCAAGGAAGACACCGTCGGACGTTGCCGCACCTGGGACGCGGACATTGCCTTCGGTCAGCCCCAGCTCGTCGCTGACGTTGCTTCCGGTCAGCGCGAACTCCCAGTGTTCGCCCGCGCGCAGGTTCGCGCCGACGTCGAGCGTCTGGTACGAGGGCAGGCGCTGTGCGTTGGCGAGGTCGGCGTAGCGATCACCGACATGGGCGTAGGTGGCGAAGACCTTCAGATCGCCGAAAGGCAGCGTCCAGAAATAGCTCGGCGTGAACCGGAACAGCCACTCGGGCTGGCGCACCACTTGGTTGCCGCTGAACTCGCGGTAGTTCCTGTACCTGGCGTCGAGCCAGGTGCCGCCGAGGGCGAGCTCGAGCCCGTCGAACGGGCGCAGCGCTGCTTCGACCTCGAGGCCGGTCGCGCGCGAATCGCCGTTGGTGGCGAAGCTGCTGCCATCTTCGAGGAATGCCTGGAATGGCGAGTTGGTGAAGCGGTTGTGGAAAGCAGTCAGGTACAGGTCGTAGACAGCGTTGCCGGACTTGAGGCCGAGTTCGTACTGGTCGACCTGCTGGACCTCGTCGTTGCCGTCGCGAAGATTGTCGAAAGTCGGCAGCTTGTAGCCGGAGTTGGCGCGAACGAACACACTGTTGGTGTCGTTGAGTGTGTAGTTGAGGCCAAGCGTCCACGACGCTTCACTGTCGTCCTGATCGATGCGTCGGGCGGTGTCCAGGCTGATCGAGGTGGCGTTGTCGTACAGCGTCGCCGGATTGCCATCGAGGTCAATAGTGGACGTGTCGTTGACGGTTCCATCGACCTGCTGCCATTCGTAGCGGATGCCGCCGTCCAGGCGCAGGCGTTCGTTGATTACCCACTCGTCGGCCACGAACACCGCGGTGTTCTGGCCGTCGTAGTCACCGCGCAAGGCGAAGAAGGCGGTGCTGGCGAAACCGTCGCGCGTCACCTGGCGGCCATCGGCCAGTTGCAGGTTGATGCGCCGCGCGTTGTTCTGCGCGGTCAGCAGCATGTTGTTTCCCAGGTACCAGGTGTCGGCGGAGGAGTAGCGGGCGTAGTAGAGGCCGGTGGTGAACGTGTTTCCCTCGAACAGGTCGCGGCTCAGACGAAAGTCGTTGCTGAACGATTCGATCCGCTTGTCCACCACCCAGAAGCCGGCGGTCAGCAGCTGCTGATCCGGGTCGACTTGGCCGCCGCCGTTGACGTACGAAGCCGTGCCTGGGCTGTCGAAGCCGGCGATGTACGACGAAAGCGTTTGCGGGTTGGCGCCGGTGAACAGTGCGTTGGTCGGTGCGGTGCCGCTGAGGTGATTGACGCGATTGCTGATTGTCCACTCGCCGGCGTAGACATCCACCGACGCGCCGAACACATCGACGTTGACCCCGCGGCCCTCGCCCAGGTCGGGTGCGATTGTCTCGCCATTGGGCCCGACCGGAAGGACGACATGTCGGAATTCGTCGCTCAGGAGCGTGCCGGTCAGGGCATCCAGCCCGGGGAAGCTGTCGAATTCGCCGCCGTCGTTGCGCGACACCAGTGGGATCGGTGTGTAGAAGGCGTTCTTGTCGTCGGTGTGGCGCGCGTAGACAGTGAACTCGCCGTTCTCCCAGCCGTGGGTGAGCGCGGCGCTGAACTGCCCGCCCTGGTCGGCGAGAAACCGCGGGTCACGAACGCCGTCGGTCTGGCGGTAGAACCCGCCGACGCTGTAGAACCAGCCATCGGCCAGCTTGCCGCTGTCGAAGAGGTCGACGCGGCTGAAGCCGTCGCTGCCGATGCCCAGGCGCAGGCTGCCCTCGCGCTCTTCGCCACCCTTCTTCTGGATGTAGTTGACCGTGGCGCCGGGCTGGCCGTTGGAGAAGATCGGGCTCGACCCACCGCGCAACACTTCCATGCGGTCGATGGTGTCGTCGATGCGGAACAGTGAAGCGTTGTCGAGGAAGGACAACGAGGACGGTGGATACAGCGGGGCGCCGTCCATCTGCACGGTCACGAACGGCGCGTCGCCTTCGGACGGCATGCCGCGTACGAACACGTTGGCGCCGGTCTGGCCGCCGGCCGATTCGACCCAGATGCCGGGGACGATTTTCAACGTGTCCGCGGTGCTCAGCGGGACCGCCTCGCGCAGTTGTTCCTGCGAAGCGGTGGTGATGGAGAAGCTGGCATCGCGTTTGCGTACGCCCTTGAAACGGGCGGTGCCGCTGACCACGACGGTATCGAGCGTGGCGGCGTCTGCCTCGGTTGCCGGTGCAGGCGTGTCCTGCGCGGAGGCAGGCGCATGCACGAGCGCGGTGGCGATGGCGACAGACAGCGTGAGGCGCATGAGTGATTGCGGCGGCATGGTAGGTCCGGGGTATGAGGGCGGAGAGCCGGCGTGCGACGGTGCGTGCCGGCGCGGCCAGACAAGGGGCATTGCGGGGAACTCAGGAAGCGAGTGCGTCGAGGTCGAAAGCCGCGATGGCCGGCAGGCAGATGTCGGCCTCGACGAGGTCATCCGGTTGGCCGATGCCGACGGCGGTCATGCCCGCGGAGCGAATCGCGGCAATGCCGGCGGCGGAGTCCTCCAGCCCGATGCACTGCGACGGCGACACGCCCAGTGCTGCGGCGACGCCCAGGAAAATCTCGGGGTCCGGTTTCGGACGCGCGACCCGCGAAGCATCGGCGACATGGTCGAAGCAGTCGGTGATGCCCAGCCGTTCCAGCAGCCGACTCGCGTTGCGGCTTGCCGATGCCAGTCCGATCCGCAGTCCTTGCTTGCGCGCCTGTTGCAGCAGGCTGGCCACGCCGGGGAACAGGTCGTCGGGCGTGAACTCCTCGATGGCCTCGACGTAGTAGCGGTTCTTCCGTTCGGCCAGCGCCACCTTGGCGCCATCGTCGAGCACACGGCCGGCGTGTTGCAGGATGATCTCCAGCGAACCCATGCGGTCGATGCCCTTGAGCCGCTCGTTGACGCGTTCGTCGAACGGCAGGCGCTCTTCGTCGGCGATCCGTTTCCATGCGAGGTAGTGGGTGCGCGCTGTGTCGGTTAGCACGCCGTCGAGATCGAAGATCAGGGCGAGCACGGGTTGCCTTGTGACTGCAGCGGCCCCGGCAGCCGTTACCAGCGGCATCCGCGCTGGGCGGGCGCGGGCAAGCTCCAGCGTCCGCGCGCGATGTTCGATCGGCAATGCATCGCCCTGTCGCAACGTGTATTCCACGCCGGTCGGCCGTACCAGTACGTGCAGCAACCGACCCTTCCAGCGCAGACCGAAGCCATACCCGGACCAGCCGTCAGGGAGGGTTGGCGAGAAGCACAGAACGCCATCGATCACGCGCATGCCGGCGAACCCCTGGACCAGGCCGAGCCAGCTCCCGGCCAGCGCGGCCATGTGCATGCCGTGATCGGTGTTGCCATGCAGGTTGTCGAGATCGACGAAGAGGTTGTCGCGGAAGTACTGCGCCGCTTTGTCGTGGTGCCCGACCTCGCTGGCGAGAATGCCAAACACCGACGCCGACAGGGTCGAGTCGTGCGTCGTCACGGCTTCGTAGTAGTCGAAGTTGCGTCGCTTCACCTCCGGCGCGATGCCATCGCCCGCCAGCACCAGCGCCATCACCACGTCGGCCTGCTTGCAGACCTGGTGGCGATAGAGGGCGATCGGATGGTGGTCCAGCAGGAGCGGGCGTTGGCCTTGCTGCTTGACCACGCCACCGGGCCACGTGGGTTTGCCAAGGAACGTGTCGTCCTGGGCGTGGATGCCGAGCGACTCGTCGTAGTTGAGGTACATCGCTGCGGCGGCGCGCCGCCAGACGTCGACTTCGGCCGCATCCAGCCCCAATCGCGCCGCCAGTTCCAGCGTCTGCAGCGGGTGATGCGCATGCAGGTGGTCCCAGGTGCTTGCGGCCAGTCGCAGGTGCCGCTGGGCCATGCGATTGGTATGGAAATTGTTGTCGACCAGCGCGGTGTACTCGTCGGGGCCGGTCACGGCATGGATGCAGAACGCGCCGCCGCGGCGCGCATCGAAATGGCCGGCCTGCGGCCAGATCCGCGCCGTCTCGAACAGCATCTCGGCACCGCCTTCCAGCAGGAACGCAATGTCGTCGGTGGCATCGACATAAAGGCCGATGGCGTGGGCAATGGCGGCATTGATGTGGTACGCGGCCGAGCCCGACGGATAGTGCGCCGAACACTCCAGGCCGGCGATGGTCCGCCAGGGATAGAGCGCACCACGCGGGTGACTCATCCCGCGCGCGTGCTGGCGTGCAGCGTCGAGTGCGCCATAGCGGGCCTGCAGCATCGTGCGTGCAACGTCCGGCGCGGTGAACGCCATCACTGGCAGCATGAAGG
The DNA here is from genome assembly GCA_036524935.1 of Lysobacter sp. Taxonomy (GTDB): domain Bacteria; phylum Pseudomonadota; class Gammaproteobacteria; order Xanthomonadales; family Xanthomonadaceae; genus Lysobacter_J. The sequence continues at coordinate 7,956 of DATDBK010000147.1, read as the reverse complement.
CCTCGGTATCCCAGAAGCAGTGGCCTTCGTAACCTTCGCCGGTCAGCCCCTTTGCCGCGGTGCCGTGGCTGCCATCGCGGCCGGCGGACTGGAACAGATGGAACAGGTTGAAGCGCAGTGCCTGCTCGTCGTCCGGGCTGCCTTCGACCGTCACCGTGGTGTCGTCCCAGAAGGCCGCCAGCGCGTCCGCGTGGCGGCGGGCCACGGCGTCGAATCCCGCGGCGGTTGCCTCTGCCAGCGCGGCCGTGGTCGAGGCGGCGGGATTGCACGTGCCATCGCTGGTGGCGTAGGCGACGAACTTCTCGATTTCCACCACGTCACCCGGCTGCACGTCGGCGCGGAAGCGCTGCTCGACCGTGCCGTCGTTGAATCCTGCGCAGTCGAACGCGAGCTTGTCGCCAAGCCGGTGCGACTGTGCGCAGCGCACGCGCAAGCCACTGCGCTGCGTGGCCTGCAGCACTGAGGCCCCGTCACGGTCCGCCTGGTTCGACAGAAGTTGCAGGCGGTCCGATGCCGTCACGCCGATCCGCGGATCGTCTCCCTGGCGTACCGCGCCATGGCCGAACTCGATGGCGGACGCCAACGCCAGCGACCCCTGGTAGTCGATCGAGCGGACGCTGTAGCGGATGGCGAGCACGTCGGCGCTGGTGGGAGACGTGCGAAAAGGAACGACGCGCTCGGCCTGGATCTCGATGGTGTGGCCCCGCATCGTGAGCAGGCGCAGGCGACGCTGCAGGCGACCTTCGCGAAAGTGCAGCGTGCGCTCGAACTCGAGCCACTGCGCCTGCTCGATATCCACTCGCTCCGTGCCGAGCCACACCGCGATGCGCTGGCCATCGGCAACGGGAACTCGCGTGTCGGTACTGCGCGCAAAACCTGGAAAGCGCTCGTGGTAGTGGATCGGGTGCGATTCGTACAGCGCGGCGAGGTATGTGCCGCTGCTGTCATCGCCTTCCTCGAAATCGGCGCGCACACCGAGGGAACCATTGGCGAGTGCGAACAAGGTTTGATCACGGCGGCGGTGCCGTGCATCGAGCCGGGTCTGGCGCAGCTGCCAGGTGTCGGTGCTTGAGGGGGCAGGGGCAGCGGCGGGAGCCGGGGCAGGCGCCGCGGCATTGGCTTGGATCACGAATCACGTCCTGTGCAATTCGACCGCGGGGGAGGTCTTGCAGCAGAACGTCGCAATCACGTGTGAAGGGTGTCAACGAGACACTGTCACACCAAGAAAATATCTTGGGAATCAGCGGTTTAAGAGGATTCTGAAGTGACGGATCCGGCCTTCGCAATCAATCGGTTGCGAGGCGCGCCGGCGGCATGGAAGAAGAAGCTCGCGCGCCTGATCCCCGGCGCCAAGGGCGACATGCTGCGTCGCAGCATGCCGTGGCGAGTGGCGCTTTGGCCGCAGTGTCGACGAAGCCACCGTCGTCCAGCGCATCAGTGCCGACCTCAAGCAGAGCACCGCGACCGCGGCGAGGCAGGTGCCAATTCGGCAAAGCGGAACGGCGAGGCAAGCCCCGCCGTTCCTCTGGTCGATCCGCCAGCGTTACTGCTTGGTCGGAATGTTGACCTTGTCTATGCCATGGATTACGCCGTTGCTGGAGCCGATGTCGGCCGATGTGACGAGCGCACCGTCAATACTGACCTGGTCATCGGTCATCTTGATCGGGGCAGACTGACCGTTGACGGTCCTGGCTTCTTCCCACTTGCCGATGTCGGCCACGGTCTTGCGGCCGCTTACAACGTGATAGTTGAGCAGCGAGACGAGTTCTTCCTTGTTCTCGGGCTTGAACAGGTTTTCCAGCCGGCCGGCCGGAAGCTTGTCGAACGCAGCATCGGTCGGTGCGAATATGGTGAACGGACCCACGCCACGCAATGTGTCGCTCATGCCTGCGCGATCGATCGCCTTGCCAAAGGTCTTGAACAACCCGTTGGCGGCGGCGGTGTCGACGAGATTCTGGCTGTTGGGGGTATTGGTCATGGTGCTCATTGAGATGATTGCCTTTTATGCGATCCGCAGTGGCACGGAATCGAGGATGGCCGAAGCCAAGCTCCTGCCGAAGGCAGGGGCGATAGGGCTCAGAGCGGATGGGGAGTGGGACGTGCTGCGCGGCTGAGTGGCCGTTACGACATTGCGTCGTAGTGCCAGGCGAGGCTGCGCTAACCGACGTTACCTGTTCGTGATCTGGCGACCGGTCCATGATTCCGTTCACGTGGCAGTGCGCCTCGCGCAATCGGAGCCCGTCCTGCGCCGCTTCCCATTGCGACAGGTGAGAGGCTCGGTCGGACTAATCGTTTCAGCAGGTGCAAAGGTGCTACATTGAAACCTGTACCGCGCTATCGAATGCGGACGCCTTTGGGCCTGCCATGGACAGACCTTTCATGGAACGCATGATTGAAGTCCGACGCCGAACAGCGGTGATCGAAGCGGAAAGCCACGACCAGATGCTTGCGCTCTGTTGGGCGTTCCGCGCGCAGTTGGAAGATGTGCAGTCGCGTCTGTCTCCCGCCGACTACCGCTACGCGGAATCTCTCAAGACATTCCTGCTCCGGGCTCGCGGCGTCCTGAGTTGACGGCACAGCCTGCGACGAATGCGGGGCGCGGCGGACGTCCAGCGCGGCGGACGTACAGATAGTTCCTCCTGACCGGATCATTGCGCGGCAAGGCGCGGTTCTTGCGCCGAAAAGTCGTAGAAGCGACCAAGCCATAACGATTCGCGTCGAACGGAGGCCGACATTGGCGAAGCAATCGCCGAGCCAATGTCGTCTCCTCTCACAGCCATCTCCCTTTCACGAGGGCGCGAGTTCCGCGTGTTGGCGGATTGCGCACCCTCCCGACGAGAGCACCCATGCAACCGATGAAGCATCACAGAGTCGTTCGATGTGGGCCGGTCTGGTCCCCGGGCATCGCCAGTTGCAGTACCGCGATTGAGGCGGCGGAGAACGAGGGATGGCCTGTTCAGTGCCGGCCGGAGCTGATCACGAACACTCGTCCTTTTGGGACGAAGTTGGTGGTCGACAAGTCCAGGCATTTGGGCAGAACCAATTGAGCTTTCCATGAACCCGATCACCACCACTGCGTGCATGGCGTTCGCATCTGCCATCGTGGGAGACCGCGATTGGGCTTTCATTCTTGCGGCGCCTGAGGGCTCGGCATCCTCTTCAGTGGCAGCACGCCGCGCAACCGGCCGCCTGGCCGGAACGAACCGAAACGAGCGCGCGCAGCACGATGCTCTACCTGCACTCCCGGGAGTACCTGTCCAGCCCTGACTGGGACGGGATGCACTACTGCGGCAGGAATAGAACGATGATGCTCGCCACCTACTGGCTCACGGCGCTGACCGGAACCGCGCTTGTGTTTGCACTTGCCATCTCGAAAGTAGGGGGGGCGATTGCCTCTTCATGTAGAGCTCCTTGGGGTGGAACTCTAGTTCCAACTGGATCGAATTGACGAGGACGCTTCACAGCGACGACCCTGCGGTGGCCCAACAGAAGCAATTGCGCATCTTTCTGGCGCTAAGAATGCTCTTATTGCCCACTCGGACGACTGCCGTCCAGACTTGATCCTCAAGGAACATCACCAGGATGCACGGATGCAGGATGCGAGCTTTGGAGACACGCCAAATCGGACCATTGGTGCTTCGAGGAGGAGCGCCAAGTGAGCCGGCCGCTGAAGTGGGGCGTTGTCGGACTCTTGGCAATTGGCGCAGCCGCAACCGCAACCTACATAGCGCTGCCGTCTAGGGACGCGCCCACGGCAGACGCCTTGGTTGAAGACTCCGAGCTCTCGTCCAATCCCGATGCATGGCACGCCGGTGACATTTCGCAATCCGAAGCGGCCGAGCCCGTCGTGAGTCCTCGCAGATCCGTTCACCAGATGAACAATCTGATCGGCGAGATGCCATCCGGGTCTGCGGCCGAGGTCGTGGCGCGCCTCAGACCCTTGGCGGCGTCTGGCGATAGCAAAGCCGCTGCTCTCCTGTTCTTGAAGTTGGATGAGTGCCGACGCGCGCACCTCCGACGAGAGCAGTTATCGAAGGAGACATTTGATGAAGGTGGCGGTCCCTGTGCGGGCCTCAGTCGCGAGGAGATCACCTCCGGTGCGGGATGGCTCGATAAAGCAGCTGCCGCTGGTCTGGTGGAAGCCCAACTGATCTACGCCGCGAATTCTGAACCTTTCATCGGCAGGGAAGACGATGTGCTGAGGAATCCCGAGCGCGTAATTGAGTACAAGCGAAAGGCGATGCGTTATCTGGTGCAGGCCGCAGGCAATGGGAGCGTAGAGGCCCTCCAGAGTCTTGCAAGTGCGTACAGGTATGGATTGCTCGTGCAACGCGATCCCACCCAGGCATACGCATATGTCTACGCCGCAAATCGCGCAATCCCATCCCGAGAGGCAGAGCAGTCAGCTCGTCAGTATCGGAGCGAGCTAACACCACAACAATCGCAGCAAGGAGCCAGGCGCGGTGAAGAAATATATCAAGCATGCTGCAGGCAGTAAGGGATCCATTGTATTCGTCGCTAGTGCCCTGCTGCTGGCGAGTGCGATGGCACTCATCGCAGGAGGAGGCAAGTATGGCCCCTACGATTGCCCTGGCTGTGCACTGGTTCAGCCATATCCCGACAGCAAGACACGTCAACGACTAGACGACGCGACACCAGCTTTGGGGTTGCTTTGGTACAACCATGGAGACATCTACATCGTATGCAACGAAAGTGCATGCGTAGAGTACGAAGTGACCGAGACTTTCCAGTGGTACTCAACAGAGCCAGCGCGCACTATCAAAGCGAATGGCGGCGGCCGCGGCGGCGAGGGTGGCAGCGGTTACGGCGGCAACGGTGTGGGCGGAGGATGCATCGCAAGTTGCGGTGCTGGTTCTGGCTCCGCCGGTAGCGGTAGCGTCATCATCGGGGAGGATGAAAAGCTTCCTCCCAAGAACGGGAACTAGCGCAAAGAACGAGACGCTCTTTGCGGCGCTTGCCGGGTGTGCTGCCCTCTGTACGGCAGCGCCAGCGCTGCACCGGCGCCGAGACTGACTCGGGTTTTGGCCACGGCGCAGGCGGGCAAACAAAAGCGCCAGGCCGGCGGGCCTAACCCTCTGACTGTATTGGTGCCGGAAGTGGGCACCGAAAGTGGTCGCTTGGGGCTGTAGATCAGGGCGTGAACGCTGACGGGGATTTCATATACCCCCACCGGTACCCCCAAAAACGATCGCTGCAACTGCGCCTATAGGAGGCTTCTACGTTTGAACGGCGTGAACGCAGGCATCCGGAGGGCTCCTTGGCCCTGGTCAGTTTGCGAGTGTCGATTGGCGCGGCGGGAAAAAGGTAGTCGGCCGGGGATTCGGCCAGCTTGAACGAGACTGCCCGAGTGGGGCCCGTCTCGGACTGCGCCGTTTTGCATTTTGTCGCTGTGAGTCGCCTGGCGTGCAGATCCAGGTGCGCATTGCCATCTCTCCAAGAAATCTGGGCTGTCGGACAGAGCCTAGAAGATGGCGCCTTGCGATGGCGGTGGTGGCTCAGCTTGTGCTCGGTTCGTCCAACTCAGGATCTTTGCATAGTCGTCTCTACTCCTCAGGATATGGACACGCGCTTTATCAAGCTCGCTCACATTCCTGCGAAGTATCTCTGCAACGTCAACTTTTGACCCTTCGGCAAAAAGTAGATTGGCTTGGACCTTCTTTTCGCGGTTGGCAACATCCAAATCCGTTGGATAGGGGATTGCGAGCCACCTGGAGTACTCGATGGCTGCGCGAGATGCATGGAGGCTTCCCCCTTGAATGTCAGACTGCACCATTACAACGCCTTGGGCCATTCCTGCTTGAGTCTTATCGCGCTGAACAAACTGCTGAGGAATTGGCTCTCGGCCTGTGGGGTACTGACTCACTAGGGCGCCACCACTTTCAACGATCTCCTCCGCGAGCTTGCGGTGCTTTGCGGGGGCGACTGTCTGGAGGCCGTGCGCAAGCACGGCAACAGTGTGGCCCTTAACTTGAATTGCCTCGCGGTGCGCGATTGCGTCGCACCCAAGCGCTAGTCCGCTAACCACACTCCATCCTTGCTCCACGAAATAGCGGGTAATCCGCCTCGTGATGACCTCTCCATGTGGTGTCGGCTCTCGCGTCCCGATAATGGCTACAGATTTCTCTGGGGCGCTTGCCAGCCGGCCGCGGACGTACAGCAGCATCGGGTCGTCTTTCGTTGCAGCGAGCAGCCTTGGGTAGTTGCCGTCCAATGGGGACAAGATTTGAATGCCCCTCTGTGCGGCGAGCTCAAGCTGTTCTTCGGCTAGCGCGAGGGCATTCGACCAAGAGTCCCGGGGCGAAAGCGCGCGTTCGAGCTGTGGAATCTCGCCAGCCAAGCTTTCTACCGACTTGGATTCAAAGCCGAAAACCTGGGATGCCTTACGCAGCGTTGCCGGGCCTATGCCTGACAGCATTGACATCGCCAAAAGCTTGCCCGTGCTTGGAGAGATATCGTTCACCCGACACCTATGGCCTTCGTCAGTGACATACAGTGGACGCTAGAGGCGCCCGCGTTCTGCAGATATCGGTGTGCCCACAATAGCGTGGCGCCAGATGTCACGACATCATCAATTACGACTACCCGGCGACCTTTAACTGCACAAGGCTGTTGAACAAATAGGTTCTCACGAACATTGATGAATCGATCATCTTTCTTCAGGTGCATCCCATGGCTCGAGACCGCCCCAGGCTTGAACGACAGGACACTCGGATTGAATGTCAATTGTGCGGCGGCCGCAAACAGGGGCTTGGGGAGGATTGGCGTTGCTTGATGCGACCTTTCTAGTTGGGCCAGCAATGCTTCAAGACGGGGATGGCGGCCGGGTTTGAAGGGGATCACTGTTACTACGGCAGCGCCGGCCAAGAGTTCACTCTTCAAGTATCGTCTAATTGCCTGGATCCATGAATCGGGGAACTCCGTGGCATCTTTGTGTGCCAATACCTGTGACGTCAGTTCGTGCCAATCATGACGTGGGACGAGTGCTTCGTACTCACCGAACAATTTCCCCAGAATGGCGACTGGAACTGCGTTTTCGCCCTTAACAGGGAAGAAGTGATTGATTCGGTCGATTCGCGGCGCCGAGGTGCCAGGCAGTAGGCCTGTTGAACGCAGTTCGAGCTCTGGCAGAAACTTCCCCGGGTTCTCGAGCACATCACCGAGGTCGGACGGGCTATGGATGATTGCATCTGGAATGCGTTCGATTGCCCAGAAGTTCGGCCCTGCCCAAGGGCGGTTCCAACTGCTTTGATCGAGGACTGACCAGCAGCCGCTTTGGTAGGCGCACTGAATGTCGACTTTCTCGTCGCCGACGAGCGCGACTTCATCAGGATTGTCGATCCCGAGCGCCTTCATCGCGGACCAAACGCCCTCCTTATCGGGCTTTGTTTGATGTACATCTTCAAAGCCAATAATAGTGTCCCACGCGAGGCCGGGGTATGCCCGTGCTAGGAGCGTGCGTGCATAGTGCCTTGGCGAACGAGTGAAGACACCCCATTTCATCTCGGGGAAACGCTGACGCAATGCCTGATGTTGCTCAAGGCTATAGATCACTCGCCCTGGACTGGCGTCGAACGCGACTGTCAGTGCGTTTGTGTATTGGCCTGAGGCATTGTTGACGTTGGCGCTCCCCCGAAAGTCCACTAAGTCGGAGGTGCGAACTAGCGTGTTATCTAGATCAAACAAGCACAAACTGATTGCCATCTTGAGCCCCCTGAACGGGGCTCCATGCCCCTCAGGCCAAGTCTAGCTTGACCTCGGGTACAAACCGGAGGTCGCGACGGCCGCCGCGGCGAATGGGTTCTACCCCGCTAACACGGACACTTCAGTTAAGCCCCATCATGGGGCAGGAGGAGTGTCATGCGACAGCGGAAAAGATACAGCGAAGAGTTCAAGCGTGAGACCGTGGGCCTGACCCGGATGCCAGGGGCGAACGTT
>DATDBK010000146.1:0-11626 GCA_036524935.1 Lysobacter sp. | reverse complement strand
GACATCATCGCGATCCTCGGCATGGACGAGCTGTCGGAAGAAGACAAGCAGGCCGTGTCGCGCGCGCGCAAGATCGAGCGCTTCTTCAGCCAGCCGTTCCACGTCGCCGAAGTCTTCACCGGTTCGCCGGGCAAGTACGTCCCGCTGAAGGACACGATCCGCGGCTTCAAGGGCATCGTCGAAGGCGAGTACGACCACCTGCCGGAGCAGGCGTTCTACATGGTCGGCGGCATCGAGGAAGCGGTCGAGAAGGCCAAGAAGATCACGGGCTGACCGTCGATTCCCTCTCCCGCTTGCGGCGCCCGAAGGGTGCCCAGAGGTGAGAGGGTCAGGGTGAGGGCAACGCCTTCACCCTCACCCCAGCCCTCTCCCGCAAGCGCGAGAGGGGGCAGAAGCATCAAGAGAGTCCCATGGCATCTACCATTCGTTGCGACATCGTCAGTGCCGAGCAGGAGATCTTCCACGGCGAAGCCGAACTGGTGGTCGCCACCGGTGAGATCGGCGAGCTCGGCATCGCGCCCAAGCACGCGCCGCTGATCACCCGCCTCAAGCCGGGCAAGGTCGTGGTGATCCTGCCGGGCGGCGAGCATCTGGATTTCGCCATCTCCGGAGGCATCCTCGAGGTGCAGCCGACCGTGGTGACCGTGCTGGCCGACACCGCCGTGCGCGCCCAGGACATCGACGAAGCCGCAGTCCGCGCCGCCAAGGAAGAAGCCGAGCGGATCCTCTCCAAGAAGGATCCGAAGATGAGCATGGAAGAAGCCCAGAGCCAGCTGGCGATGAGCATCGCCCAGCTCAGCGCGCTCGAGCGCCTGCGCAAGACCATGAAGCACTGAGTATCGATTGCCGGTCCGCGCTGCGGATCGTTGATCGAAGCGGAGACGCCGGCCACGTGCCGGCGTTTTTCGTTTGGCGCGGCGCCCGGCCTAGCGCCGGTAGACCCAGTGGCGCGACAGCACGAACTGCAGCGCCGCCAGCCCCAGGTCGATGACCGGCTTGGCCAGCCACGCCCACTGCAGGCCGATGGTTCCCTCCACATGCGCGACGCCCCATGTGCTCACGAACGTGGTCACGACCCACATCGACAGGAAGCGCGCCAGCTGGCGGCGACCGACCGCGGTGTCGGCGCCGGCAAAGGTGAAACGCCCGTTGAGCCAGAAACCGAGCAGGGCACCGGCGATTCGACCGCAGACGTTGGCGGGCACGACCCCCAGCCCGAGTGCGCTGAGCGCGACGAACATCGCCCAGTCCACGAGCAACTGCACCAGGCCGATGGCGAAATAGCTGCCTCCCTGGCGGACGAGGGTCGATTCCCGGAGAAATTTGCGCATGGCGGGATTCTAGACAATGTGGCGCCCGGCCCGGTGCCGGTGGGCCCCCGCGTCTTCGCGCCGGCATGACTTGCCGCCTCGCCGTGATTGCTAAGATTGCCGCTCGCGCCCCCGCCGGCGCAGCAATCCAACGGAAACCGCATGAGCCAGTTGCACGTCGTCATCCTCGCCGCCGGCGAGGGCAAGCGGATGAAATCCACCACCGCCAAGGTGCTGCAGAAGATCGCAGGGCGTCCGATGCTCGCCCACGTCATCGAGACCGCCAGGCGCCTGGGCGCCGACGGCATCCATGTCGTCTACGGCCATGGCGGCGACCAGGTGCGGGCCGCATTCGCCGATCAGACCGATCTGCACTGGACCGAACAGGAACAACGCCTCGGCACCGGGCATGCGCTGCAGCAGGCCATGCCGGCCGTGCCGGAGGATGCTCGCGTGCTCGTGCTGTACGGTGACGTGCCGCTGATCGCGCACGACACGCTGCGGCATCTGCTCGCCGCGCCGGGGCGGATCGCGGTGCTGGTTGCCGACCTCGACGATCCCAGCGGCTATGGCCGCATCGTCCGTGACCCGCAGGGGCGCGTGGGCCGCATCGTCGAGCACAAGGATGCAGACGATGAGCTGCGGGCCATCCGCACCGTCAACACCGGCATCCTGGTCGCCGATGGCGTGGCGCTGCGCGGCTGGCTGCAGCACCTGGGCAACGACAACGCCCAGGGCGAGTACTACCTGACCGACGTGTTCGCCTCCGCCGCGTCCGAGTTCAACGCCGCCGAGATGGTGCACGTGCGCGACCCGATCGAAGTCGAGGGCGCCAACGACCCGTGGCAGCTGGCGCAGCTCGAGCGCGCGTTCCAGCGCCGCGCCGCGCGTGCGTTATGCCTGCAGGGCGCGCGCCTGACCGACCCGGCCCGGTTCGACCAGCGCGGCGAGGTGACGGTGGGCCACGACGTCGAGATCGATGTCGACGTGGTGCTGGAGGGCAAGGTCGAGCTGGGCGACGGTGTGCGCATCGGGCCCTTCTGCCGGCTCAAGGACGTGCGCCTGGGTGCCGGCACCGAGATCCGCGCCCACTGCGACCTCGATGGCGTAGTCGTCGAAGGCGCGGCGCAGATCGGGCCGTACTCGCGTCTGCGACCGGGCACCGTGCTGGCCGACGGCGTGCACATCGGCAACTTCGTCGAGACCAAGAACGCCCGGATCGGCGTGACCAGCAAGGCCAACCACTTGAGCTATCTGGGCGACACGGTGATCGGCAGCGGCGTCAACGTCGGTGCGGGCACGATCACCTGCAACTACGACGGCGTGAACAAGTCGACCACGATCATCGAGGACGATGCGTTCATCGGCTCGAACTCGTCGCTGGTGGCGCCGGTGACCATCGGAAAGGACGCGACCATCGCGGCTGGATCGGTGGTCACGAAGAATGCACCGGACGGAAAGCTGACCGTCGCGCGTGCGCGGCAGATGGCGGTAGAGGGTTGGACGCGGCCGAAGAAGCAGCCGAAGCACTGAGGCGGAGCGCCCTCACCCCAACCCCTCTCCCGCATGCGGGAGAGGGGCTACTAGTGCTCGATGCTTCACTCCGACGGCAGCGTCAGGCTCACCGTCAGTCCGCCACCTTCGCGATTGGCCAGCGCGATTCGGCCGCCATGTGCTTCGGCGATCTCACGTGCCAATGCCAGGCCGAGGCCGCTGCCGGTGCGCTTGGTCGAATAGAACGGCACCAGCGCGTTGGCCAGCACGGTTTCGGACATGCCCGGGCCGCGGTCGCCGACTTCCATGCGCACCATCCGGCCAATCTGGCGCACTGCCAGGCTGACCTGCTCGGGTGATGATCCCGATTCGTGTGCGTTCTTGAGCACGTTGATCAACGCCTGTTCGATCTGCGCAGGATCGAAGCGGACGTCGTCTTCCGGCGGCGTGCCGTCCAGCTGGAACGCGTAGTGCTGCTGCAGCCGCATCAGGAACGGTGTCCACTGGATCGTCTCGAGTTCCGGCACCGGCAGCTTGGCAACACTGGAGTAGGCGCGCAGGAACCCATGCAGATGGCGCGCACGCTCTTCGATGGTGTCGAAGATGCGATCGAGCTTGCTGTAATCCTGGCGGCGCAGGAGTTCGGCACCGGAGTGCGCCAGCGAGGTGATCGGTGCCAGTGAGTTGTTGAGCTCGTGGCTGATCACGCGAATCACCTTCTTCCACGTCGCCACTTCCTGGCGGTTGAGTTCGGCGGTCAGGCGCTTGAACAGGAAGAGCGTGTGCCCGCGGCCGTTGAGGTGGAACTCGCGTCGGGCGAGGTGGTAGGTCTCTTCCTGTCCGGCGTACTCGAAGGTGAAGAGCCGGTCGCGGCCTTCGCCCAGCGCCTCGCGCAGCGGCGCCGGCGTGCGCTCCACCAGCTGGGCGAAGCGCACGCCTTCGATCTTGCGTCCGTCGTTGAACAACTGGCGCGAGGCCAGGTTGCCGTAGACGATGGCCCCGCCCGGCTCGGTCAGGACCAGTGCGGTCGGCGTGTTCTGCACCACGGTGTCGAGCAGCAGTTCGCGCTGGAACAGCGATTGCCGTTCCTGGCGCAGGACATTGCCGAGCTCGTTATGCGCCTCGACCAGGTCGTCGAGCTCGTCGTTGGACTGTCGCGCCAGGCTGAAACTGAAGTCGCCGTCGCGGAAGCTGGCGACCGAGCCGGAGAGGGCGCGGAACAGGCTCAGCTGCCGCGACAGGTAGCGATGCGCCAGCCACGGTGCCAGGACCGCACACAGCAATGCGGAAAGGCTGGCGGCGAGCACGAGATTGTCCAGGAGGTAATCGAACAGCGCAGCGGCGCCGATCGCAACCAGCGCAAAGAAGAACAGCAGCAAGGCGAGCTTGCCGGACAGCGAGAATCGGTTGGTTGCCGGGCGCATGGCGTCAGCGCGGAATGCCCAGCTTGTCCAAGCGCCGGTAAAGCGCCTGACGGCTGAGTCCCAGTTCGGCGGCGGCTTGGCTCAGCACGCCGCCGGCGTGCCGCATCGCCGCTTCGATCGCGTCGCGGCCAATCTCGTCGTCGCCGTGCGGGCGCGGCATCGGCGCCGAGGCGGGCAGGCCCAGTTCTTCCGGTTCGATGCGTTCGGACTGACCCAGCAGCAATGCGCGCTGGATCGCGTTCTTCATCTCGCGGACGTTGCCGGGCCAGGGGTGGCGCAGCAGTGCCGAACGCGCCGCCTCGCCCAGCTGGCGACGGCCATCGAGGAAGTGCTCGGCCAGTGGCAGGATGTCGCCGCGCCGTTCCGCCAGCGGCGGCACGCGCAGTTCAATAACGTTGAGCCGGTAGTAAAGGTCTTCGCGGAAGGTACCGGCGCGGATCATCGCCGGCAGGTCGGCGTTGGTCGCGGCGATAACGCGCACGTCGACCTGGCGTTCGCGGTTGGATCCCAGGCGCTGGAAGCGTCCGGTCTCCAGCACGCGCAGCAGCTTCATCTGCCCGGCCGGCGGCAGGTTGCCGATTTCGTCGAGCAGCAGGGTGCCGCCATCGGCCGCCTCGAACTTGCCTTCGCGCGATTTGTTGGCGCCGGTGTAGGCGCCGGCGTCGGCACCGAACAGTTCGGCCTCGATCAGCTCCGACGGCAGCGCACCGCAGTTGAGTGTCACGAACGGACCTGTGCGCACCGACGAGTTGGCCTGGATGATTTCGGCGATGCGTTCCTTGCCGGCGCCGTTGGGACCGCTGATCAGCACCGGTACGTTGGCGCGCGCGACGTGGCAGGCCAGGCTGATGAGGCGCTCGCTGGCAGCGTCGTCGAAGATCACGCCGCGCAGGTCGTAGTCGCGCTCGAGTTCCTTGCGCCGACGCCGTTCCTCGGCGCGACGCTCGGCAAGTGCGCGGTTGGCCTCACCCAGTTCGAGCAGATTGGTAACCGCGGTCATCAGCTTGTGGTCGTCCCACGGCTTGCCGAGGTAATCGGCGGCGCCGGCCTTGACCAGCGACACCGCCGACTCCAGCCGGGTCCACGCGGTGAGCAGGATGATCGGCAGGTCGGGGAAGCGGTCGCGGATGGTGCGGAACAACGCGATGCCTTCCTCGCCGGAGGTGGTGTCGGCGGTGAAGTTCATGTCTTGGATGACCAGGTCGATGCTCTCGTCCTCGAGCATCCGCAGGCCTTCGTCGGGCGACTCGGCGCTCAGCACGCGCAGGTCGGCGAGCGAGAACATCACGTCGAGGGCGACGTGCACGGCGCGGTTGTCGTCGATGACCAGAATTGTGTGCATCGGCCTAGCCTAGCAGTGGGCCATGGGGCCGGAAATGATGGCAGGTGCCGGACGGCGGGCGCCGTCCGGCACGTCGTGGCGCGGGCCTAGACCGTGCGGGTGGCGACCGCCGGCGACACCCGGGTGGCGCGCGTGGCGGGGCCGAACACGGCCAGCTGGCCCAGCAGCAGCACCGTCAGTGCGCCCATCGGCGCGTAGTACCAGGCCAGGCGCGGCAGCTCGTAGTGCTTCATCAGCCACATGTTGAAGCCGTAGGTCAGCACCAGGCCGACCGCGACGCCAATGCCGACCACGATCAGGTTCTCGATCATGAAGTAGCGACGGATGTCGAAGCGGCGCGCACCGAGGGCTCGACGCGTGCCGATCTGCTTGATCCGGCGCGTGACCCAGAAGCTGACCATGCCGACGATGCCCAGGCCGGTCACCGCCAGCAGGGCGAAGATGACCGTGGTCAGCACCAGCGTCATCGCGCGGTCCTGGCGGTAGCTGTCGCCGCGCACTTCCTCGATCGAACGCAGGCCGCGCACGATGCGGCCGGTGTTGATCTCGCCCAGCTTGCGCTCGGCCTCCTTCATGATCTCGTCGCGGCGACCGGGTTCGGTACGGATCAGATAACGCGAGCTGTTGGCATCGAACTCACCGAGGCTGTACTGCGGAACCAGGGTTGCGTTCTCGACCTTGTCCCAGCCGACCCACGGGGCCTGCAGCCGCTCGACAACGCCGACCACCGTCACCGGCCCGTTCTTGCCGGGCAGGCTGCTGTAGAGGGTCTTGCCGACCGCACCACCGGGGAACAGCTTGTCGGCCAGCGCCTGGGTGATGATCACCGAGTGCAGCGTGCCCTTGTCGTCCTTGGTGCGCGGGCTGACGTCATTGGCGGTGAAGTCGCGACCGGCGACCAGCTTGACGCCGAGGGTGTCGAGTCCGTGTTCGTCGACCATGTAGATGGCCGACCCTTCGCGGATCCGCTTCTCCTGCGGCACGGCTTCGGACTGGTCCGACAGGCCCTCGCTCCAGCCACCCTGCGACAGCGGCACCGAGTTGATGGTGGTCGCATTGATCACGCCGGGGATCGAGCGCAGTGCGTCGAGGTCCTGGCGCAGGCTGCCCTCCAGGTCGAAGTTCGGGGCGAAGCCGAGGCTGTTGACGGTGAACAGTCCTGCTTCCTGCATGCCGCTGGGACGGTTCACCTTCTCGATGCGCTGCAGGATGATGAAGACGCTGTTGCACACGATCGCCAGCGTGATGGCGACCTGCAGCACGATCAGCAGCAGGCCGGTCTTGTTGCGCATGAGCGCATTGAGTACTGGACGGAATTCCATGGAATGCTCCTACTGCGTCTTCAACTGCGTGGCCGGCTGCACCTGACAGGCGCGCCACGTCGGGTACAGACCCGCGATCAGGCTGGCCACCAGGGCGATCAACAGCGACAGGCCGACCATGGTCCAGTCGAGCTGCGCGAGCTTCTCGATCGAGGTGCCGGCGTAGAGCTTGCGCAGCGCCAGCAGACCCAGGCCGGTGAAGGCCAGGCCGATGACGCCACCGGCCAGGCCGACCAGGCCCGACTCGGTCAGGTACTGGGCGAACACCGCCGGCTTGCTGGCACCAACGGCGCGACGCAAGCCAATCTCCGGCGCCTTGCCCATGAACTTGGCCAGCAGCAGGCCGACGGTGTTGATCAGGCACACGGCGAAGAAGGCAAACGCCAGCCACACCTGCGTGCGCGCATCACGGCTGACCACGCGCTGCGCCACCAGCCACTCCGACACGCTGCGCAGCTTGTTGTTGAGCGGACGCGGGAAGCGGCCGTTCTTCTTCTGCTCGGTGACGTAGTTGTTGAGGAAGCTCAGGTAGCGCTCCGCGTCGGCGTCGTCCTTGACCTGCACCCACAGGTCCATCCAGATGCACTCCGAGCCCAGCAGGCCCTGGTAACCCGGGTCGGAGCGGTCCTCGAAGCAGCTGTTGTTGGATCCGCTGACGAGTTCCTTCTCGATGCCGATGCTCATCGGCACGAAGATCGACTGCGGATCGTTGAAGGCGCCGGCGGCGATGTGGTAGACCAGCGGCGTCGGGTGCCACTTGTCGAGCACGCCGACCACGGTGTAGTCCTCGCCGCTGAGGCGGATCTTGCGGCCGACGCTGTTCTCGCCGCCGAAGATCTTCTCGTTGGTTTCCTGGTCGATGACGGCCACGCGCGCGGCGTTGTCGTCCTCGGCCTGGCTCCAGCCGCCGCCATACTTGAACGGTGGCTCGAAGATCGGGAAGAAGCCGTTCGTGGTGAAAAGCGCCTCGACCATGTACGGCTTGATCTCGCGCTGCGCCGGCTCGAGCGACAGCACGTTAGGGAAGAAACCGGCTTCGTGCTCGGCCTTGTGCGCCGCGACCAGGTTGCGCACGTCCTGGTAGGTCATCAGGTCCGGCGGCTCGGCCGGGTTGTCCTCGTCCCACGGCTCGTTCGCATCCCAGTTGTCGACCTGGACGCGACGGATCTGATCGTCCTTATGCGACAGCGGATTCGCCGACATCATGTGCAGCACCGTCATCGAGGTCATCGACATGCCGATGCCAAGCGCGATCGCGGCCACCATCAACGCAGTCAGGATGCGGTTGCGCTGGAGCGAGATGATGGCCAATCGGAGGTAGTAGCCCATCATGGCAGTGTCCTCAGTTGGCCGGCACGGTCGCGGCGGCGGCAGCGGGCATGACGTCGCTGCCCAGGCGCGGGGCATCGTCGAGGTCGGTCACCTGGCCGTCGATGATGTGGACGTTGCGCTGCGCGCGCGCCGCCAGTTCCGGGTCGTGGGTGACCATCACGATCGTCGTGCCCTGTGCGTGGATCTCCTCGAGCAGTTCCATCACTCCGCGCGCCATCAGCGAGTCGAGGTTGCCGGTTGGTTCGTCGGCGAGCAGCAGGCGCGGCGAGCCGGCCAGGGCGCGCGCGATCGCGACACGCTGCTGCTGGCCGCCGGACAGCTCCGACGGGTAGTGCTTCATGCGCGACATCAGGCCGACACGGCCGAGCGCGTGCTCGATGCGTTGCTTGCGCTCGGCCGCGTTCATGCCACGGTAGCGCAGCGGCACGTCGACGTTGTCGAACAGGTTCAGGTCGGGGATCAGGTTGAATCCCTGGAAGATGAAGCCGATCTTCTCGTTGCGCAGGCGCGAGCGGGCGTTGTCGTCCAGCCCCTTCACCGAGACGCCGTCGAGCAGGTAGTCGCCGTCGCTGAAGTCCTCCAGCAGGCCGGCGATGTTGAGGAAGGTGGTCTTGCCCGAGCCCGAAGGACCGGTGACAGCGACGAACTCGCCCTCGCGCACGTGGATGTCGAAGCCGCGCAAGGCGTGCGTCTCGATCATATGGGTGCGATAGACCTTGCTCAGGTGGGTCATCTTCAGCATGTCGTACTCCTGGTATCCGCTCGTGTTCAGTTGTTGACCAGCACCTGATCGGCGCTGTTGAAAGGGGTGATGTCGGAAATGACGACCTGCTCGCCCGGCTGCAGGCCGCTGAGGATCTCCACGTCGGACAGGCTGCTGGCGCCGACCGTGATCGCGCGCTTGACCGCGGTGTCGCCGTCCATGACGTAGGCGATGCGGCCGCCGCCGGTATCGAGGAACGGTCCGCGCTGCACCATCAGCACGTTCGGCTTCTCCTCGATCAGCACTCGGGTGCTGACGCGCTGGTTCTGGCGCAGGCCCGACGGGCGCGCCTCGGCGGCCACTTCGTCGGCGAAGCGCACGCGCGCCATGACCTGGCCGTTGACCACCTCCGGCGAGACCGAGCGCAGCTTGCCGGCGTACTTGTGGCCGCCGTAGCTGATCTCCGCGGCCATGCCCAGGCGCAGGTCGTCGGCGAAGCTCTCCGGCACCGGCAGCTCGACTTCGAGCTTGCGCAGGTCGACCACGACCAGCAGCGCCTGGTTGGCGGGAACGACGGTGCGGTCGGTGATCGCCACGGTGCCGACCACGCCCTCGACTGGCGAGCGGATGTTGAGTTCGTCGACCTGGCGCTGCACCTCGGACACGATCGCCTGCTGGCGCTGGGCGAGCAGGTGCTTGTTGCGGGTGTCGAGGCCGACGCCCTGGTCCTGCAGGCTGTAGTCGCGCTTGGCGTGGGTCAGGCCGATGTCGGCCTTCTTCACCGAGTCCTGGGCGCGGGCGACTTCGACCTGCGACACGGCGCCGCCTTCGAAGCCGCGCTGGCTGCGCTCGAGGTCGCGCATCGCCGCGGTGCGGTCGATCTCGGCCTGGTCGAGCAGCTTGCGCGCGGTCGAACGGGCCAGCTGAGCGTCAAGCGCGGCGCGGCGCGCTTCGGCCTCGAGGCTGGCCAGGGTCGACTGCTCCTGCACCAGGCGGCTGCGCAGCTCGGGGCTGTCGATCTCGGCGAGGGTCTGGCCCTGCTTGATGACGTCGCCGGCCTGGACCCGCAGCTTCACCGTGCCTGCCGCGGGCGCGTACAGGGTCGGGCTGACGGCGGCGACCATCCGGCCCTGCACCGCGACATCGCGGACCAGGGTGCCGCGGCGAACTTCGGCCAGGCGCAGGCGCTCGCCGCTGACCGACTGTCCGGAGCCGAGCCAGCGTCCGAGCGTGGGTACGGCCAGTGCCAGCAGCAGCACCGCGCCGACGCTGGCACCGATGATCAGGTGCTTGCGGCGGGGGTTGGCCGGTGCCGGGGCGAGAATACGGTCCTGTCCAGAGGTGTCGCGGATCATGCGTGGTTGGATGCGCTGGAATGAGAATGCGCTTAAACAACGCAGGAACCGTGCCACCCGTCCGCCCATTGAATTCATGGACTTGGCCGCTCCGCAGGCGTCCGCGGTGTCCGGGCGGACACCCGGGTGTCCGCCATACAGCGGCCGTACCGGGGCACGGGCTAAACTAACCAGAGTTCAATGGAGTGCCGCCGAATGTGTGGAATTGTTGGTGCGATCGCCGATCGCGACGTGGTCCCGGTCCTGATCGAAGGCCTCAAGCGCTTGGAGTACCGCGGCTACGACTCGGCCGGCATCGCCGTGTTCGACGGACAGGACATGCGCCGCGTGCGACGCACCGGCCGGGTTTCGGAAATGGAAGGGGCCGCGCAGGCCGAGGGCTTCCAGGCCGGCCTGGGCATTGGCCATACGCGCTGGGCCACGCACGGCGGCGTCACCGAGGCCAATGCGCACCCGCACATCAGCTTCGGCGAGCTGGCGGTGGTCCACAACGGGATCATCGAGAACCACGAAGAGCAGCGTGAGCGCCTGCGTGGACTTGGCTACACCTTCGAATCGCAGACCGATACCGAAGTCATCGCCCACCTGATCCATTACTACCAGTCGCAGGGCCGTGACCTGCTCGGGGCGGTGCGCTTCGCCGTGCGCGAACTCACCGGTGCCTATGCGATCGCGGTGGTCAGCAAGCACGATCCGGACCGCATGATTGCCGCGCGCATGGGCTGCCCGCTGCTGGTTGGCCTAGGTGACGGCGAGAACTTCGTCGCCAGCGACGTCTCGGCGATCCTGCAGTCCACCCGCCGCGTGATTTTCCTGGAAGAGGGCGACACCGCCGAAGTACGCCGCGAGGGTGTGAGCGTGTTCGACATCCAGGGCGATCCGGTCGAGCGCGAAGTACATGTGTCGGACGTGTCGCTGGCCTCGCTGGAGCTTGGTCCGTACCGCCACTTCATGCAGAAGGAAATCCACGAGCAGCCGCGTGCGATCGCCGACACCATCGAAGCGGTGATGGACAACAACGCTTTCTCGCCGGCGCTGTTCGGTGCCAACGCCGCCGACGTGCTTGCCGATGTCGAGGGCGTGCAGATCCTGGCGTGCGGCACCAGCTATTACGCCGGCCTGACCGCGCGCTACTGGATTGAAGCGATCGCCGGCATCCCGTGCTCGGTCGAGATCGCCAGCGAGTATCGCTATCGCAAGGCGGTGGCGAACCCGAAGCACCTGATCGTCACCATCTCGCAGTCGGGCGAAACGCTCGACACGATGGAAGCGCTGAAGTACGCCAAGTCGCTCGGCCACGACAAGAGCCTGTCGATCTGCAACGTGCCCGAGAGCGCGATCCCG
>DATDBK010000145.1:0-23732 GCA_036524935.1 Lysobacter sp. | reverse complement strand
GGATCACTCCCCGCCCCTGCGGCCAACACTTCGGCAATTCGTTGCCCGGTCTTCGATGTATCAA
Organism: Lysobacter sp.; assembly: GCA_036524935.1. GTDB lineage: Bacteria > Pseudomonadota > Gammaproteobacteria > Xanthomonadales > Xanthomonadaceae > Lysobacter_J. The sequence goes on along the minus strand of DATDBK010000145.1, from coordinate 23,668 downwards.
CGGCATGGGCCATGCGTAGCCGGGTAAGCGAAGCGCACTCGGGATTGATGCGCCCGATCTCCGGGTGCGCTTCGCTTACCCGGGCTACGACTGTCAGCACTGGACTGGCGCCCTGGCCAGCGCCAGCCTCACCAGCCGCGCTTCGAGCTGCTCGCCAATGCCGGCGGGCGTCGCCAGGTCCATTCGCTGCAGCGCTTCCTCATCGCTGTGCCTGGTCCATAAGGCGTCCCACACCGTCCGCACCTTTCCGCCGCGCGTGGACGTGCTTGTCTTCAACCAGCCCAGCGCCTTCACCAGGCGCTGCTCGACCGGGGTGAAGTCGCTGCCCAGCGGGTAGTCGGGCAGGGTGCCATTGCGCCGGTACGGAAGCAGCGACGCCTGCAGTGATTGCGCTGTATTGCCCGCGGCCTGCGCGGGCAGGACGAAATCGCGCCGGAGCTTGCCGGCATCGCGTGCCGTATCGAGCAGCGGCTGCTGGAAGCGTGCGTCGGTGATCGCCGCCATCGCCATGACGCAATCCTCGTCGCTGCGCCCGCGCACGTCGGCAATGCCGTACTCGCTGATGTAGATGTCGCGCAGGTGGCGAGGGATGGTCGTGTGGCCGTAGTTCCAGACGATGTTCGACGTCGTCTTTCCGCCGGCCTCGCGGGTGGCGCGCAGGAGCAGCACCGACCGCGCATCGGGCAGGGCGTGCGCCATCGCCACGAAGTTGTACTGGCCGCCGACTCCCGACACCACGCGTCCGTCTTCGAGTGCGTCCGACACGGCCGCGCCCAGGGCGGTCGCCATCATGCAGGTATTGAAGAAGCGCGCGTCGCGACGCTGCAGGCGCTCGAGCACTTCGTCGCCGCCGTAGAGCTCGTTGACCTCGCCGACGCGCTTCATCCCTATGCCGCGGCGCTCCTCGTCGGAGAGGTCGCGCAGCCACTGGTAGAAATCCGGTGAGCCCAGGTAGAAGGCACCGTGCAGGTATTCGCCTTCGCGTTCCAGTCGCGCCAGGTCGGCTTCGCTGGCGGCGCCGTCGGCGATGCGCTGCATCAGGTCGCGATCGTCGACGACCTTGCGCGCGATCACGCCGACTTCGACCAGGCGGCGGAAGCCTTCGTTGATCATCTCGCTGCAGCCGTACAGACCCTGCGCGAACGGTGTGAGAGTGGGGTCGTCGGCCCGCGCCGAACCCAGCGCGTGCAGCACGTTGCGGTAGGCGGCGTTGTCGGTGTGGCGCAGCACCAGCGCGTGGCACAGCGCATCGGCAAGCGCGCCGATACCGATCTGCAGCGTGCCGCCGTCACGTACCAGCGTGCTGGCGTGGAAGCCGATGGCGTAATCGACATCGTTGACCGGCTGCCGTGGCAAACCGAACAGCTTCGGATAGGGCCCGGGTGGTTGCACGACGGCATCGAAGAAGCCGGCATCGACTTCCGCGCTGCCGCCGAGCCACGGCAATTCCGGGTCGACCTCCGCGATCAGCAGCGGTCGCGGCAGGCCGCGCGCAGAGATGGCGTCCAGGGCATCGAAGGTGAGGTCGGTGTTGCACGACAGCGACAGCCGGGTGCCGTCCGCCGAACGGGCCACCTTCTGCACGATCGCGTTGACACCGCGGTCGGCCAGCGCGCGCGCCACGTGTGTGTAGTTGAGGCTGGCGTAGCGCCGCTGCACCTGGGTCGAACCGAGCATGGCGCCGGACTGCAGGTAGAACTCCTCGACCTCGATGTGCGCCGGCAGCGCGTTGCGCTTGAGGGCCTGCACGTAAGCCAGGCGTGGAAAGTCGTCGCCGAAATGGCGCTGGACGAATGGCTTGATGAAGCGCGCCTCCAGCCCCTTGCCAGCGCCGGGCGGGTCCAGCGACAGTGCTGTGTACAGGTGCAGTGGTCGTGACGGGTCGCCCTCAATGCGTGCGTACAGCGCGTTGAGCAGGCGGTGTGGCTTTCCCAGTCCGAGCGGCGCGCCGACATGCAGCGTGCCAGTGCGTTGGCTGAGCAGGTACTCGACAGCAGCGTCGAGCGAGTCGAGCAGGAGGGGTTCAGGGCGTTCACTCATGGCCACAGCCTATGCGTCCGGTGTGTAGATGTCGCCAAGACGGCACTCGGGGGCGCGATCGCGGCCGCGACGTCAGGCGCGTGCGAGCAGCCGCGCCAGCTGCGAGCCCGCCAGCATCGCGGTGACGAAGACAACGGCCTCCAGCGTGCCATGGGCGAGATTGGCCAACGCAGGGCCGGGGCAGTAGCCCGCCACGCCCCAGCCAAATCCGAACAGGGCGCTGCCGAAGAGCAGTCGACGGTCGATCGTCGACGCGGGCGGCGCCGGCAGGGGCTCGCCGGTCAGCGCGCAGCCGCGGCGCCGCGCCCATGCGAAGCCGGGTAGCGACACGGCCAGCGCAGCGCCCATCACCAGCGCCAGCGACGGGTCCCAGTGCCCGGCCACGTCGAGGAAATTGAGCACCTTGTCCGGGTTGGTCATGCCCGATACCGCCAGCCCCAGGCCGAAGAGTGCGCCTGCAACCACACCATGCACGACCGGCTTCATGCGATGCCTCCGATCACATGACGCACCACGTACACGGTGACGAAGGCGGTGCCCATGAACACCAGCACCGCGACCAGCGAACGCTTCGACAGCCGCGCCAGCCCGCAGATGCCATGGCCACTCGTACAACCGTTGCCCAGCCGGGTGCCGAAGCCGACCAGCAGGCCGCCGGCAATCAGCCAGGGCAGCGGGAAGTCATCGCGCGCGGGCGTGCCTGACCACGCGAACCAGGCGCCCGCGGCGACGATCAGTGCCACCAGGAACGCGATTCGCCAGCCTCGGCCGGTGTCGCCGGCAACTGCGCTGTTGACGATGCCGCTGATGCCGGCGATGCGGCCCAGTGCGACCAGCAGCCACGTCGCGGCAAGGCCGATCAGCGCGCCGCCGAGCAGGGACGAAACGGGGGTGAATCCGGTAAGCATCAGAACTGGTCCAGCGGAATCTTCAGATAGCGCACGCCGTTGTCCTCCGGCGGCGGCAGGGCGCCGGCGCGGATATTGGCCTGCACCGCGGGCAGGATCAGCGCCGGCATCGGCAGCGAGGCATCGCGCGCCTCGCGCAGTGCCACGAACGCATCTTCGTCGCTGCCATCGCGGACATGGATGTTGTCGCGCTTCTGCGCACCGATGGTGGTTTCGCAGGCGACCTCGCGTCCGCCAGGGCCGTAGTCGTGGCAAACGAACACGCGGGTGTCGTCGGGCAGGGTATGGAACAGATGCCGGATCGACCGGAACAACGTGCGTGCATCACCGCCAGGGAAATCGCAGCGCGCGGTGCCGGCGTCGGGCATGAAGAGTGAGTCACCGGTGAACAGTGCATCGCCGATCAGGTAGGCGCTGCTGTCGCAGGTATGGCCGGGGACGGCGGTCACGCGTGCATCGAGCGTACCGACGAGAAACCGCTCGCCGTCGACCAGGAGATGGTCGAACTGCGAACCGTCGACCGGGAAGTGCTCACCGAGGTTGAAGATCGGCCGGAAGGTCTTCTGCACCGCGCGGATGCCTTCGCCAATCGCCAGCTGGGCCTGGGGCCACTGCGACTTCAGCCAGTGGCCGGCGCTCAGGTGGTCGGCATGCGCGTGCGTTTCCAACAGCCATTGCACGTCCAGGCCGTGATCGCGGACGTAGTCGAGCAGCTGCTGCGCCGATGTCGTCGAGGTGCGTCCGGCCTTGGCATCGAAATCCAGCACCGGGTCGATCACCACCGCGGCCGGCCCGGCGGGCTCGTGCGCTACGTAGCTCCAGGTATTGCTGTCGGCGTGGAAGAACGGTTGGACGTGCGGGAACATCGTCACTTGCTCGCCTCCCGGAGGGCCGTGCCCCGGAGTGTAGGCCGGGTTCGCCCCTAGTGTCGGCCCAGTGCCGCGTTGAGGGTCGCCGCCAGCTCGGCGCCGCCCAGGCGCAGCTGCGCCTCGGCCAGCGGGCGCCAGGTCTGCACGTAGTCGGGCCCGATGCTGGCGCGGGCCGGATAGAAGCCGGGGCGCCTGACGATCGCGCAGGAGTGTTCCGCCCACGCCGCGGACTGCGGCGGCAACGCCTTGCCGGGTGTCGGCGTCGCCGCCGGCATCGCGCGTAGCCGCTGCAGGTAGGCCGGTTCGTCGAGGCCGGCATTCCTGAGCATGCCGCTGTCCCACAGCGAGTGCAGGTTGCTGCCGCGATCCTCGAAGTTCACCTGGAAGTCGTTGCCGCCCTTGTCGTGCCCGTAGCCGGCGTGCAGCGGCTGGTGGGCGTCGCCGACGAAGTGGACGACGAACTTCAGCGCCTGCAGGCGCTCGGCCTGCGAACGCCTGGTGTCGCCAAGGATCGCGGTCTGCGCCCGTATCGCTTCAACCACGCAGTCACCGTTGGGGCAATGCCGGGGCTGCTGGTAGACACACCCGTCCTCGGCGATGTTGACGTAGTGCCACTTGCTACTGCGCTTGCCCAGGTCGGGATCGTGCTCGCGAAGCTCGTCGGCCCAGTTGGCGATGCCGGCGAGGGTGGGTTCCGGCTCGCCGGCAAGCAGTTGCGTGACGGCCGCGCGGGCGGCCGGGGTCAGATCGTCCCAGGCCAGCGACGCCACCAGGCGGTGGCCAAGCCGGCCCCACGCGGCAGCAGGGGCGGGCAGGAGGCTGAGGGCAAGCAGGACGGCGGTGAGGGCTCTGATCATGGCGCGCACTTTAGCCGACCAGCGATGTCATTCCTTTGCACGGCTGGCTGGGGTGTCCCGAGTTCGCGGGGGACCACCGGACGCGCTTGATCAGGATCAAGTCCCCTCCATTGCGCCCGCCGCCCGTGCATCCGGCCGCAAGGGCGGGCCTGTTAGAATGTGCGTTCCCCGTCCATCCGCCGCGCCGGGCGCGGCCGCAGGAGCTTTCAAGCTATGACCATCAAGGTTGGTATCAACGGCTTCGGCCGCATCGGGCGCAACGTGCTTCGCTCGGCCGTGCAGAACTTCAATGGCGAGATCGAGATCGTCGCCATCAACGACCTGCTTGAGCCGGACTACCTGGCCTACATGCTCAGCTACGACTCCGTCCACGGCCGCTTCAAGGGCGACGTGAAGGTCGAGGGCAACACCCTGCTGGTCAACGGCAAGAAGATCCGCCTGACCCAGGAACGCGATCCGGCCAACCTGAAGTGGGACGAAGTCGGCGCCGACGTCGTCATCGAATCGACCGGCCTGTTCCTCGACAAGGCCACCGCGCAGAAGCATCTCGATGCCGGCGCGAAGAAGGTCGTGCTGTCGGCCCCGTCGAAGCACGACACGCCGATGTTCGTCTACGGCGACAACCACACCAAGTACAACGGCGAAGCGATCATCTCCAACGCGTCGTGCACCACCAACTGCCTGGCGCCGATCGCCAAGGTCGTCAACGACAAGTGGGGCATCAAGCGTGGCCTGATGACCACCGTGCACGCCGCGACGGCGACGCAGAAGACCGTCGACGGCCCCTCCAACAAGGACTGGCGCGGTGGCCGCGGCATCCTCGAGAACATCATTCCGTCGAGCACCGGCGCGGCCAAGGCCGTTGGCGTGGTGATCCCCGAACTCAACAAGAAGCTCACCGGCATGGCCTTCCGCGTGCCGACCTCGGACGTATCCGTCGTCGACCTGACCGTCGAACTGGAAAAGCCGGCCACCTACGCCGAGATCTGCGCCGAAATGAAGGCGCAGTCCGAAGGCGCGCTGAAGGGCATCCTCGGTTACACCGAAGACAAGGTGGTCGCCACCGATTTCCGCGGCGACGCGCGCACCTCGATCTTCGACGCCGACGCCGGCATCGCGCTGGATTCGACCTTCGTCAAGCTCGTGAGCTGGTACGACAACGAGTGGGGCTACTCGAACAAGTGCCTCGAGATGGTCAAGGTTGTCGCCGGCAAGTAAGCCGCGCACCTGGGCATCGCAGAAAAGGCCGGCTTTCGCCGGCTTTTTCTTTTCTGGGCTCTTGCGAAAGGATCACGGGGGTCTGTAGCCCGGGTAAGCGGAGCGCACCCGGGACTCGTGCGCTTCGGCCCCGGGTGCGCTCCGCTTACCCGGGCTACAAGCTGCCTTGCTTTTAGTGCAAACAGCCCCCACTGGAAGGGCAATGAACGACCTTCCACAGCTTGACGAACAGCAGCTGGCGACCCTCGTGGAGACCTTCTACGAGCAGGTCCGGGTACATCCGGACCTGGGCCCCGTCTTCAATGCCGCCATCGACGACTGGCCCGAACACAAGCGGCTGCTGACAACGTTCTGGTCATCGGTCCTGCTCGGCACACGCAGCTACCGCGGCCAGCCGATGGCCGCGCACCGGCCACACCCGATCCGCCCCGAGCATTTCGACCAGTGGCTGACGCTGTGGCGCCAGACCGCCCAGTCGCTGCTGGCGCCCGAACATGCCGCGCTCGCCTGCGAGCATGCCGAGAAAATCGGCTACAGCCTTCGCTACGGCCTTGGACTGCAGGAACGCAAGGGCGCGATTCCGCTCGGCGTACCCATCACCGGTAACGTCTAGCCGAACTTCTGCATCTTCGGCCACGCCTGCGCCCACGGAATGCGCAGGTTGCGACAGATGAAGATGTCCGGATGGTCTTCCGTCTCCTCGTTGGGCACGCCGTAGCCATTGCGGACCCGACCGGCCAGCACGCAATCACCCGGCGCATCGGCAATGTCCTCGCGCGTGTCGCCGAGCACGATCACGGTTTGCGGCGGCGTCGACCCGTAACCCTTGTACCAGTACGAATTGACCGGGCTGATCGCTACCGGCAAACCCAGCTTCGGCCCGTACAGGTTGATCGCGCCGGCCTCGCCGTAGTTGTTGGTGAACACCGCCGTGTGAGCGCGTTCGGCGGCCGGCAATGCGTGGTAGATGCGCGCGACCTCGGTGACCAGCTCCTGCCAGCCGATCTGCTCGGCGAAGTTGTCGTGCGCCGCGCGGCTGATGCGCCAGCCCATCGAGTTGACCGCCGAGAACTGCAAACCGATCAGGCCGCTGGCCAACGCCATCGCGACTACCCAGACAGTCAGCAGCGCGGTGCCGGTGAACGCGTAGCCGGCGCGCAGTGGCCCTTGCCGGTGCAGGAACTGCTCGATCGCGACGCAACCGGCCGCGAGCAGCATCGGGTACGCCGGCGCCAGGTAATACGCACGGCCCTGGGCCAGGGCAAAGAGCAGCAGCGGCACCGCATACATCCAGGCAACCACGGCGTAGCGTCGGCCTGCCTTCGACAACATCAACCAGGCCAGTCCTGCCAGCCACACCGGCAGCGCCATCAGGCCCGCATTGCCATACAACTGCTCGATCAGGAAATCCCGGGTGCGGCCGATGCGCACGTCACGCGCATGGATCGTCTGCAGGAAGTCCAGCGAGATGAAATCGTGCCGCCACTGCCACAGCGCATTGGGCAGGAACAGCAGCAGTGACAGCGCCACGCCCAGCCACAACCAGCGACTGCGCAGGTGCGAGCGCAACGGTGTCGCCAGTGTCGCCACCACGATCCCGGCGACGAAGAACACCATCGTGTACTTGGTCAGCATGCCCAGGCCGATGACGGCGCCGATCGCCAGCCACCAGCGCGGGTCACCGCTGTTGACCAGGCGCAGCATCAGCCAGGCCAGCAGCACCCACCACAGGTAATCGATGCTGACGTACTGCATCAGTCCGCCGGCCACCATCGAGAACGGCGCCAGTGCCGCGAACAACGCCGTCACCACCTGGGTGCTTCGCGTCCCACCCATCTCGCGTGCGATCAACCCGGCCAGCACGGCGCCGATACTCTGCGCCAATGCCGCGAACACGCGGAAACCGCTGAGCGAATCCCCGAACAGTTCCAGCGACACCCGGGCCAGTGCAGGCGTCAGCGGTGGGTAGGCGACGTAGCCCCAGGCCAGGCTGCGTGCATCGTCGAGCAGCGCCAGCTCGTCGCGGTGGAAGCCGTAGTGCTGGTTGCTGAAGAGCCGCAGGACCAGCAGCGCGACTGCGATCAGGGCGAGCCAGAGGACGTGGCTGCGAGGCAGGCGCATTGGCGACATGGCAGCGGGGATTCCCGTCAGGATGCCGGCTATTTAGTCCTGCGCCAGGCCAGGATGCAATGGAGGCCGCCTGCCCGGGCCGTCGGGCAGGCGGGTCCATCGTCCGTCAGGCCGCTGCCAGCCCCAGGCGCAGTTCGCGCGTGGCCTGGACCATCGCGCTCAGGGCCCGCCGCACCTCCGGCCAGCCACGCGTCTTGAGGCCGCAGTCGGGGTTGACCCACAGCTGTGCCGCCGGGATCACCTGCATTGCCTTGCCGAGCAGTTCGCCGATCTCATCGGGCGAGGGCACGCGCGGGGCATGGATGTCATAGACACCCGGCCCGATCCCGTTGGGATAGCGGAAGCGCGCAAACGCATCCAGCAGCTCCATCCGCGAGCGCGAGGTCTCGATCGAAATCACGTCGGCATCGAGGGCGGCGACCGCATCGATGATGTCGTTGAACTCGGCGTAGCACATGTGGGTGTGGATCTGCGTTGTATCGGCGACCGCGCCGGCGGACAGGCGGAAGGCGTCCACCGCCCACGCCAGGTAGTTCGGCCAGTCCGCCCGGCGCAACGGCAGTCCTTCGCGCAGCGCCGGCTCGTCGATCTGGATGATGGCGATGCCGGCCGCTTCCAGGTCCACCACTTCGTCACGCAGCGCCAGGGCGATCTGCCGGCAGGTGTCGGCGCGTGGCTGGTCGTCGCGCACGAACGACCACTGCAGGATCGTCACCGGCCCGGTCAGCATGCCCTTCACCGGATACTGCGTGCGCGACTGGGCGTAAGCGGTCCATTCCACCGTCATCGCCCGCGGTCGGCTGACATCGCCGTACAGCACCGGCGGCTTCACGCATCGCGACCCGTAGCTCTGTACCCAGCCGTGCGAGGTGAAGGCGAAGCCGTCCAGTTGTTCGCCGAAGTACTCGACCATGTCGTTGCGTTCGAACTCTCCGTGCACGAGCACGTCCAGGCCGATGGCTTCCTGTTCGCGCAGGCAGTTGTCGATCTCGCGCTCGAGGAACTGCCGGTAGCCGGCCGTGTCGAGCTTGCCTGCCTTGTGGTCCGCACGCGCCTTGCGCACCAGCGACAACTGCGGGAACGAGCCAATCGTCGTGGTCGGCAGCGGCGGCAGTGACAGGCGTTGCTGCTGCAACCGGGCGCGTTGCGGGTAGGGCGTGTCGCGTTGGCTCATCGCCGGGTCCAGCGTGGCCACGCGTGCGCGAACGTCTGCGTTGCTCAGCTGCGGTGCACTGCGATGCGCGGCGCGCGTTGCCTGTGCCGCTGCAATCGCGGCCGGCGCATCGGCATCGCCGGCAACGGCATCGGCGATCAGGCGCAGCTCCTCCAGCTTCTGCCGCGCGAAGGCCATGCCGCCACGCAGCGGCTGCGGCAGCTTTCGCTCGAGATCGAGGTCGATCGGGACGTGCAACAACGAACATGAAGGCGCCAGCCAACGCAGCCGGGACCCGGCGGTTCGCACCTGTGCAAGTGCCGCATCCAGGTCGGCACGCCAGACATTGCGACCGTCAACCACGCCCAGGCTCAGTGCGCATTCCGGCGGCAACGCGGCGAGGACGCGCTCGAGTTGCTGCGGTGCGCGCACCAGGTCGACGTGCACCGCCTGCACGGGAAGTCCGGCGACCAGCCCGAGGTTATCGTCGAGGTCGCCGAAGTAGGTGGCGAGCAGGATCTGCGGTGCATCGGCGGCGGCGAGGGCGGCGAAGGCGCGCCGGTAGGCGTCGCGATCGGCCTCGCCGAGGTCGAGCACCAGGCACGGCTCATCGATCTGCACCCAAGATGCACCGGCCGCCTTCAATTGCTCCAGCAGTTGCACGTAGGCCGGCAGCAGTGCGTCGAGCAGTTCCAGTGGGCAGCCGCCGTCGACGCGCTTGCCCAGCTTGAGGAACGACACCGGACCGAGCAGCACGGGACGCGCATCGAACCCGAGTGCGCGCGCTTCGACCAACTCCGCCAGCGCCTTGTCGCCACGCAACCGGAACGTCTGGTCGACCTCGAACTGCGGCACCAGGTAGTGGTAGTTGCTGTCGAACCACTTGGTCATCTCCAGTGCGTGGAGATCGTGGTGGCCGTCCTGCAGGCCGCGGGCGAGGGCGAAGTAGCCGGCCAGCGGGTCGCGCTCGAAGACGTCGCGGTGCGAGGCCGGAATGGCGTCGAACAGCACCGCCGTGTCGAGCACGTGGTCGTACAGGGAGAAGTCGTTGCACGGCACGACATCGACACCGGCATCGCGTGCGAGTTGCCAGTGGCGGGCACGCAGCTCGCGAGCAACGTCGTGGAGTTCCGCGGCAGTCGTCTGGCCTTTCCAGAACGACTCGAGGGCTTGCTTGAGCTCGCGTCGCGCGCCGGTGCGCGGGAAGCCGAGGTGGGTTACCTGGATCATGGTTTAAGTACCTGCGATGCATATGCATGACGCAGGGCAACGAAGGAGGGCATGGGCGCGCGTCCGCAGCCGCAAGCGACGTCGGAACTTCGACCTGCCTTCGACCTTCGCCCCCGCGGGCGAACCGGCCGCGCAGCCGGAGCCGTGCGGTCGGGGGTCGGACGGAGGGCGGACCCTCCGGTCGGGGCAGGTCTTCGGGCTTGTGGGCGCGGGGACCGCAAGGTCTCCACCTACTGGCCATCGCTTCCCGGGCAAGCCCAGTGCATGAATGGCGGTCGTTCCCATATACCGCTGCGGGGCAGCTCCGGAATTGGACATGGCGTCCGTACCGGATTCCCTCTGGCATCGCCGGTCACCCGGCGGCGCTTGTCACATCGCTCCATCTTTATGAAGCGATGATCACCACGACGGCGCTACGTTAGCGCCGGGGAGGTGGGGCGTCAACGGAGCGACGTGGTCGATTGCGTGCCGGTTACGGGGCACGGGTTACGGGTTACGGGTGCAGCCCCGGTCCCGGGTGCGCTTCGCTTACCCGGGCTACGGAGAGCGGCTACGGAGAGCGGCTACGGGGGTGGGCTGGCCGTGCGCGTCGAGGGCGACCATCGTGAAGCGGCCGCGGGTCGCCAGCTGCGTGTCGCCGGTCATCAGGTCTTCACGGAACATGTCGACCTCGACCTGCAGCGAGCTGCGGCCGGTGCCGACCACCCGTGCGACCAGTTCCACCAGCGCGCCCTTGGGCACGGCTACGTGGAAATCGATTTGCTCCGAGCGCGCGGTGACGACGGTGCTGCGCGCATAGCGCGAGGCGGCGACGAAGGCGACCTTGTCCATCCATGCCAGTGCCTGGCCGCCGAACAGCGTGCCGAGATGGTTGGTGTGGTCGGGGAAGACGATCTCGGTCATGCGTGCTTCGGTCGGAGGTGAGACGGGGTGGCCCTCACCCGGGCCCTCTCCCGCGCGCGGAAGAGGGGGCGGGTTGGACTCAGAACGCGGCATCGAAAGCGACCTCGCCCTGCACGCCTACCTGGTATGCCGAGACGCGGCGCTCGAAGAAGTTGGTCACTTCCTGCACGTCCTGCAGGTCCATGAACGCAAACGGATTGGTGGCACCGAAATGGCGCGGCATCCCGAGCTGCGCCAGGCGCTGGTCGGCGCAGTACTGCAGGTACTGGCGCATGTCCTTGGGCGACAGTCCGGCGACGCCGCCCGACAGCACGTCCTGGGCGAACTGCATCTCGCACTCCACCGCTTCCTCCAGCATCTGCACGACCTGGCGCTGCAGCTCGTCGTCGAACAACTCCGGCTGTTCGCTGCGTGCGGTGCTGATCACCTCGAAGGCGAACGCCATGTGGCAGCTCTCGTCGCGGAACACCCAGTTGGTGCCCGAGGCCAGGCCGTGCAGCAGTCCGCGCGAGCGCAGGTAATAGACGTAGGCGAACGCGGCGAAGAAGAACAGCCCTTCGATGCAGCAGGCGAAGCAGATCAGGTTGAGCAGGAACTGGCGGCGCTGGTCCGTGGTTTCAATGCGCTGCAGGCCCTGGATCGAATCGATCCACTTGAAGCAGAACTCGGCCTTGGCGCGGATCGAGGGAATGTTCTGCACCGCGTCGAATGCCCTGGCGCGCGCAACCGGATCGGGCAGATAGGTGTCGAGCAGGGTCAGGTAGAACTGCACATGCAGCGCTTCCTCGTACAGCTGCCGCGACAGGTACATGCGCGCCTCGGGCGCGTTGATGTGCTGGTACAGGTTCAGCACCAGGTTGTTGGCGACGATGCTGTCGCCGGTGGCGAAGAACGCGACCAGGCGCTCGATCAGGTGGCGCTCGGCCGGCCCCAGCTTGTGCTTGAGGTCGTTGACGTCCAGCGAAAAATCGACCTCCTCGACGGTCCAGGTGTTGCGGATCGCATCGCGGTACATCTCGTAGAACTTCGGGTAGCGCATCGGCCGCAGGGTGAGGTCGAAGCCGGGGTCGAGCAGGTGCGTGTCGGACATGGTGTTGCCTCGATGGACCTTGCCCCTCAGGGGCGATGGACGCTGCGTTCCACGGGGAGGGCTGTTCGCGCGTCGTGTCGCCGGCTGGAGGGAAGGTGTGGGTCAGGACCTTCTCCCGCGGGCGGGAGAAGGTGCCCGAAGGGCGGATGAGGGCGCGCTTCGCGATGCGCACGGAGCGGCCCTCACCCCAACCCCTCTCCCGCAGGCGGGAGAGGGGCAACGTCAGTGTTACTGGCAGGCTTCGCAGCTTTCCGGGTTCTCGAGCGAACACGCCACCGCTTCGACTGCGGTGTACTCCGGCTTCGCCACTTCGGCGACACCGCTGACGGTGGCCTTGGCGATCTTCGTCGCCGGACGCGAGCGCAGGTAGTAGGTGGTCTTGAGCCCCTTCTTCCACGCGTACATGTACATCGACGACAGCTGGCCGATGTTCGGGCTCTCGATGAAGAGGTTCAGCGACTGGCTCTGGTCGATGAAGGCGCCGCGATCGGCCGCCATGTCGATCAGCGAGCGCATCGGCAGTTCCCACGCGGTGCGGTAGACCGCGCGCAGCGACTCGGGAATCTCCTTGATGCCCTGGATCGAGCCTTCGGCCATCTTGATGCGGTCGCGCAGTTCCGGCGTCCACAGGCCGAGCGTCTTGAGCTCCTCGGCCAGGTAGCGGTTGACCACCAGGAAGTCGCCCGACAGGGTCTCGCGCTTGAACAGGTTCGAAATCTGCGGCTCGATGCATTCGTAGCAACCGGCGATCGAGGCGATTGTCGCGGTCGGAGCGATCGCGATCAGTAGCGAGTTGCGCAGGCCGTGTTCGGCGATGCGCGCACGCAGGCTGTCCCAGCCGTGGGCGTCGGACGGGGTCACGTCCCACGCTTGGAACTGCAGCTCGCCCTGCGAGGCGCGGGTATCGGCGAACGACGGGTGGCGGCCGCGTTCCATCGCCAGCTCGTTGGAGGCCGACAGCGCGTGGAAGTACACCGCTTCGGCGATCTGCTTCGACAGCGCCCGCGCCTGCTCGGAATCGAACGGCATGCGCAGCTTGAAGAACACATCCTGCAGGCCCATCACGCCCAGGCCGACCGGACGCCATTTCAGGTTGGCGCGGCGCGCGGTCTCGATCGGATAGAAGTTCAGGTCGATCACGCGGTCGAGCTGGCGCACGGCCAGGCGAACGGTCTCGGCCAGCTTGTCGAAATCGAAGCGACCGTCTTCGCCATGCACCGGGCCTTCGGCGAAAAGCTCGACGTGGTGCGACAGGTTGATCGAACCCAGGTTGCACACTGCGGTCTCCTCCTGCGAGGTGACCTCCAGGATCTCGGTGCACAGGTTCGACAGGTGGACCACGTTGCCTTCGCGCAGGGTCTGGTTGCAGGCGCGGTTGGACTTGTCCTTGAAGTTCATCCAGCCGTTGCCGGTCTGGGCGAGCGTCCGCACCATGCGGCTGTACAGCTCGCGCGCCTTGACGGTGCGCGTGGCCAGGCCGGCCACTTCGGCGGCGTGGTAGGCGCGCTCGAACGCTTCGCCCCACAGGTCGGTCAGCTGCGGCACCCGGGCCGGATCGAACAACGACCAGTCGCCGTCGGCCTCGACCCGGCGCATGAACTCGTCCGGGATCCAGTTGGCGAGGTTGAGGTTATGCGTGCGCCGCGCCTCGTCGCCAGTGTTGTCGCGCAGTTCGAGGAACTCCTCGACGTCGGCGTGCCACGGCTCCAGATAGACGCAGGCCGCGCCCTTGCGCTTGCCGCCCTGGTTGACTGCCGCAACCGAGGCGTCGAGTGTCTTGAGCCACGGCACGATGCCGTTGCTGAGGCCGTTGGTCGAACGGATCAGCGAACCGCGCGAGCGGATGCGGGTGTAGCTCAGGCCGATGCCGCCGCTGAACTTGCTCAGCTTGGCGACGTCCATGTAGCGCTTGTAGATGCTTTCCAGCGAGTCTTCCGGCGAGTCGAGCAGGAAGCAGCTCGACAGCTGTTCGTGGGTGGTGCCGGAGTTGAACAGCGTCGGCGAGCTCGGGATGTAATCCAGCTGCGCCATGCGCCGGTACAGCGCCAGCGCGTCGCTGACATCCTCGCTGAGCGCGCAGGCGATGCGCAGGAAGAACTGCTGCGGCGTCTCGATCACCGTGCGCGCGGTCGGGTGGCGCAGCAGGTAGCGGTCATACAGCGTGCGCAGGCCGAAGTAGTCGAAGCGCTGGTTGAGGATCGGATCGATTGCGTCATTGAGCTTGCGCGCGTTGGCCTGGACAAACGTCAGCAGGCGCTCGTTGATCAGGCCGAGGTCGAAACCGCGCTGCACCGACTGCGAGAACGCGTGGATCTCGATGCCGGCGACTTCCTTCTCGATCACGCCGGCGAGCAGGCGCGCAGCGAGCCGGCCGTACTCGGGCTCCTCGGCGGTGAGCAGGGCGGCGGTGCGGATCGACAGTTCGTCCAGCTCGCGCGTGGTCGCGCCATCGTAGAGGCCGGAGATGGTGCGGGTGGCCACGCGCATCGGGTCGACCGCGAACAGGCCGTCGCAGTTGCGCGTCACCGCGCGCACGATCTTGTTGAGGTCGACCGGGTCGCGGCGGCCGTTGCGCTTGGTCACCGTCATGGTGAGGTTTGCGGCCGGCGGGGTCAGGGCGAAGCCGGCGGACTCGCCCTGCGCGGTCGCGGCGAACGGGGCCTGCGGGTTGGCGGTAGCCTTGCTGGCGGCGGGCGCGTCGGTGGTGGTGGTCATGCTGATAGCTCCGGTGCGTGGGCGCACGGCTGGCCGACCTTCCCTCGAAGGACAGCGTGGCGCGGTTCCGGAGATTGCGGTTGCGGCGTCGCTCAGGCCGAGACGGTCCTGTGGTGGCGAACGCGTTCTTCGACAGACGCGGGCGCCACCGTGCGACACCGACCGTCTTCCCTCCGAAGACTCGCTGGCCGGTCACCGCGCGGTGTGCAACGCGCGGCTGTCGGCAGGTCTTCGGGCTCTGGACGCGAGGACCGGGCGTTTGCCGCTGGTCACCTCACCTACTGACCGTCGCTTCCCAGGCCTTGGGCCCAGTGCCATGACGGCGTTCGTTTCCACTACCGCTGCGGGGCAGCGCCGGAGTTGGCCGCTCGATCGAGTGACTCGATCTGGCGTGGCCGCACCGGACTTCCCTTTTAAGCCGACCGCGAGGCCGGCACCGACGGGCACAACATAGTGTGGTGGCGCCAGTTGGTCAACACATAATGTTGTGCAAAGTGGTTCAGCGCGTCGAACTGAACCGGGCGTGCGCGCTTGCGGTAAGGTGTGCCCAGATCCACAACAGGGGGCCCACGGATGGCTGGCGGGATTGGAATCTTGGTGCTGCTGGTGCTGTCGGTGCCGGTGCTGTTGATCGTTGCGCTGGCCATGATCGGGGGACTGAAGACGCGCGTCGCCGTCCTCGAGGCGCAGGTGGTGCAGCTGCGTTCGCAATACGTGGTTCGCGAGCAGGCCGCCCGGGCGCAGGCCGCTCCGGAGCAGGCAGCTCCGCAGCAGGCAGCTCCGCAGCAGGACGACGGACCGACACTCCAGGAATGGATGCGCGGCCAGGCGCCGTCGGCCGCCGCGAGCGCGCCACCGCCCGCCGGACGTCCCGTCGCCCCTGCGTCAGCGCAACCCGCGCCGCCGACGCAGCCGCAACCGACCGTGCCGGTGCAGCCAACGCCAGCGCAACCGTTGCCCGCACCCGCGCGGGAACGGGCTGCGCCCCAGTACGCACGTGTGTCGCGCGAGCCGCCGCGCCCCGACTTCTTCGATCTGGCGACGCGTGCGATACGCAGGTGGTTCACCGAAGGCAACGTGCCGGTCAAGGTCGGCGTTCTGGTGTTCTTCGCCGGCATCGCCGCGCTGCTGAACTACGCGTCCGACCAGGGCTGGATGCGGATGCCGGTCGAACTGCGCATGGCAGGCATTGCCGCCTCGGCGCTGGCCGCGCTGGTCTTCGGCTGGCGCCAGCGCGAGGTCAGGCGCAGTTTTGCGCTGAGCCTGCAGGGTGGTGCGATCGGTGTGCTGCTGCTGGTGATCTTTGCGGCGTTCCGGTTCTACCAGCTGCTACCGGCGGGTGTCGCATTCGCGTTGAGCGTGGCGCTGGTGGCCGGCGCCGGTGTACTGGCGGTGCGCCAGAACGCGATCGCGCTGGCGGTGCTCGGGATCCTGGCGGGCTTCCTCGCGCCGATCCTGTTGTCGACGGGAACGGGCAGCCACGTCGCGCTGTTCGGCTATTACGCCGTGCTCAACCTGGCCATCTTCGCGATCGCCTGGTGGCGGCCGTGGCGCACGCTGAACCTGATGGGGTTCGTCTTCACCTTTGGCATCGGAACGATCTGGGGCGTGCTGAGCTACAAGCCCGAGCACTTCGCCACCACCGAACCATTCCTGCTGCTGTTCTTCTTCTGCTATCTGCTGGTGCCGATCCTGTACGCGCAGCAAAGGCCGGAGGGCAAGCGCGACCGGATCGATGGCTGCCTGGTGTTCGGCACGCCGCTGGTGGCGTTCTCGTTGCAGGCGGGACTGCTCGAAGGCGAGCGCATGTCGCTGGCCTTGTGCGCCCTGATGCTGGCCGTGGTGTACACGGCCCTGGCATGGTGGCTGCGCCGCCGCGAGCGCTTCGTCACGCTGGCTACTTCGTACGCGCTGCTCGCGGTGGGATTTGCCACGCTGGCCGTGCCGTTGGCACTGTCGGCGCAGGCCACCGCCTGCGTGTTCGCCCTCGAGGGGGCCGCACTGGTCTGGCTGGGTTCGCATCAGCAACGGCAGTTGCCGCAGTTTGCCGGACTGGTGCTGCAACTTCTGGCTGCCGGCGCCTTCGCGATTGGCCTGCTCGACAATCCGGTCGCAGCGACGCCAGTCTTGAACGCGGCCTGCATGGGTGCGTTGCTGATCGCGATCGCAGGCTTCGCCAGCGCGTGGAGCTACCGGCGCGTGTCTGCCGACCCGCCGGCGCTGGTCTATTACCTGTGGGGCCTGGGTTGGTGGTGCGGCAATGGCCTGCACGAGATCGATCGCTTCGTCACGTCGCAGGAATGGCCCGACGTCGTGCTGATGTTCGCGGCGGTGACCGGCTGGGTCCTGGCCGAGGTGTACCGGCGCGCGCCTGCGCGCGCCCTCGCCTGGACCGTCGTCGCGACGATGGCCGCGGCACTGCCGCTGGCGCTGGCGCAGGACGCGTCGCATGCGCATCCGTTTGCCGGCCTGGGCGGCGTGTCGTGGTTGCTGTTCGCGCTCGCCGGCTGGCGCAGCCTGCGTTGCCTGCGCGATGAGGCAGGCGGCGAACTCGCGCTCGCCCATTCGTTGTGGCTGTGGTCGTGGGCGCTCGCCCTGGGTCTGTGCCTGCATCAACTGGCCAGCCAGGCCGGGCTGGGCGACGGCTGGCAGATCGCCGCATTCGGCTTGCCATGCTGGTGCATTGCCGCGCTGGTGCAGTGGCGCGCGCAGTGGATCGCGACACCGCTGGCGGAACGCTTCGAGCAGTGGCGCACGCCCCTGCAGTTCGTGTTCGTGCTCGCGCTTGCACTCGGCGGAGCCGTTGCGCTGACCTTGCCGGGCAGCAGCGACCCGTTGCCGTGGCTGCCACTGCTCAATCCGCTCGACCTGGCGCAGCTGGCCGTGGTCGGCCTCGTCGCTGCATGGCTGGCGTCGCCACTGGTGTCGGACGCGTTGCGTGAGCGACGCATCCCGCTGCTGGCAGCGGCGGGGTTCGCGCTGATCACGGTGATCACCCTGCGCACCGTCCACCACGCCGGCGACGTCGCCTGGGGTGGCTCGATGTTCTCGACCAGCCTGGTGCAGACCAGCCTGACCATCGTCTGGAGCGTGCTCGGCGTGTTCGGATGGATCCTCGGCTCGCGCCGTGGACAGCGCGACCTGTGGCGCGCCGGTGCGGTGTTGATGGCGGTGGTGCTGGTCAAGCTGATCCTGGTCGATCGCTCGCATCTGGGCACGATGTTCGGAATCGCCTCGTTCATTGCCTACGGCCTGCTGTGCACCCTGGTCGGTTATTTCGCACCCGCGCCGCCGCGCTCGCTGCGGACGGAGTTCGAGGTCAGCCCATGAAACGCCTCGCCCTGATCGCCTGCCTGTTGTTCACCGGTGCCGCCGTCGCGCAGGAGGATTTCGCACAGCAGTGGCCGCTCAGGCTGAGCCGGGACGATGGCGGCGCGTACCGCGTGACGCTGGATGCGTCGGTGTACCGCCAGCTCCACACGTCGGACCTGCGTGACTTCGAGGTGCGCAACGGCGATGGCGCGGCCGTGCCGTCCGCGCTGTTCGCGCCGGAGCAGCCGCTCGCGCGGGCGCCGGACCGGATCGCGTTGCCGTGGTTCAGGCTGCCGGCGACCCCCGCCGATGGTCCAGCCGGAGGCTGGGAACTGGTCGGCGGAATCGATGGCGACGGCCGGCTGCGCACTGTCGAGGCGCGTGTCATCGGCACCACGGCGGCGGCGCTGCCGCAGAGCGTGTTGCTGGTCGACGCCAGCCAGGTGCATGAAGCGATCAACGCGCTGGTGCTTCAGTGGCAACCGGTGGCGGCGCTCGACCTGGGCTTTCGCGTCGAAGGCAGCGACGACCTCGATCAGTGGCACTCGTTGCCCACGCGCGGGCGACTGGTCGACCTGCAGCGCGAGGGTCGCCGCCTGCTGCAGCAGCGCATCGAACTGACGACAGCCGATGGCCGCCCCATGCGCTATCTGCGACTCACGCCAGACCGCGCCGGCCAGGCCGTCGAGATCACCGCGGTCAGCGCCGAGCTTGCCAGCGCTGCGGTCGCCGCGACGCCGCAATGGCAACCGTTGCGCGGCCGCCGCGTCGACCACGAACAGTCCGGTCGCGAGGCTTTCGAGTTCAGCATCGAAGGACGGTTTCCGGTACAGCAGGTCGATGTCGACCTGCCCGGCAATCACGCGGTCGAGTGGCGGCTGGAAAGCCGCGATGCCGCCGATGGCGACTGGCGCCTGCGGGCCGGCCCGTGGATGGCCTGGCAGGTCGATTCGGCGGGACGCGCAAGCCGATCCGGCGGGCGCGCGCTGGATCACGTTGTTCGCGACCGCTACTGGCGCCTGAGCGCGAACTCGCCCGTCAGCGGCGAACCGACGCTGCGCCTGGGTTACCGCCCGGAAGTGGTCGTGTTCCTCGCGCAAGGGGCCGCGCCCTATGCGCTGGCCGCAGGCAGTGCGCGCGCACGCCGTGCCGATTCACCGTTGCCGCAACTGGTCGATGCCATGCGCAGGCAACGTGGCGCCGACTGGCAGCCTGCGCCGGCTTACCTGGGAGCGCCGCAGGTCCTGGCCGGAGAAACGGCCCTGACCGCGCGACGCGACTGGACATCGTGGCTGCTGTGGTCGGTGCTGGTGCTGGGCGCGCTGGTCGTCTCCGCATTCGCGCTGACCTTGTTGCGCCAACCCGGGACGGCCGCGGGAAAGGGCGCGGCACAAGACCCCGAAAGCCAGGGCGGGGCTTAGGCCGGGCGCCCGCTGCCGGAAGGCGGCGGTTTCATTCCGGGGCGGGGGCCGCGACAATACGCGGCTACGCATTCACCCGGAGCGCCCCCCATGTCCATCGTCCGCATGTCCGACCTCGATCTGCGCGGCAAGCGCGTGCTGATCCGCGAAGACCTCAACGTGCCCATCGACGGCGGCCGCATCACCTCCGCGCAGCGCATCACCGCGGCCGTGCCGACGATCCGGCTGGCGCTGGAGAAGGGCGCGGCGGTGATGGTCACCTCCCACCTGGGCCGGCCGAAGGAGGGCGTGTGGAGCGAGGCTGACTCGCTCGCACCGGTGGCCAGGCGCCTGTCGGAGCTGCTCGGCATCGACGTGCCGCTGGTCAAGGACTGGGTCGATGGCGTCGACGTCGCGCCTGGCCAGCTGGTGCTGCTCGAGAACTGCCGCATGAACGTCGGCGAGGGCAAGGACGACGAGACGCTGTCGAAGAAGTACGCGGCGCTGTGCGACGTCTATGTCATGGATGCGTTCGGCACCGCGCACCGCGCCCAGGCCTCGACCCATGGCGCGATCCGTTTCGCCAGCGTGGCCGCCGGCGGTCCGCTGCTGATGGCCGAGCTCGATGCGCTCGCCAAGGCGCTCGACAACCCGGCGCGGCCGCTGCTGGCAATCGTTGCCGGCTCCAAGGTCTCGACCAAGCTCGAACTGCTGTCGTCGCTGGTCGGCAAGGTCGACCAGCTGATCGTCGGCGGTGGCATTGCCAACACGTTCATCGCCGCAATGGGGCACAACGTCGGCAAGTCGCTGGTCGAAAACGACCTGGTCGACACCGCGAAGCAGATCATGGCCGACGCCAGGGCGCGCGGCGCCGACATCCCGGTGCCCACCGACGTGGTGGTCGCGCCGGCCTTCGCCGCCGACGCCCCGGCCACGGTCAAGTCGGTCGATGCCGTCGGCGCCGACGACATGATCCTCGACATCGGCCCGGACACGGCAGCGCGCTATGCGGAGCTGATCAAGTCGGCCGGTACGGTGGTCTGGAACGGCCCGGTCGGCGTGTTCGAGTTCGACGCGTTCGGCAAGGGCACCGAAACGCTGGCGCGCGCGATCGCCGCCAGCAAGGCGTTCTCGATCGCCGGTGGCGGCGACACCCTGGCCGCAGTCGACAAGTACGGCATCGAGCAGGACGTGTCCTACATCTCGACCGGCGGCGGCGCCTTCCTCGAGTTCCTCGAGGGCAAGGAGCTGCCGGCAGTGACGGCGCTCAAGGCGCGCGGCTGAGCACAAGCACGACCATGGCAACCCTGTTCTTCGACATGGACGGCACCCTGATCGACTCGGCGGTCGGCATCACCCGCTGCGTCGAGTACGCGCTCAACCAGATGGGCCTGCCGGTACCGCCGCAGTCGGAACTGCGTCGCTGGATCGGCCCGGCCCTGCGCACCAGCTTCGGCCCGCTGCTTGACGACCCGCAGCACGTCGAGCAGGCAGTGCTGCATTACCGCGATCGCTTCGAAAGTCACGGCTGGGCTGAGCACGAGGTCTATGCCGGCATCGGCGAAACCATCGAGGCCCTGCATGCGGCCGGCCACCGCCTGGCGGTGGTCACGGCGAAGAACGAGCCGCACGCGCGCAAGATCGCCGCCCACCTGCCGTTCGGCCATCGCTTCGACGACGTGGTCGGGGCCACGCTGGATGGCAGCATCAGCCACAAGGACCAGCTGATCGGCGAGGCACTGCGGCGCTTCGATGTCGCGCCCGAAGAGTGCTGGATGATCGGCGACCGGCGCATGGACATCGAAGGCGCGCGTCACCACGGCATGCGCAACGTCGGCGTGCTGTGGGGCTTTGGCGGCGAAGTGGAGCTGCGCGAGGCCGGGGCACTGCATCTGGCCAATGCGCCAGATGAGCTGCAGGGGCTGCTGGCGGCCTGAGGGCGGCGGCTTGGCGGCGGGTGGTCTGCTTTTGACCGGGTGATTGCAGACCACTTCCTTGCATCCGCCGCGGTATGGGCGAATCGCGTCGCGGATTGCATGCGTATTCAATCCGTATGAACGCATAGCTGTGCTAGCGTCGGCGGGATCAATTGAAACGCAACGAGCACGAGCCGCATTCGATGACGACCAACCAGCGCCGCACCAAGATCCTCGCCACCCTCGGCCCGGCCACTGATCCGCCGGGAGTGCTCGACGCACTGCTTACCGCCGGCGTCGACGTTGTCCGGCTCAACTTCTCGCATGGCGATCCGTCCTCGCAGGTCGCCCGTGCCCAGGCCGTGCGCGAAGCCGCGCTGCGCGTCGGTGTCGAAGTCGGCATCCTCGCCGACCTGCCCGGTCCGAAGATCCGCATCGAGCGCTTTGCCGAAGGCCGCGTCCTGCTCAAGGCTGGCGACCGCTTCGACCTGGTCGCCAGCGTCGACGCGCCGCTCGGCAACTTGCGCGAAGTGGGCGTGAGCTACCTCGGCCTGCCCAACGACGTGCGTCCCGGCGACGTCCTCCTGCTCGACGACGGCCTGCTGCAGCTGCGCGTGGGCGCCATCGAAGGCCCGCGCATCATCACCACCGTCCTCAACGACGGCGCGCTGTCGGACCGCAAGGGCCTCAACAAGCAGGGCGGTGGCCTTTCGCTGGGGGCACTGACCGAGCGCGACAAGGAGTTGATCCTGGTCGCCGCCGAACTCGGTGCCGACTTCATCGCGGTGTCGTTCTGCCGCAATGCCGAAGACATGAACGAGGCCCGCCGCATCGCCCGCGCCGCCGGCTGCGATGCCGCGCTGGTGTCGAAGATCGAGCGCGCCGAAGCCATCGAGAACCTGACCGAGATCGTCGACGCCAGCGACGTCGTCATGGTGGCCCGCGGCGACCTCGGCGTGGAGATCGGCGATGCCGAGCTGCCCGGCCTGCAGAAGAAGATCATCCGCGAGGCACTCGAGCAGAACCGCGTGGTGATCACCGCCACGCAGATGCTGCAGTCGATGGTCGACAGTCCGATCCCGACCCGCGCCGAAGTGCTCGACGTCGCCAATGCCGTCATCGACGGCACCGATGCGGTGATGCTGTCGCAGGAATCCGCCGCCGGGCGCTATCCGGTCAAGGCGGTCGAAGCGATGGCGCGCATCTGCCTGGGCGCCGAACGCCAGTTCAACCGCGACACCGACTTCGAGGCCGCGCCGCGCAACCTCGAGCGTGCCGATCAGGCCATCGCGATGGCGACGATGTTCCTGTCCGAGCACATCGGCGTGCGCGCGATCGTGGCGATGACCGAATCCGGCGGCACTGCGCGCTTCCTGTCGCGCTTCCGCTCGCAGGTGCCGATCTTCGCCATGTCACGCCACGATGGCGCGCGCCGGCGTATGACGATGATGCGAGATGTCGTCGCCTACGACTTCGACAGCCGTGGCCTGACCTCGCGCGATGCCGCGCGCAGGGCGATCAAGGAGCTGTTCAACGAGGACCGGCTCAGCGTCGGCGACCGCGTGATATTCACCAGCGGCGACCACATGGAGCAGCACGGCGCGACCAACACGCTGCGCCTGTTGCAGGTCGGCGCCGACGGTACCGCCGAAGGGCTGGGCGAGCTCTAGCCCGGGACGGGGGCAGCTCGCTGCCCCGGCCTGGCACTGGTATTGAAATCCGGGGTGTCCGGAACGCAAGTCATTGATTCGTGGTTGCCGGGCGCGGACGGGAAGGCCGCGCTGCGGCTATAATGCCGGGCTTCCCACCGCTCCCTGCAGGACGTCCAATGAGCATCGAACAGCTTGCCGAAACCGCCCAGGCCATGGTGGCCCCGGGCAAGGGCATCATCGCCATCGATGAGTCCACCAGCACCATTGCCAAGCGC
>DATDBK010000144.1:0-10026 GCA_036524935.1 Lysobacter sp. | reverse complement strand
TCGATGGATCAACCGCATCGGGCCACGATTCACGGTGACCCTGGCAAACACAGCGCCCGCAAAGTACCCCGGGCCGGGTGAAAATGCAATCTGGGCAAAGTCATGCTCTGACAGGGGGTAATTAGTATGGAATTGCAGGCGATTTATTACGTATTGGCCGGGGTTCTGATCCTGGTCGGGATAGCCGGCACGGTATTGCCCGCCCTGCCCGGCCTGCCCCTGGTATTCGCCGGGATGTTGCTGGCTGCCTGGGCCGGGGATTTCCGCGAGGTCGGCTGGGTACCGCTGGTGATACTGGGCGTGCTGACCGTGCTGTCGCTGGGCATCGACCTGCTGGCCACGTCGATCGGGGCGAAGCGGGTGGGCGCGAGCAGGCTCGCGGTCGTCGGAGCGGTCCTGGGCACGTTCGCCGGCCTGTTCTTCGGCCCGGTCGGGCTGTTCGCCGGCCCGTTTGTCGGCGCCCTCGGCGGCGAACTGATCCACGGCCGCGAGATGCGCAAGGCGGCCAAGGTCGGTTTCGGTACGTGGCTCGGCATCGTCTTCGGCGTGGTGCTCAAGCTTGGCCTCGCCTTCGCCATGCTCGGCCTGTTTGCTTTCGCCTGGTTCGTCTGAGATACCGCTGCGGGCTTCATCCCGCCCTTCCCACGACAAGTTGCGTTAACGACAGTGGCATTGCCGCAATGCCACACTGGTTTCCAGCGACGTCCACCGCATCGAGCCCCCCGCATGCCGCCAGTTCGCCATTGCTTGTTCCGCCTGCCACACCCACTGATCCTGATCGCCGCCGCCGCGCCACTGCTGGCGCAGGCCCAGGCTCCCGCCGACCCGGCTTCCCCTGAAGCTTGCGTCTCCATCACCGTCGATGCCGACCGCCTGGCCTGCTACGACGCCGTGCACGGACGCCATGCACGCGACACGCGCGGCGCCGACATCGCCGCGAAGGAAGCCAAGGCCATCCAGAAGAACCTGGAAATCGCCGAGGACGTTGTACCCGATGCAGCCGTGGCCACGCCCGAGGCGACCCGCACCAACAGCGATCTCTATCCGATGGAAGATCCGCTGCACAGCGCCATCGCCAACGCCGGCAAGGGCTCGCTGCTCGACAGCCGCTGGGAACTGGCACGCGATTCCAAGCTGGGCATCTTCAACTTCCGCGCCTACAAGCCGGTGTACTTGCTGCCGGCGTTCTGGAGCAGCGATGCCAACGAGGCGCCGCACTCGCCCAATCCCAACAACACCGTCCCGGGGCCGATCCCGGTCGATGCGCTGGAGGCGAAGTTCCAGCTGAGCTTCAAGACCAAGGCCTGGGAAAACATCTTCGGCGACAACGGCGACCTGTGGCTGGCCTATACCCAGGCTTCGCACTGGCAGGTCTACAGCGCCGACACCTCGCGACCTTTCCGCGAGACCAACTACGAGCCGGAGGTCATGCTGACCTTCCGCAACAACTACCAGATCGGCGGCTGGACCGGTCGCCTGGCAGGCATCGGTGTCACCCACCAGTCCAACGGCCGTGCCGACCCGCTTTCGCGCAGCTGGAATCGCGTGATCGGCACGATCGGCCTGGACCGCGAGAACTGGGCACTCACCATCCGGCCCTGGTGGCGGCTCGACGAGGACGCCAGCGACGACAACAACGCCGACATCGAGGACTTCGTCGGCCGCGGCGATGCCACCCTCGTGTACGTGCGTGGCGGCCACCAGTTCTCGGTCATGGGACGGCATTCGCTGCGCGGCGGCGAGCGCTCGCATGGCGCCGTGCAACTCGACTGGGGCTTCCCGATCACCAACAGCCTGCGTGGCCATGTCCAGGTGTTCGACGGCTATGGCGAGAGCCTGATCGACTACAACCATCGCGCGACCTATATCGGCCTGGGCATCTCCCTGCTCGAGTGGTACTGACCTGACAGGGGCCGGTCGCAATCCACGCGACCGGCCCCTGCGATCATGGCGTCCAACTTCCGCAGGGGTTTCAATGGCAGGAGACGTCACCGTGAAAATGCGCCGAATCCTCTCGCTCGATGGCGGCGGTATCCGTGGCCTGGTCAGCTGTGTCTGGCTGGCAGGCGTCGAGGATGCCCTCGCCCAGGCCGGCAAGCCCGGCGGGCTGCTCCGCAACTTCGACCTGATTGCCGGCAGTTCGACCGGGGCGCTGATCGCCTGCGGACTGGCCATGGGCCTTCCGCCCCAGCAGCTCGCCGAGCTGTACCGCCAACAGCGCCATCTGATCTTCCCGGGCATGGCGCAACGGCTGTGGTCACGGGCCGGACGGGCGTTCACCCAGGGCCTGTCAGCGCCGCGCTACGACGGCAAGGGCCTGGAGAAAGTGCTGAAGAAGGTCTTCGGCACCACCACGCTGGGCCAGGCGAAGAAGCCGCTGCTGGTCACCAGCTACGACACCATTTCGCGCACGCCGGTCGTGTTCAAGAGTTTCAAGGCGGAGCACGCCGACCTGCCGATGTGGGAAGTGTGTCGTGCATCGACCGCGGCGCCGACTTACTTCCCGGCCCACCCGATGGTGGTGGAGGGTCGCAAGCGCGCGATGATCGATGGCGGTGTGGTCGCCAACAACCCGACTGCATGCGCGATCGCCGAAGCACTGCGCAAAGATGCGCGCGTGGACAGTGCCCAGGACCTGGTCGTGCTGTCAGTCGGCAGCGGCGAGCGCAATCGCCCGATCGACCTGAAATCGGCGCAGGAATGGGGGGCACTGGAATGGGCGATCCCCATCATCGACGTGCTGTTCGATGGCAACACCGATGCGGTCGACTACATCGCGCAGCACCTGGTGGGCGACGGCTACTTCCGGCTGCAGGCGGAGCTGGTGACCGGGCTGGATGATCTCGATGACGTCAGCGCGACCAATGTTGCGGCGCTCGAGGCGATGGCGCAGGCGTACCTGCTGCAGGCCGACACACGCAAGAAGCTGGTGGAGCTGGTGGGGCGGTTGTAGCCGTCGCGAATCTTGGCGCCGAAGACCATGCATCGACTAACCGGAGCGTCGTCCACCGCGCCGGGGATTGCGCAGCAGCGGGCCATGGATGGCCCGCGCCCCGCATCGGACATGGATGTCCGATCAAGGGGCGGAGCAATCCCCGGCGTGGTGGGCGGGGCCGTTCTGGAGTCCTGGCCGCCGCCTGACAGGCGAAGGTCAAGATGGGTCCCGGCTTTCGCCGGGATGACGGCCTGGCCGGCTTTCGCCGGGATGACGGGATCGGAGAGGCTTTCGCCGGGATGACGGTGGGGAGGGTTACTCCACCACCACCGGGATTTTTCCGATCTTCGCCTGCCACTCGCGCGGGCCGGTCTTGTGCACCGACTCGCCGGTGGAATCGACGGCGACCGTCACCGGCATGTCCCGCACTTCGAACTCGTAGATCGCTTCCATGCCCAGGTCGGCGAAACCGACCACGCGGGCGGCCTTGATCGCCTTCGATACCAGGTAGGCGGCGCCACCGACGGCCATCAGATAGGCCGAGCGGTGCTTACGGATCGCCTCGATCGCGGCCGGGCCGCGCTCGGCCTTGCCGACCATGCCGAGCAGGCCGGTCTGGCTCAGCACCTGCTCGGTGAACTTGTCCATGCGCGTCGCAGTGGTCGGGCCGGCCGGGCCGACGACTTCATCGCGCACCGGATCAACCGGGCCGACGTAGTAGATGAAACGGCCCCTGAGATCGACCGGCAGCGCCTCGCCCTTGTTGAGCATGTCGACCATGCGCTTGTGCGCGGCGTCGCGACCGGTCAACAGCTTGCCGTTGAGCAGCAGCACTTCGCCCGGCTTCCAGCTGGCGACGTCTTCGCGGGTCAGCGTGTCGAGGTCGACGCGACGACCCTTGGAACTGTCATAGGTCAGCTGCGGCCAGTCCGCCAGAGACGGCGGATCGAGCATCACCGGGCCGCTGCCATCGAGAGTGAAGTGGGCGTGGCGCGTGGCGGCGCAATTGGGGATCAGTGCAACCGGCAGGTTGGCCGCGTGGGTCGGATAATCCTTGACCTTGATGTCGAGCACCGTGGTCAGGCCGCCCAGGCCCTGCGCGCCGATGCCGAGCGCATTGACCTTCTCGAACAGCTCCAAGCGCAATTCTTCGGCACGATTGGAGGCACCGCGCTGCTGCAGCTCGGTGATGTCGATCGGCTCCATCAGTGCTTCCTTGGCCAGCAGCATCGCCTTCTCGGCGGTGCCACCGATGCCGATGCCGAGCATGCC
This sequence comes from Lysobacter sp., assembly GCA_036524935.1. Lineage (GTDB taxonomy): Bacteria > Pseudomonadota > Gammaproteobacteria > Xanthomonadales > Xanthomonadaceae > Lysobacter_J. Next base: position 5,819 of record DATDBK010000144.1, on the reverse strand, counting down.
TGGCGGGCACCAGCCAGCACCCATCGTCGGCACGGTCTTGAGCACCCAGTCGACGATCGAGTCGGACGGATTGAGCATCGCGAACTTCGACTTGGCTTCCGAACCGCCGCCCTTCGCGGCAACGATCACGTCGACCGTATTGCCCGGCACGACCTTGACGTTGACCACGCCCGGCGTGTTGTCCTTCGTGTTGATCCGCTTGCCGGCCGGATCGGCCAGCACCGATGCGCGCAGCTTGTTGTCGGGGTGGTTGTAGGCGCGACGCACGCCTTCGTGGACCATGTCCTCCACGCCCATCGTGGCGTCGTCCCAGCGCACGCTCATGCCGATCTCGAGGAACACGGTGACGATGCCGGTGTCCTGGCAGATCGGGCGATGACCTTCCGCGCACATGCGCGAGTTGATCAGGATCTGGGCAATGGCATCGCGGGCCGCCGGAGATTCCTCGCGCTCGTAGGCGGCGGCAAGGTTCCTGATGTAGTCGACCGGGTGGTAGTAGCTGATGTACTGCAGCGCGTCGGCGACCGACTGGATCAGGTCTTCCTGGCAGATCGAAACAGGTTCGGACGAGACAGGTCCGGTCGAGGCAGGCATGGTCTGGACGAGCGGGGACTGCGGGCTTGCGGCGTTGCTCACGGCGGGCATCGAGGCTGGCGGCGGGGACGGTATTTTAGCCCTTATCTGACTGCGGGTCCGGAGACACCCGGCCTTCACATTTCCCGCACATCCAACCATGGAACGTTACAGAAACTGAACATCTATGCGGCCGGGGACACCTGCCGCCCATCCTGAGGGGGTTGATATGTCGTCGTCGCAACGTCGAAGCGCGGCTGCCGGCCGCTTGCTGCTGCCCGCTGTCCTCCTCTGCGCCGTGTCGGCCCCCGCCCTGGCGGTCGAGCCCCTGGACACCTTCAGCTTCCGTATCGCCGGGTACATCAGCAGGGTCGATACCCAGGTCACCGCCGACGGCGAGACCCAGCGGGGCACCCAGGTCGACCTCAAGCGCGACCTGGGCCTCGATGGCGACAGCACCATCGGTCTGGTCGCCGCGACCTGGCGCCCGTTTGAGAACCACGAGTTCGGGCTGTCCTACTACCAGGACAGCTTCGACGCCACCCGCACGCTCAGCCGCGACATCGACTTTGACGGCACGACCTACCCGGCCACGGCCACGGTGCGCAGCGAATTCAACTTCGATGCGTACGAGCTCAACTACAACTGGTGGGTGGCCAACAACGAGACCTGGGCACTCGGCCCACGTCTCGGACTGATCTGGTACAGCGTCGAGCTCGACCTGAGGCTCCAGGTTGCCGCCGGCGGCAACCAGGGCGGTTCGGGCGTCAACAGCAACGTCTCGGCCGACGTGCCTGCGCCGACGCTCGGTGCGAGCTGGCGCTGGACGCCGGCCAAAGACTGGCGCATCTACGCCGAAGCAGGCTATTTCACCGCCAACATCAACGACATCGATGCCAACGTGACGGTCGCCCGCGGCGGCGTCGAGTGGTTTCCGTGGGAGCGCTTCGGCTTCATGCTCGACTACAACTACAACAAGATCGATGCCGATGCCGATGCCAGCCGTTTCGACGGCAGCCTCGAGTTCGAGGACAGCGGCATCCGCCTGGGTGGCGTGTACCGCTTCTGAGGCGACGCGCGCGGGAACCGGCTCGTCGCCTCCTGCGCGCATGCAGCGACCATCTGCGTGAAGATCGCCACGTTCAACGTCAACGGCATCAACACCCGACTGGCATCGCTGCTTGAATGGTTGCGCGAGGAATCTCCCGACGCGGCATGCCTGCAGGAACTCAAGGCCCCACACGAACAGTTCCCGCGCAAGGCCCTCGCCGACGCGGGTTATGGCGCGATCTGGCACGGCCAGAAGTCGTGGAACGGGGTGGCCATCCTTGCCCGCGACAGCGATCCGGTCGAAATCCGGCGCGGCCTGCCCGGCGATCCGGACGACAGCCAGAGCCGTTACCTCGAAGCCGCGGTGCAGGGCATCGTGATTGCGTGCCTGTACCTGCCCAACGGCAATCCGCAGCCGGGGCCGAAGTTCGATTATAAACTGAAGTGGTTCGACCGCCTGATCGTGCGGGCAAAAGAGCTGCAGGACTGCGGCCAGCCGGTGGTGCTCGCCGGTGATTTCAACGTCGTACCGACCGACGAGGACATCTACGACCCCAAGTCCTGGCGCAAGGACGCGCTGCTGCAACCGCAATCGCGCGAACGTTATCGGACGCTGCTCGCGCAGGGATGGAACGACGCGCTGCGCGATGTCTTCGGCGAGGAGCGCGTGTACACCTTCTGGGATTACTTCCGCCAGCACTGGCAACGCAATGCCGGGCTGCGCATCGACCACCTGTTGCTCAACCGCGTGGTCGCACCGCGCCTGCTTGAGGCCGGTGTCGACGTCTGGGTGCGCGGACAGGAACGGGCCAGTGATCACGCGCCGGCGTGGGTGGTGCTGGATGCGGCCTGACCGTCGCACCTGCCCGCGGGCATGACGGCAGAATGACGTCGGCTGTCGCCGAAGTGCCCTATCCTCCGAACCCATGCCCGCCACGCCTGCCGCTGCCACCAAACCCAGCCTGCGCGAACAATTCGATGCGCTGCGCAACCTGCCGCCGTTCCTGCGCCAGATCTGGGCCACCAGTCCCTGGCTGACACTGACCACGCTGGGGCTGCGCGTCGTGCGCGCGTTCCTGCCGATCGCGACGTTGTACGTCGGCAAGCTGATCATCGACGAGGCGGTACGCCTGGTCGCTGCCGGCAGCGGCTTCGAAACCATTGCAGTCGCCTGGCACAGCGGGCAACTCGATACGCTGGCGTGGCTGCTGCTGATCGAGTTCGCACTGGCGATCGGTTCGGATTTGCTCGGGCGACTGATCAGCTACGGCGACTCGCTGCTGTCGGAACTGTTCACCAACGTCACCAGCGTGCGCCTGATGGAGCATGCGGCGACGCTCGACCTGGAGGATTTCGAAGATCCCGACCTCCAGGACAAGCTCGATCGTGCGCGTCGCCAGACGATGGGCCGGATGAACCTGATGAGCCAGCTGTTCGGCCAGGTGCAGGACGCCATCACCGTGATCAGCTTCGCAGCCGGTCTGCTGGTCTTTGCGCCATGGCTGATCGTGCTGCTCGCCGTGGCGCTGGTGCCCTCGTTTGTCGGCGAGGCGCACTTCAACGCGCTCGGCTACTCGCTCAACTTCGCCTGGACACCCGAGCGCCGCCAGCTCGAGTACGTCCGGCAGATGGGCGCGAGCGTGGAAACGGCCAAGGAGGTGAAGATCTTCAACCTCCACCGTTATCTCATCGCCAAATACCGCGAGCTGGCCGAGGGATTCTTCCGCGCCAACCGCGCCCTCGCCCGCCGCCGCGCCGCGTGGGGTGCGCTGCTGGCCGCGCTGGGCACGATGGGCTACTACGTCGCCTACGCCTACATCGCGTGGCGGACCGTCCGCGGCGATTTCAGCATCGGCGACCTGACCTTCCTCGCCGGCAGTTTCCGCCGCCTGCGGCAACTGCTGGAAGGACTGCTGGTCGGCTTCTCGCAGGTCGCCGGGCAGGCGCTGTACCTGGATGACCTGTTCTCGTTCTTCGAGATCAAGCCCGAGATCGTCTCGCCCGCCAACGCCGTGGCTGTGCCGCGACCGATCGCGCGCGGCTTCGCGTTCGAGAACGTGGGCTTCCGCTATCCCGACGCCGAGAAGTGGGCACTGCGCGGACTCGACTTCGAACTGCGCGCAGGCGAAGTGCTGGCGCTGGTCGGCGAGAACGGTGCCGGCAAGACCACCCTGGTCAAGCTGCTCGCGCGCCTCTACGACCCCGACGAGGGCCGCATCACCCTCGATGGCCGCGACCTGCGCGAATACGACCTGGAAGACCTGCGCGGCAATGTCGGGGTGATCTTCCAGGACTTCGTGCGCTACCACCTCACCGCCGGCGAGAACATCGGCGTCGGCCAGATCGATGCGATGGCCGATGGCACGCGCATTCGCGAAGCGGCGCGCCGGGCGGCGGCCGACCAGGTGATCGAGGCACTGCCCAACGGCTACGACCAGCTGATCGGGCGCCGCTTCAAGAGCGGCGTCGACCTGTCCGGCGGGCAGTGGCAGAAGATCGCGATCGCACGTGCCTACATGCGCGATGCGCAGGTGATGATCCTCGACGAGCCGACTGCGGCACTGGATGCCCGCAGCGAGTTCGACGTGTTCCAGCGCTTCAAGGAACTCTCGCACGGCAAGACCGCGGTGCTGATCTCGCACCGCTTCAGCAGCGTGCGCATGGCCGACCGGATACTGGTGCTGGCCGAAGGCCGGCTGGAAGCCAGCGGCACCCACCAGGAACTACTGGGCCAGGGCGGCCGCTACGCCGAACTTTTTGAATTGCAGGCCGCCGGGTATCGTTGACGCCATCTCGCTGCTTCGCGCCCACCCATCGCCACCGGAGACTCTCCATGCGCCACCAGGTCCACTGCACCGCCCTCGCCTTCGCGCTGTCGCTCACGCTGGCCGCATGCCAGGCCGAACAGGGTGCAGCAGCGCAGAAGCCAGAGGCTGCCGCCAGCGCGACACCGGCGCCGAAGACGATGCCGACGCAGACGGTTGCCAGCCAGAACGGCCAGGTGCGCGTGACGGAAATCGCCACCGGACTGGCGCACCCGTGGAGCGTGGCATTGCTGCCCGACGGCAGCTTCCTGGTCACCGAGCGTCCCGGCCGCCTGCGTCGCGTGTCCGCGAACGGCGCCGTCTCCGCCCCGATCGCCGGCGTGCCTGAAGTCTGGGCGCAGGGCCAGGGCGGCCTGCTCGACGTGGTGCTCGCGCCGGACTTTGCCAGCAGCAAGCGCATCTATCTCAGCTATTCCGAGCCGGGCGAAAACGGCAGCGCCGGCACCGCCGTGGCGATGGCCACGCTCGGTGACACCTCGCTCGGCGACGTGCGCCGCATCTACCAGCAACAGCCCAAGCTCGAAGGCCCGAACCACTTCGGTTCGCGCATCGTGTTCGACGGCAAGGGCCATGTCTTCATCACCCAGGGCGAGCGCAACGACCGCCCGACCGCGCAGAAGCTCGACATGCTGCAGGGCAAGCTGGTGCGCCTGAATCTCGATGGCAGCGTGCCCACCGACAACCCCTTCGTCGGTCGCAAGGATGCACGCCCGGAGATCTGGAGCTACGGCCATCGCAACATGCAGTCGCTGGCACTGGACCCGCGCACCGGCACGGTGTGGGAGGCCGAGCACGGTCCCCGTGGCGGTGACGAGATCAACCGCCCGGAGCCCGGCAAGAACTACGGCTGGCCGATCATCACCCACGGCATCAACTACTCGGGCCTGAAGATTCCCGAAGCCGTGGGCACGTCCGCGCCGGGCATGGAGCAGCCATACCACGTCTGGGAGAAGTCGCCCGGGCTGTCGGGCATGGCGTTCTACACCGGACACGCCGGATCGAAGTGGGACAACAGCCTGTTCCTGGGTGCCCTCGCCGACAGCAGCCTGATCCGGCTCAGCCTCGACGGCGACAAGATCACCGGCGAGGAGCGCCTGCTGAAGGAACTGGGTTCGCGCATCCGCGACGTGCGCGTCGGCAGCGATGGCAAGGTCTACGTCCTCACCGACGAGGACAACGGCAAGCTGCTGCGACTGGATCCGCCGACCGGCTGATCGCGGCCATTTACTTGCTGGCGATCGGGCGCGGGGCATGCCGGTCGCCAGCAAGATGAGAATCAGTCTCAGCTTGGCGTGATCGGCTACAATGCCGGCCGGTCACCTCCCCCAAGCACCGGCATGTCTTCCGCGTTTGGCACCGAAACGGTGCTGG
>DATDBK010000143.1:0-11024 GCA_036524935.1 Lysobacter sp. | reverse complement strand
GCCGCTGCCGCCTTCCAGCGCGAGCAGTCCGCTCTCCATCGCGTCCAGCCCTTCACGGCTTTCCTCGAAGAACGCAGCGTGGAAGCGGGTGATATCCATGGCTCAGCCAAGCACCTTGCGGATCGTTGCGACGAGCTGCTCCGGATCGAACGGTTTGACCAGCCAGCCAGTCGCGCCGGCAGCCTTGCCTTCCATCTTCTTGTCACCGCCCGATTCGGTAGTGAGCATCAGCAGCGGGGTGAACTTGTACGCCGGCAGCTGGCGCAGTTCGCGGATCAGGGTGATGCCGTCCATGACCGGCATGTTGACGTCGGTTACCACCGCGTCGAAACGCTGGGTGCGGGCGATCTCGAGCGCCGCCTTGCCGTCCTCGGCCTCGCGCACGGTGTAGCCGCCCGAAGTGAGGGCGAACGCGACCATCTGCCGCATGGAGGTGGAATCGTCGACGATCAGCAGTTGCGCGCTCAAGCGGTCTCTCCGGTTTCAGTGTCGACCCCGAGGCTGACGGCCAGTGCAAGCTGGCGCGCGGCCGCGGCAAGGGTCGGCGAGGCAAGGGTGACGATGGTTTGGTGGCCGCGCGCGGCGCGGTCGCGGACGAAGGCGTGAAGCAGCTGCAGTCCGGCGGCGTGCACGCGTTCGACCCTGTCGCCGGCCAGGGCCAGCGGCGTTTCGTCGTCCAGGTGCGGTTGCAGCGCCGCTTGCAGCTCGGCGACGCATTCGATGCCCATGTCGGTTTGGAGTGAGAGCTGGTTCATAGGTCTGCAGCTGGCGGGTACTCAAAGAGGATTAACGGCCAATACGCCAGCGACTTGAGGGACCGGCAGCGCACCCGGAGCAGGGCGCCGTGATCATCCGAACAGGGCGTTGGCGTCCAGCAGCACGGTCGGCACCTGGCCGACCCGGGCGATGCCGACGATGGCGCCGGGATCGCTGCCGGGCAGCGGCGGTTCGACACGGTCGCGGCCCAGCGTGACCACGTCCTCCACCGCGGTGACGAGGGCGCCGATCAGTTCGTCGTTGCGCTCGACGACCACGATCCGGCTGCGCTCGTCGGGCTGCACGCGCTCCGTTCCCAGCCAGATGCCGAGGTCGAACACCGGCACGACGCGGCCGCGCAGGTTCATGACACCGAGCACTGCGGGCGCGGCGCCGCGCATGGCCACGATGGGCGCGGGCCGTAGCACTTCCTGCACGCGCAGGAGTTCCAGCGCATAGCTGTCGTTGCCGACGTTGGCCCGCAACCAGCGCTGAGACATGGAGGGAGGCGGCATCATCGGTGGCGCTGCCATGGCTGCGGCCCTGGGCTGGCTGACCGCCGGTGCTGGCGCTGGCGGGGCGGGGCGCACGGCCGGCCGCGGGTCTTCGATTACGTCTGGCGCAGGCGGCAGTGCCGGCGGCGCGGCGACAACGGCAACCGGGGCGGATTCGGACATGGCTGCTCCGACACCATCGGGCGCGGCAGGCGTGCCATCGAGCAGTGCGTCGAGGTAATCGTCGATCGTCATGTCGCCGCCCGTGCTCATGCAGCCTGCTGTTGTGCGCTGCCGTCCTGCGCCAGCAACCACTTCAGTGCGCGCCGGTAGGCGTCTGCACCGCGTCCGGTCGGGACGATGGCCGTGGTCAGCGCGTGGGCATCGCGCAAGCGGGTGTCCATCGGCACCGCGCCGGGCCAGACCTTGTCTTCATACCGATCGTGCAGCACATCCAGGCTCTGCACGCCGGTGCGGGTGCGGCGGTCGAACAGGGTCGGCAGCACGTAGCGCGGCATCGGCCGGCGTCGCGAGCGCTCGACCATCTCCGCGGTGCGGAGCATGTCGGCCAGGCCGTGCAGGGCGAGCGGATCGGTCTGCGTCGGCACGACCAGGCGGTCGGCCGCGGCCAGCGCGTTGACCATCAGCAGGCCAAGCGTCGGCGGGCAGTCGAGCAGGGCGTAGTCATACAGCGATTGCACCGAGTGCAGCGCCCGCCCGAGGGCCAGGCCGAGTCCGGGCTGGGTCGCACCGCGCCGTTCCAGCGTGGCCAGCGCCGGTTGCGCGGCGACCAGCCTGAGGCCCTCGATGTCGGTGCTGCGTGCCAGCGATGCCAGCGACGTGCCGTCGTTGCTGAAGAGATCGTGGGTGCCGGCCGGCGGCGGGCTGGCCGGCACGCCGAAGGCCCGCGTCAGCGAGGCATGCGGATCGAGGTCGATCAGCAGCACGCGGTTGCCGGCCATGGCCAGTCCGCGCGCGAGGCACAGGGTGGTCGTGGTCTTGCCGACGCCGCCCTTCTGGTTTGCGATGGCCCAGGATTGCATGTCAGCCAGCCTCCGATTCGGACGCGCGTTGCACGAATACCGTGGCCGGTGACGTGGTCGCAGGGTGGAGGGAAGGGGAGTGGACGTCGTTTGCCTTGACGTCATTGGGGTTGCCGTCATGTGCGGTAGCCGAGCGACCTGCCGCTTCCGTGGCGGGCGCAGCCGCCGGGATGGCGCGTGCCGCCGGACTGCGCGTGGCCTTCGCTGCGCGACCCGGCCCGGCCGGCGGCATCGACTGGATTGCGATGGCGGGTACCGACATGAGCGTGGCGGTGTCGTCCAGCGCAATCGCCGGCGTCTTGTCCGGCACCGCGTCCGGGCCCTGCGGCGCGGCCAGGATCACCAGCAGCACGCGACGGTTGGCGTTGCGGCCTTCGACGGTGCCGTTGTCGGCGATGGGCTGGTGCTGGCCATAACCGACCACGGCAAGCCGATCCGCGCCGACGCCTTCGTCGACGAGCACATGGACCACGCTCGCCGCGCGCGCCGCCGACAGCTCCCAGTTGGAGCGGAACATCGCGGTGCGGATCGGCACGTCGTCGGTGTAACCCTCCACGCGCAGCGCGTTGGGCGCCTCGCGCAGCACGGCGGCGAGCTTTCGCACCGTGCCGGTGGCGACGGGGCTGGGGTCGGCGACGCCGCTGGCGAACAGGATGTCGCTCTGGATCTCGACCTCGAGGAAGGTACGGCCACGGCGCACCGTCACCAGCTTCTGCCGCACCAGCTCGCTCAGCGCATGCTGGATCTGCGCGCCGAGCGAATTGAGCTGGGTATCGCGTTCGCGCAGGGCGCTCTGCGCGGTCGCGTCCTGGTTGTCCTGGTGGTGCTGGCGGCCGAACGTCGGCATGTCGAGCATCTGCCGCACACGCACGCTGGTAACCGCGGTCGTCGAGGCCGGGCCGGTCTTGGCTGCCGCGGTCTGCAGCGACGGCCGATCGAAGGAGGAACCTCGCAGCTGGGTCTTGCCGAGCTGGATCGGAGCGATGGTCCGTGGCGGCCCGCCGAATGCCGACGACAGCGCGTCGGACACGACGCGATACTTGCCCTCGTTGAGCGAGGAGATCGCATACATCACGACGAAGAACGCCAGCAGCAACGTCATCAGGTCGCCATAGGGGATTGCCCAGGCTTCGTGGTTGGCGTGTTCCTCATGGCGATGCCTGCGAGCCATGGCGACCTCAGTGCACGTAGCCGTTGAGGCGCGATTCGATGTTGCGCGGATTCTCGCCCTGGGCGATGCCGATCAGGCCTTCGATGATCATCTCGCGCTCTTCGGTCTGCGCCTGCACCAGGCCCTTGAGCTTGCTCGCCATCGGCAGCAGTGCCAGGTTGGCGGAGCCGATGCCGTAGATGGTCGCGGTGAACGCCGCGGCGATGCCGTGGCCGAGCTTGCTGGGGTCGGCGAGGTTCTTCATGACCGCCATCAGGCCCAGCACCGCACCGATGATGCCGAGCGTCGGTGCATACACGCCCATGCCCTCGAAAACCTTGGCAGCGGCGAGGTCGCGTGAGCTCTGGCCGTGCAGGTCGATCTCCAGCATCTGCCGGATCGACTCGGGTTCGATGCCGTCGACTACCATCTGCAGGCCCTTGCGCAGGAACGGGTCCTCCTGGAGCTGCACCTGCGCTTCGAGGCCGAGCAGGCCCTGCTTGCGGGCGGTGCCCGACCACTCGACGATCTGCGCGATCACGGCGACGCGATCATGCGCGGGCGGCTGGAACACCCAGCGGAACATGCGCATCGCACGCATGAACGTCGCCAGCGGCGTCTGCAGCAGGATCGACGCCAGCGTGCCGACGATCACGATCAGGAACGCGGCGGGCGACCACAGACTGGACAAGCCCGCACCCTTCAGCACGCTGCCACCAAGCAGCGCGGAGATGGCGAGAACAGCGCCGATGATACTGAGTCGATCCATGAGGTTTTTATCGGTAGCCGTGGGGATTACTTGAGTTGCGACCGGACCGTCTGCGCGCTCTAGCGCAGGCCGGTGCGCAGCAGCGCATCGACGTCGAGGATCAGTGTCATGCGACCGTCACCCACCAGGCTGGCGCCGGCGTAACCGGGCAGCCCGCGCAAGGTGGGCGGCAACGCCTTGATGACGACTTCCTCGCGGCCGCGGACGCGATCGACCAGCAGGCAGAAGCGCTGTTCGCCCGACTGCAGGACCACGCAGGTCGTTTCGGCGAGCCGCTTCGCCTCCAGGCCCAGCCATGCGCGCAGGTCCAGAAGCGGCAGCGGCTCCTGGCGCAGGTCGAGCACTTGCTGGCCGTCGATCCACAGCGTGTTGCCGTGCTGGAATGCGAGCACTTCGACCACGCGCACCAGCGGTAGCGCATAGACGTCATCGTCGATCTCGACCAGCAACGTCGGCAGAATCGCCAGCGTGAGCGGCACGCGGATCAGGAAGCGGCTGCCCGCACCCGGTTCGGAATGGATCTGCACGAAGCCCGACAGTTCACGGATGCGCGATTGCACGACGTCCATGCCGACGCCGCGCCCGGAAAGGTCGCTGACTTCGTCGCGGGTGGAGAAGCCGGGCAGGAAGATCAGCTGCAGGCATTCCTCGCCCGACAACCGGGCAGCGGCCTCGGCGTCGATGAGGCCTTTGTCGACGGCCTTGCGGCGGACCTTCTCCGGATCGATGCCGTTGCCATCGTCGCGGACTTCGATGGCGACGTGGTCACCTTCCTGCTGCGCGCTCAGGCGCACGCGGCCCAGCTCCGGCTTGCCGGCGCGGCGACGCGCCTCGGGCATCTCGATGCCGTGGTCGATCGCGTTGCGGACCAGGTGCACCAGCGGGTCGGCGAGGGCTTCGACCAGGTTGCGGTCGAGCTCGGTCTCGGCGCCGATGACTTCCAGGTCGACGTTCTTGTTGAGTTGCCGCGCGACGTCGCGCGCGAGCTTCGGGAATCGTGCGAACACACGCCCGACCGGCTGCATGCGCGCGGTCATCACCGCCGACTGCAGGCGCGACGTGGCGGCGTCGAGAGAGCCGACCGCGCGGTCGAGGTCGTCGTCGCGCAATCGTGGGCGGATCGTTTTGAGGCGATTGCGGGCCAGCACGAGTTCGCCGACCAGATTGACCATCGCATCGAGTCGACGGACGTCGACGCGCACGGTGACTTCAGCGGGTTCGGCGGGTGCCGTCGCGGGCTTGGCGGCAATGGGCCTTGAAGGTACCGGCGTGGCCGCGACTGTCTCTACCGGCGCTGGCGCCGTGACTGTCTCCGCCACTTCTCCGGGAATGCCGCCCGCACCGTGCAGGCTGTCGAGCAGCGCTTCGAAATCGAGGTCGTCGATGTCGTCGCCACCGGTGGCAAATGCGGCAATCGCGGCGCTGGCCGGTGATGCGGCCGGCGCAGGCGCGGTGCCACCCATGCCCGCGCGCAGCGAGGCCAGCAGCGCTTCCGGTGCAGGCGAGAGCGGCAGACCGGTCGACACGCACTGCAGCATGTCCACGAGCAGGTCGAGCGATTGCTGGGCGCCGTCGAACGCCTCGGCGTCGAGCGGTGCCATGCCGGTGCGTGCGGCATTCAGGCGATCTTCCACCGCGTGGCAGATCGCCACCATCGGCACGAAATCGAGAAAACCGGCGCCACCCTTGATCGTGTGGAAGCCGCGGAAAACGGCGTTGAGGCATTCGCGGTCGGTCGGCGCATGCTCCAGCGCGACCATCTGCTCGCCGAGCTGGTCGAGGATCTCGCCAACCTCGACCAGGAAGTCGGCGCAGATGTCGGAGGCAATCGCGGACACGGCGGCTACAGCCCCAGCGAGGACAACAGCTGGTTGGCGTCGTCCTGCGTCGCGGCAGGCGCATCGATGCCTGCCAGCGAGGGACCGTGGCCATGACCGGACAACTGCAGTGGGCGGTCCGCGCCGACGGCGTGTTCACCGAGGCCGACGTGGACTGCGTGCACCAGTTCGACCACGCGACGGATGATCTGCCCGGTGAGGTCCTGGTAGCCCTGGGCCGCCGTCATCTCCGACAGGCGGGCGCGGATCGCCAGCAGGGTCGCGGCCAGCTCCTCGGCCCCGGCTTCGGGCAGCGTGACCAGCAGCGCGCTGCATTCCTGGATCAGGTCGAGGGTGTGGTGGCTTGCCTCCTCGCTGACGCGGACGACATGTTCGAGCCGCGCACAGGCTTCCGGCAGCGAGCCGCCGCCCGACGTGCCTGCGCCATCGCCCAGCGCCTGTTCGAGCTCGCGCGCCAGTTTCGCCAGGCCCTGAACCAGCGGCTGGGTGCGCCACTGGATCAGTTCGTCGACGTGGGTGCGCCAGGCAACGTGGTTGTCGGCCTCCAGTGCATCGAGCGCCGCGTGCAGGCAGGCGATCACCGTCTGGCGGTCGCTCAGCTGGGTGCTGTCGATGGCCGCCGCAGCATTCACGCCGCAGCCCCGAGGCGTTCGAAGATCTTGCCGAGCTTGTCGCCGAGCGTGGCAGCGGTGAACGGCTTGATCACGTAGCCGTTCACGCCTGCCTGCGCCGCTTCGAGGATCTGCTCGCGCTTGGCCTCGGCGGTGACCAGAAGCACCGGGATCCTGGCAAGCGCGGCATCGGCGCGGATCGCCTTGAGCAGGTCGATGCCGGGCATGCCGGGCATGTTCCAGTCGGTGATGACGAGGTCGAAAGACGCTTTGCGCAGCTCGACCAGGGCGCTGTTGCCGTCATCGGCCTCGGCGGTGTTGAAGAAGCCCAGGTCGTTGAGCAGGTTCTTGACGATGCGGCGCATGGTCGAGAAGTCGTCGACGATGAGGATGCGTATGTTCTTGTCCATGCGGGTCTCGGTTCTGCAGTAGTTCGGGAATGCGGGTGGAATGATTCGACCTGGCGCCTGGCGCCTGGCCGCAGGGCTCAGGAGCGAAGGTCAGGGCAGGTAGTCGTCATCGTCTTCTTTCTCGCCGCGCCATTCGCCCAGGCGTGCGCGCAGGCGGACCATGGCTTGGCCGTGGATCTGGCAGACACGCGATTCGCTGACCGACAGCACCGCGCCGATCTCGCGCAGGTTCATTTCCTGCTCGTAGTACAGCGACAGCACCAGCTGCTCGCGTTCCGGCAGGTCGCCGATGGCCGCGCCGAGCGCGTTGCGAAACGCGCCGTTCTCGAACATGCGCGCGGGCGTGGCGGTGCTGCTCGCGGCCAGGCGAGGCTCGCCGTCGTGTTCTTCCATGTGGGCGTCGAGGCTGACCAGCTGGCCGCGCGCGGCGTCCTCGACCATGCGGTGGTACTCGTCCAGTCCGATGCCAAGCGCGTCGGCCACCTGCTGCGCGGTGGCGGCGCGGCCGGTGCGCTGCTCGATGTCGCGCGTGGCGGCGATCATGTCGCGGTAGCGGCGATGCACCGAGCGCGGCACCCAGTCGCCGCGCCTGATCTCGTCGATCATCGCGCCGCGGATGCGGATCGAGGCATAGGTCTCGAACGCCGCGCCCTGGTCGGCCTGGAAGTTTCGTGCGGCGTCGATCAGGCCGAGCATGCCGGCCTGGATCAGGTCGTCGATCTCAACGCTGGCCGGCAGTCGTGCCGCCAGATGGTGGGCGATGCGGCGGACCAGCTCGCCATGGCGGACGACGATGTCGGCGGCGCTGCCGTTCTGGGCGGCGCGGTAGTGGGCGGCGGCGACGGCGTTCATGCGACCGAGCTCTGCATCGGGGCCATCGACGGAGCGTTCGCAGGCGCCTGCTCGATCAGGCGCTCGATGAAGAACTCGACATGCCCGCGCGGCCCTGGTGGCGATTGCCACTGCCGCGAGCGGCGTGCGATGTCGCGGAATGCCAATGCCGACGGCGCCGACGGGAAGGCATCGACGACGGCTTCCTGGCGCTGGATGGCGCGACGCAGCCACTCATCGCGCGGGATCGCGCCAAGGTAGTTGAGGGTGACATCGAGGAAGCGGTTGGAGACCCGCTGCAACTTCTCGAACAGATGGCGGCCTTCGGCGGCGTGCTGCACCTGGTTGGCCAGCACCTGGACGCGGGTTAGGCCGCGCTCGCGGTTGAGGACCTTGATCAATGCGTAGGCGTCGGTGACCGAGGCCGGCTCGTCGCAGACCACCACGATCACGTCCTGCGCCGCCTGGCAGAAGGTCAGCACGCCATCGGCGATGCCGGCGGCGTTGTCGATGACCAGGGCATCGATCGGCAGGTCGAGCTGCGAGAACGCATGGACCAGGCCGACATGCTGCTGCGGTTGCAGCTCGGTCATGTGGCGTTTGCCGGATGAGGCCGGGACGACCATCAGGCCATTGGGGCCTTCGATCACGGTATCGCGCAGCTCGCAGCGGCCGGCGAACACGTCCGCCAGGGTGAAGCGCGGCGACAGCCCCAGCATCACATCGACGTTGGCCAGGCCGAGGTCGGTGTCGAGCAGGAGCGTGCGCTGGCCGGCATTGACCAGCGCGGTGGCGAGGTTGACCGAGACCGAGGTCTTGCCGACGCCGCCCTTGCCGCTGGCGACCGCGATCACGCGCGGCACCGCGCTGCCCGCGGATGAGGACTGGGGGCCGGCGTAAGGCTGGCCGGCGTAAGCGGGGCGCTCGGCCTCGTGCGCGGCGAGCAGGTGGGGGTCAGGCGACTGCATGGCGTTCCTCGGTAGCGAGGGGGTTATCGGCAGCACGGCGCACTTTCTCCAGTGTCTTTGCCAGGCGGGTTGCGTCGGCGGTGTCGATGTCGTCGGGGACGTTCTGGCCGTGGGTGGTGTAGGCCAGGGTCAGGCCGTGGCGGACCGCGACCGAAAGGGCGGAACCCATTCGCCCGGCCTCGTCAACCTTGGTCAGGACCACGCCCTCCGGCGCGGCCGGGCCGTAACGGCGGACGACTTCGCCCAGGTCATGCGGGTGGGCGTTGGCCGGCAGCACCAGCAGGCTGCGGACGTTGCGGCTCTGGTGCAGCCACAGGATCTGGCCGAACAGGCCGCGGTCGCGCGGGGCGTAGCCGGGGGTGTCGACGATCACCAGCGGGTAATCGGTGAGCTGCGCGAGTGCGGCCTGCAGCCCGTCCGGGCCAGCGGCCTCGCACACGGTGATGCCGAGGCGGCGACCGTGCGCATGCAGCTGCTCGCGTGCGCCGGCGCGTTCGCCGTCGATCGTCACCAGGGCAACGTCGCGGGCACGATGGCGTGCGGCGAAGCGCGCGGCCAGTTTCGCGGCCGTGGTCGTCTTGCCGGAGCCGGTCGGACCGACCAGGGCGATGACGCCGCCGTCGTCGATGGTTTCATTGCGGGCGATGGTCAGCATCCGGGCGAGTTCGGCCAGCATCGGCTCGAGGATCTGCGCCGGCTCCAGGCGCGGATCGATCCGCGCTGCGACCGCCTGCGCGAGGAAGTCCTCGCAGCCGAATTCGAGCAGGGCCTCGTAGGCCGCCGCGCGCGCCGGCGATCCACGCAGGCGTTCGAGCGAGAGTTGCTCCATTTGTTTTTCGATCAATTGGCGCATGCTCGACAGCTCGGCGCGCATGGAGACGATCGCCGGGTCGGGTTGCTCGATGACGGTGGAGACGGCGCGCAGGATCGGCGATGCCGTCGCCGGCTCGATGGTCGCCTCTTCGTCGCTGGCGGCCGGTGCGTCGATGACGGTCGGCGCCGGAGTCGCGGCAACGGTAGCGGGAATGGAGAGGTAATCGGACGCGTTGTCGAGGGCGCTGACGGCCTCGGTTGCGGCAGCGGCAGGGGCGGGCGCATCTGCGGGATCGAGCGCGGACATCATCGCCTCGAAGGGCGTCGACGGAGCCGGCGCCGATGCGGCGAGAACGGACGCGGCATCGGTCATCGGTGCGATCGCCGCCGGCTGTGCCCGGGCGGTCGGCGCGGTGGTGAGTTCTGCCAGCGTGGGGCCGTCGCCGACCTTGAACACCGCGCGTGCGCGCGTCATCAGTGAATCGCGCGGTGCCGGGTTGACCGGGCTGCGCGCGGGCGGCGCTGCTGCCACGACGTGCTCGGCGGCAACGCTGCGCTGCATGAATGCACTGGCTTGTGCAGGCGCCGGCGCTGCTGTGACGGGCTGCTGCGGGATTGCCGCGACCGCCATCGCCGGCATCGGCGACGCGGTGGGTTGGGCAACCGGCATGACGATGGCCGGCGCAGTGTCCATGGTCGGCAGCGCGGCGCGCAGCGCCTGCGTCACCAGCGATTCGTCGTAGTCGGTGGCGGCGACGATCTCGATGCCGCCTTCGACGGCACGGTTGGACAGGATCACCGCATCGGGGCCCTGTTCGTCGCGGACCATGCGCAACGCGGTGCGCATGTCGGGGGCGATGAAACGCTTGATTCTCACTGCTTCCTCCTGCCGCGCCGGAACGCCGACGCCACGCTTGTTTCAAGGCACGCTTGTCTTACCCAATCGCACCGACCAGTCGCAGGCGCTTGTCCTCGGGGACCTCGCCGTAGGCCAGTACCGACAGCGAGGGAACGCTGTGCCGCACCAGCCGCGCCAGCGTCGCGCGGACCCCGCCCGGGACCAGCAACACCGCGGGTTCACCGCGGCCTTCCTGGCGGGTCACGCACTCGCTGAGGTTCTGATGCAGACGCTCGGCGAGTCCGGGTTCCAGCGCAGCGCCCTGGCCGCTGACGGAGTCCTGCAATACCCGTTCCAGAGCCGGCGCCAGGGTGTAGACCGGCAGCTCTGCGGCCATGCCGTTGAGTTCCTGGACGATGAAGCGCCCCAGCGCGGTGCGCACCGCGGCGGTGAGCAGGGCCGGGTCCTGGGTATGCGGGCCGTGGTCGAGCAGCGCTTCGACT
>DATDBK010000142.1:0-14964 GCA_036524935.1 Lysobacter sp. | reverse complement strand
GTCTCATCTCTTCTGCCGGCACCGGTCATTTCTATACGACCGACAAGAACAAGAAGAACACCCCGAACAAGATGGAGGTCAAGAAGTACGACCCCGTCGTTCGCAAGCACGTGAACTACAAGGAAGGCAAGATCAAGTGATCTTCTGAGTTCATCAGAAGGCCACGCCGGCGAAAGCCGGGGTCGAGCTTCCAGAGAAAACCCGCCGCAAGGCGGGTTTTTCTTTTTGCGCGTCCGCGGGCGATCGCGGCGACAAAAAGAAGCGGCCCCTTTCAGGGCCGCAATGAGTGCAAACACAACGAGGGGAAATCGGAAGCGGGAGGTCAGAACTTCTGCGAGTAACGCATGTAGTAGAACTGGCCCGGTACTTCGTACTGTGAGTCGAAGGAGTTGGCGAAGGCATTCAGCGCGATCGGCGGCTTCTTGTCGAACAGGTTGTTCACGCCGAGCGTGACGGTGGCGTTCCACGGCGAGTTCCAGAAGACACTGGCATCGTGGTAAGTGGTGGCGCCGATGTGATGGCGCGACTCCTTCCGGGAGTTGACGGTGTCACCGCCGGCGACACCGTCCCACACACCGTTGCCATTGGTGTCGGTGGGAATGCCGATATAGCGGTTTGTTTCGCTGCACAGGTAACGGAAGCCATCTGCCTCGAACTTCGGATCGCAGACTTCATCCAGCGACGAGAAATAGCGAAGGTTCCAGGTCGCACCGACGTTTTTCTTCTGCCAGCGCGTGCTCAGGTTGGAGCGGATGCGCCAGTTGGTGCCGGAGTATTCGCCGACCTGGTTGCCTCCTTCGTGGTGATTGAGCGGCTGGCCGATTGCCGGCTGCAGCTGCCGGTCTTCGCCATATCGACCATCACCGTCCAGATCGTCGGCCTGCTCGGCCAGGTAAGTGGTGTCCCAGGTCAGCGAGAACTTGCCCAAGGTCGTTTCCGGCAAACGGTAGCCCACCGTCAGGTCGTAGCCTTCGACTCGCGTGCCCCCGATGTTCGTGGTGGTGTTGATCAGCCTGCCGATCGTGCCGCCGGGCTGCCGCGAGTACAGCGCGCAGGTCGGCCCCGCCCCGCCGGAATTGATGCATTGATCGATGATCGCTTCGGCGCCAATTGTGGTGATGGCGTCCTTGATCTCGATCTGCCACCAGTCCAGCGCTATGTCCAGGCCTTCGGCGTAAGCGGGGCTGTAGACGAAACCGAAGGTCGTCGACTCCGACGTCTCCGGCTTCAGTTGGGTATTGCCACCGACGGTGGTACGGATCTGCTCGCCGTCCTGGACGTAGCCTCCGCTGGGTACGCCCTGGGCGACACAGGTCTGTTTTGCAACCGTGCTCTGGACCGGGAAGCTTGTCGAATTGCACGGGTCGCTCAGGCTCGGGAACGAGTCGCCTCGGCCGGCGAACAGCTCATCGATCGACGGCGCCCGGAACCCTTGCGACCAGTTTCCGCGGACCAGCAAGTCGTCGACAGGCTTCCAGCGGAATCCGAACTTGCTGTTGAGGGTATCGCCGAAGTTGCTGTAGTCCGAATAGCGCGTCGCCACCGAGAAGTCGAGCAGTTTTGCGAACGGAACGTCGGCCAATACCGGCACGGCAAGCTCGAGGTACGCCTCGTCCAGATCGTAGCTGCCATTGGTGGCGCGGCGCGCGTTGCCGGTGGTGTTTCCGGAGTTGATCAGCGCATCGGGCGAGTCGTAGCCGGACTCCTCGCGATGCTCCACGCCGAACGAGAAACCCAGCGGCCCGCCCGGCAGGTCGAACAGCTCGCCGCCGATGTTGGCGTAGTAGTTCTTCTGCGTGTACTTGTACTCGTCGTGCGCGGTGAAGCTGGAAAATTCCAGCATGTCCGGGGTGATGCTGCCGGCCCCGCCGAGGAAGTTGAGCGGCACGCAGCCCGGAATCGGCTGGGACACCGTGCCGCAACGCGCGACACCACTGGCATCGCGGAACGACGGGCCGAGCGCCTGGTTCAGAGCGATCAGGTTGAACAGGCCGTGGGTGGTGTTGTTGGCCTTGTTCTCGCCGTAGAAGTATCCGACCTCCCAGTCGAAGCTCTTCTCGCCCGCGTGCAGGACGCCGTCGAACGCGGCATCCATGGCAAAGGTGCGCACGTCCTGCTGGAACATGCGGCCGCCGGTCTCGTTGGTTCGACGGTTGATGCGCGAGACATCGGCCCCAAACGGGTTATAGATGCTGTCCTTGCTGATGTAGACCTGCCGCGCCAGCTCAGGGATGTTGGGCGTCGTGCCCAGCGTTACCGGCATGGCCGCGAGCAGCTGCTCGGATTCGCGCTCGTTGTAGGTGATGGTGGTCTTGAAGCTGACGTCATCGGTGATCGCCACCGAGGCGTTGCCGAACACCGAGCGACGTTCCTGCGGTGTCAGCAGGTAGTTCTCGGGGGCGAAGTTGTAGGCATCCTTGCCCACGACGTAGGGGCGCGGCGCCGAGCCGGCGCCATCGTAGGTGAACGTGCCCGCGCCGCCATTGAAGTTGGTCTGGCCGCCGTTGCAAACGCCGCTGGCCGGGTTGTACCCACCCGGGCACAGTGCGAACCTTCCGTCTGGGCTGGTACCGCTGCCATAGAAGTTACCGGTGGTGTAGGTCGGTTCCTTGGAGATGTAGCGGTCACCAGCGAGGACCGGATCCTCCTTCACGTAGCCAAAACCGAACATCGCCGAGAAGCGGTCGCTGCTCGTGCCGATGGTGAAATCGTAGGACTGTTTGGTGCCGTCTCCCTTGTCGAACTGGCCGAGATAGGCATTGGCTTCGGCGCCATCGAAGTTCTGGCGGAGGATCACGTTGACCACGCCGGCGATCGCGTCTGAGCCATAGATCGTCGAGGCACCATCCTTCAGGATCTCGATCCGCTCCACGGCGGCAGTCGGAATGGTGTTCAGATCGACCGCGCCGCCCAGTCCGGTGCCACCGACCCAGCGCTTGCCGTTCACCAGCACGAGGGTGCGGTTGGAGCCGAGGTTGCGCAGGTTTACCTGGGTTTCGCCGTTGCCACCGTTGTTGACGGTGGTATTGAGCGCCGAGCCGCCCGCGGTCAGGTTCTGGATCACGTCACCGATCGAGGTGAGCCCCTGTGCGCTGATGTCCTCCCGGCTCAGCGAGAAGATCGGTTGCGACGTCTCGATGTCGGCGCGCTTGATGCGCGAGCCGGTGACTTCGATGCGGTCGAGTGTGGTGGCTCCCTTGTCGTTCGTTTCCTGTGCGCCGGCGAGTGCCGGCGCCAATGCGATCGCGATGCCAGCCGGCAGCATGCCGATGCGCACCGCGGTGCGCAGGTTGCGGTGGTCCATGTAGTGAATCTCCGAATATTGTTATCGGCGCGTTAAGCGCCTACCAACCTTATTCCGGAGTTCTTGATCGCGTTTTCCCGCACGAATCGGAGAGCATCACTGCCTGAGCTCGTGTCATTGCCACTGACAACTCGACGCCTTTGCAGAATCCGGTCGGCGTCGCGTCGCGCGGCACGGTATTCCGATGCGGTCATACCGAAGCGTGCGCGGAAGCTGCGGGCGAAGCTGCAGCTGTTGTCGAAGCCGCTTGCGGCGCCGACTTCACCGATGGTCATCAGGGTCGACGCGAGCAGGCTCGCTGCATGGTCCAGACGCATTCGCGCCGATGCCGCCAGCGGGCTCTCGCCGTAGAGTTTGTGGAACAGCTTCGAGAAGTACCAGGTGGAGAAGCGCGTGCGCTCGGCGAGTTCGCTGATGCGGACGATGCGATGGCAATGCCCTTCCAGGTAGAGGCTGGCGCGCTGCATCCGCTCGAATACCTGGCGCTTGCGACCGAGTGACGCGCCCGGGCACAGCCCGAGGCGGGCCGAGTAGTCGGCCTGCATGCTCTCCAGGAACAGCAGCATCGAGCGCAGCGGCGCCTGGATGCGGCCAGTGCGGCGGTCCGTCTCCATGTTGCGCGAGGCCCGGTACCACATCCGCGCGATTGCACGTGCTGCATCGGGCTCGAGGCGCCCGCGGCCGACGTAGAGGCCGAAGTCGGCGAACCGGCCCATCGCCCGCAGCGCATCCTCGGAGATGGTCAGGCCGATGCAGATGCCGTCCTGGTCGGGCTGGATCTGCGGCATCGAATCCTTGGCAAAGGCGATCCAGTCGCCGGTTCGCAGGTAGAACCTCCCTTCCTTGGCTTCGACCCAGGAACCGGCACGCATCTGGACCCAGATCGACAGGTCCTGGCTGGACAGTTCAACGCTTCCCAGGCGCGATGCGCCGACGCACCTCGCCCATTGATCTTCTGCTGGACCAACGCGCAGCTGTTGTCCGCGATCCGCCCACTTTGCTCGTTCCATAGGATCTGACTGTCGTGTGAGGGCGTTCAGGCTCACTTGGCGTGGCCATCGAGTACATAAGAACCTTCTCAAAGAAGGTGTGGACGGCGCTTGGGGGCGCCTTGCAGCGCGCATGCCGCCATCACGCCGCCATGCTCCAATGCCGCCCATGCCCCTGGACCTCCACGCCGGCTACTGGCTGTTCTTCCTCGACTGGCTGATCCGCCTGGCCGCGCTCGCGTGGATTCCCGTGCGCAGCCCGCCGGCGGCGGCGCGCAGCTGGTTGCTGCTGGTTGGCTTCGTGCCTTTGCTCGGGCTGCCGCTGTACCTGGTGCTGGGCCATCCATGGCTGGCCCGCCAGCGGCGCGAACGGCAGGCATTGGCATCGCAGGTGATCCGTGAGCGCCAGGGCAGCCTGCGCGCGCTGCGCTGGCTGCCACCGGGCGGCGAAGGCGAAGCCAGCGCCGACATCCCGCGCCTGGTGGAGCGACTGGGCGACTTCATGCCCATGCGCGGCAATGCCGTCGAACTGCTCGACCAGTACGAACATTCGCTGGCGGCGTTGCTGGCCGACATCGACGGCGCCCGCGAGGAAGTGCACCTGCTGTACTACCTGATGTTCGACGATCGGGTCGGCGCGCAGGTTGTCGCCTCGCTGCAGCGCGCGGCCGCGCGTGGCGTCCGCTGCCGCGTGCTGCTCGACGCGGTCGGGGCGAAACCGGGACTGCGCGCCTTCGCCCGGCCGCTGCGCGAGTCCGGTGTCGCGGTCCACGCGATGCTCGCCGGCGGCCTTGCCTGGCGCAGCCTGTCACGCATGGACCTGCGCAATCACCGCAAGCTGGCGGTGATCGACCGCCGCCTGGGTTACATCGGCTCGCAGAACCTGGCCGAGGCGGAGTTCGTCCCCGGCCGTCCCAACCGCGAGCTGGTCGCGCGCGTGCAGGGACCGGCGGTGCGGCAGCTCGCGGCGCTGTTCGCCAGCGACTGGCTGATCGAGACCGGCGAGCGCCTGGAAGTCGACGGTGATTACACCGGTACCGGCGTGGCACCGGCGCAGCTGCTGCCGGGTGGGCCGGCGTATCCGTTCCAGAACGCGCGCAATGTCGTGGTCGCGCTGATCCAGCACGCGCGCCGTCGCGTGGTGCTCACCACCCCCTACTTCGTGCCCGACGACGTCACCCTGGGCGCACTGCACCTGGCGGCGCTGTCAGGGGTCGATGTGCAACTTGTGCTGTCGCAGAGCAACAACCAGAACCTGACGCGCTGGGCACAGCGCTCGTACTACGAGGAACTGCTCGAGGCCGGCGTGCACATCGCGTTGTACCGGCCGCACTTCCTCCATGCCAAGCATCTCAGCGTCGATGACGACATCGCCCTGATCGGCTCGATCAACCTCGACATCCGGTCCTTCGCACTCAATGCCGAAGCCGGGCTGCTGTGCTACGACCGGAGCGTGCTGGAGCGGCTGCGCGCGATCGAGGCCGATTACCTGGCGGACGCCGAGGTCGTCGAGCTGGACTCCTGGCGCGCCCGCCCGCGCTGGCGGCGGAGCGTGGAAGGGATTGCACGGCTGGCCGATTCGCTGATCTGAGCCGGATGTTCGGCACCAGCAGCCGCTCCCCGCTTTGGTCGTAGAGCCGCCGCTCCTGCCCGGGTCTACACTGCGCCATGGCTGGAGAGGGTGCATACCGGTGATCCCAGGCTGGATTCTGCTGCTGGTGTCGGCGGGCTACGTCGGCGTTCTGTTCGTGGTCGCCTACTACGGCGACCAGCGCGACTTCGAGCCGAAGGCGCGCTGGCTGCGGCCGGCCGTGTATTCGCTGGCGCTGGCGGTGTACTGCTCGTCGTGGACGTTCTACGGCGCGGTCGGCACCGCCGCGCGCACCGGGCTGGGCTTCCTGCCGATCTACCTCGGCCCGCTGCTGATGCTGGCGTTCGGCTGGCGCATCCTCGAACGGCTGGTGCTGATCTCCGGCCAGAACCGCATCGTCTCCATCGCAGACTTCCTGTCGTCGCGCTACGGCCGCGCGCCGGGCCTGGCGGCACTGGTCGCGGCGGTGGCGCTGACCGCGGCGGTGCCCTACGTCGCCCTGCAGTTCAAGGCTGTGGCGATGAGCGTGGAAGTGCTGGCCAACGTCCCCAGCAACGCTGGCATGCTCGAGGATCCGGCGTTCTACGTGGCGTTGCTGCTGGCGGTGTTCGCGATCCTGTTCGGCACGCGCCAGATCGACGCCACCGAGCACCATCGCGGCATGGTCCTGGCGGTGGCGCTGGAATCGCTGGTGAAGCTGCTGGCGTTCCTCGCCATCGGTCTGTTCGCGCTGTTCCACCTGCCCGGCGTGGGGGCTCTGCCGGCGCGGATGGTGCAGGCGGCCAGCATCGTCACCGCGCCCGGCGTGCCAGCCGGTTTCGTCGCCCAGACCCTGCTCGCGTTCGCCGCGATCATCTGCCTGCCGCGCCAGTTCCACGTCGCCGTAGTCGAATGCCAGGACCCGTCCGACCTGCGCTCGGCGCGCTGGATGTTCGGTGGCTACCTGGTGCTGATCTCGCTGCTGGTGGTGCCGATCACGCTCACCGGCCAGGCCCTGCTCGCCGGCACCGGCGCGTCGCCCGACACCTACGTGCTGGCGCTGCCACTGGCGCTGAAGCAAGAGTCGCTGGCACTGATCGTCTACATCGGCGGATTCTCCGCCGCCACCGGCATGGTGATCGTGGCCAGCGTCGCGCTGGCGACGATGGTCAGCAACGACCTGGTCGTGCCGCTGCTGCTGCGCAGCGGCGCACTGCACGAAGGCCAGGGCATCGACCGCCAGGTGCTGTGGGTGCGGCGCATCACCATCGTCGCACTGGCGATGATGGCGTACGCCTATCACCGCGGTTCGGCCTACTACAGCCGCAGTGGCGACGACACGCTCGCCCAGCACGGCCTGCTGGCGTTCGCCGCGGTCGCACAGTTCGCGCCGGCACTGATCGGTGGCCTCTACTGGCGTGGTGCCAGCCGCTCCGGTGCGTTCGCCGGCCTGTTCGCCGGCACCGTGCTGTGGCTGTACACGCTGCTGCTGCCGGCGCTGGCGCGCGGTGGCTGGTTTGGTTCGGAGTGGCTGGAACACGGCCCGCTCGGCGTGGACTGGCTGCAACCGGAACAGCTGTTCGGCCTGCACGGCTGGGACTCGCTGACCCATGGCACGTTCTGGTCGCTGCTGTTCAACGTCGGCGTGTTCCTGTTCGTATCGGTGCGGCAGCGACCGCGCCTGCAGGAGCAATTGCTGGCAGCGCCGTACCTGGATCCGTACGTGCAGCGCCCCGCGCTGGGCCCGGGTGGCTGGGCCGGCAGCGTCCGCGGCAGCGAACTGCTGGCGCTGGCCGAGCGCATCGTCGGCGAGCGCCACGCGCGCCGCGCCTTCGAGGAGTACGCGCAGCAGCAGGGCCATCCGTGGCAACCGGAGCAACCGGCCGACCGCGCGCTGGCGCAGTTCACCGAGCGGCTGCTTGCGTCGGCGATTGGTGCGGCCTCGGCGCGACTGACGCTGACCACGGCCTTGCGTGGCTCCGGCATGGAGCTGGGCGAGGTGGTCGCACTGCTGGACGAGGCCAACCAGGAGCTGCGTTTCAATCGCCAGATCCTGTCGACGACGCTGGAGAACATCAGCCAGGGCGTCAGCGTGGTCGATGCGGAAATGCGCCTGGTCGCCTGGAACCGCCGCTACCAGGAACTGTTCGAGTATCCCGACGGCATGCTCTACGTCGGTCGTCCTGTCAGCGACCTGATCCGCTGGAATGCCGAGCGAGGGGAAATGGGCGCGGGCACGATCGAGGCCCAGGTGCAGCGCCGCCTGTCGCATCTGCGCGCGGGCGCACCGCACGTGTTCGAGCGTGTCCGCGCCAACGGCCAGGTCATCGAGATGCGCGGCCGGCCGCTGCCCGGCGGCTACGTCACCACCTACAGTGACGTCACCGATTACAAGCGTGCCGAGCAGGGCCTGCGCGACGTCAACGAAACGCTCGAGCAGCGGGTGGAACTGCGCACGCGCGAAGCCGAGTCAGCGCAGCAATCGAAGACACGCTTCCTGGCGGCGATCAGCCACGACGTGCTGCAGCCGCTCAATGCGGCGCGACTGTTTGCCAGCGCCCTGCGCGAGACTCCCGACCCGGTCGAGCAGGCACGCCTGGCCGAGCGCGTCGACGCATCGCTGCGCGCCGCCGAGGACCTGCTCGACGGACTGCTCGACATCTCGCGACTCGACGCCGGCGCGCTGCGCATCGAGATCGTCGACTTCGACGTCAACGAACTGCTGCGCGAGCTGGTGGCGCAGTACGCGCCGGTCGCCTCGGGCCGCGGCCTGCAGTTGCGTGTGCGTGCGCCCGACCGGCCGCGCCCGGTGCGCAGCGATCGCCGCCTGCTGCGCCGCGCGCTGCAGAACTTCCTCGGCAATGCGCTTCGCTACACCCGCGAGGGCGGCGTGCTGATCGCGGCACGCGTGCGCGAGGGCGCCGTCGAGCTGCAGGTCTGGGACACCGGCCCGGGCATCTCCGAGTACCACCAGGCGCAGATCTTCGACGAGTTCCGGCGCTTCGATCACCCCGGCACCAGCGGCGAACGTGGCCTGGGCCTGGGCCTGTCGATCTGCCAGCGTGTGGCGCGCACGCTCGATCATCCGCTGCGCGTGCGCTCACGGATCGGCGTCGGCAGCGTGTTCTCGATCACCGTTCCGTTCGGCCGCGCGATGTACGCCGCGCCGCTGCCGGAACCGCACCTGGTGGTCGGCGGCGATTCGCTCGCCGGGCTGCGCGTGCTGTGCGTGGACAACGATCGCGAGATCCTCGACGGCATGCGAAGCCTGTTGCACCGCTGGGGCGTGATCGCACTGACCGCGGCCAACGTCGACGAGGCGCTGGCCCTGCTTGGCGAGTGCCCTGACGTGGCACTGGTGGACTATCACCTGCACGATCGTCTCGATGGTCTGGGCGTGATCGACGCGCTGCGCGTGCAGTGCGGACGCAACCTGCCCGCGGCGTTGCTGACCGGCGACGGCAGCGACGCGCTCAAACTGGCGGCGCGCGAGCACGGTTGCCGCGTCCTGACCAAACCGATCAAGCCAGCCTCGCTGCGCGCGTTCCTGGCGGCGCAGCGGCAGGTGGTGCAGGCGTGAGTCCTCAGCCCGGCGCGTCGCGGGTGACGCGCCAGACGACGTTGCCAACATCGTCGGCGACCAGCAGCGCGCCGCTGCGATCCGTGGCCACGCCAACCGGCCGGCCGCGCGCATTGCCCGTGTCGTCGAGGAAGCCGGTCAGCACGTCGCGCATCGCGCCGTCGGGCATGCCGGCCCGGAACGGCACGAACACCACCTTGTAGCCGTTGAGCGGTTTGCGGTTCCACGAACCGTGCAGGCCGATGAAGGCGCCTTCGGCGAAATCGCTGCCGAGCCCATCGCCGCTGGCGAACGCCAGCCCGAGCGGGGCGACGTGAGATCCCAGCGCGTAGTCCGGCCGGCGCGCGCGCGCGACCAGCTCCGGGCGCTGCGGTGTCACCCGCGTGTCCACGTGCTGGCCGAAGTAGCTGTAAGGCCACCCGTAGAAGGCACCGCTGTCGACGCGGGTCAGGTAGTCGGGAACCAGGTCGTTGCCGAGTTCGTCGCGTTCGTTGACCACCGCCCACAGCTTGCCGCTGCGTGGCTCCCAGGCCAGGCCGACCGGATTGCGCAGGCCGCTGGCGTAGACACGCTGGTTGCCGCTGGTGCCGTCGAGTTCCAGCACGGACGCGCGATTGGCTTCGACTTCGATACCGTTCTCGGCGATGTTGCTGTTGGAGCCGACGCCCACGAAGAAGCGGCTTCCGTCCGGCGTCGGCAGCAGGCTCTTGGTCCAGTGATGGTTGAACTTGTCCCCTTCCTTGCCGGGAAGGTCGGCGACCTTCTGCGGCGCGGCGGACAGTCGCATGTCACCGCTGGTGTAGTGCGCGCGCACCAGCGAGTCGGTGTTGGCGATGTAGAGCGTGTCTCCGACCAGGGCCATGCCGAAGGGCGAACTGAGGTTACTGGCGAACACGCTGCGGGTCTCGGCGACGCCATCGCCGTCGCCGTCACGCAGCAGGGTGATCCGGTTCGGGCTTGGCACTGCGCCGCCGGCACGCTTCTTCACCGAGCCCATGACCTTGCCCTTGATGCCGCCGATGCCGGATTTGCCCGGCGGTGCATTCGACTCGGCGACCAGCACATCGCCATTGGGCAGCACGTACAGCCAGCGCGGATGATCCAGGCCGCTGGCGAATGCCTTCACCGACAGTCCGGCCGCGGCGGTCGGCGTCGTGTTGGCCGGCCAACCCTTTGCCGGCGCGATGTTGACCGTCGGGATGGCGGACGGCGCGGGCTCGGCGATCACCGGGTTCGGGCCGGTGTCTTCGCCCTCAGCGAGCCCTGCCTGGCCGGCACAGGCCGACAGTGTCGCGATCAGGCCCAGGCAGGTCGCGTTTCGCACCGACGAATGCATGCAGCCACCATTGCGCAAAGGGATGTCGCAAGGACTACGCCCGCCATCGTCGAACCGGCGTGATTGCGCGGGGGCCTCGCTGGCTGCCGTTCAGATCCGTCGACGCCGTGTCGAGGCGCTCAGTCGCAGGGGCCTGCGGTCAGCGCCACGAAGCGGCGCTGCATCTCCTGCGGAGTCACGTCTTCGATGCTGTGGCCGATGTTCCAGCGATGGCCGAACGGGTCGCGGACAACACCGGAACGCTCGCCGTAGAACTGGTCGCGCGGCGGCATCACCAGCGTGGCTCCGGCCGCCAGCGCCTGCTCGATCACCGCGTCGGCGTTGTCGACATGCACGTGCAGGGTGACGCTGCTGGTGGCCGCAGGATCGGGCGCGACGATGTCGTACTCCGGATATTCTTCGCATAGCATCAGCGTGGTGCCTGCAACTGCCACCTCGGCGTGGCCGATGCGGCCGCCGGCGTCGACCAGACGCAGTGTCTCGCTGGCACCGAAGACCTCGCGATAGAAGTCGATGGCCGATTGCGCATCGCGGACACACAGGTAGGCAAACAGTTCGCGGGTGGACATGGGAGCTCGCCGTCAGGGGTGTGTGTCGACGTTAGGGCCGCGGTCGACCTGCGTCTTGAAGGAAATTGACCATGCCGACATGGGCCCCGGCCCGCACCGGTGCGCGCCGGTACGCCTGCGGCGTGACGCCGGACAGTTCGCGGAACTCGCGACTGAAATGGGCCTGGTCGCTGTAGCCGGCGTCGTGGGCGACATCCACCAGGCGCTGCCCGGACGCGAGCAGATTCAGCGCGTGACGGAACCGGAGCACGCGCGCATATGCTTTCGGAGCCAGTCCGGTGGCGGCACGGAAGCGCGCCAGCAGCAGACGGTGGCTGCAGCCGCTGGCCTGGGCGAGCGCCGAGACCTGATGGCCCTGCTCCAGCCCCTGCATCGTCTGCGCGATCGCCGGGTGCATGGCCCGCACCGGGCGCAGCCGCGCCAGCAGCGCCCGCTGCAGCAGTTCGAGCTGGCGCGACTGCTCATCTTCGTCGAGCAACTGCGCGTGCAGGTCATGTGCTGCCTTGCCCCATAGCGCTTCGAGCGGCACGTGGCTGGCGGTGAGTTCGTCGGCGCTGCAGCCGAACAGGGCCTGGCTGGCGCCCGGTTTCAGGATCACGCCAACCGAGCGCGACGGCGTGGCGGTGTCCTTCACGTAGAAGCCGGCGCGCGTGCCGGCCACGACGGCGCTGGCAATGGTCTCGCCGCGCGTGTCGTCTGCGTCACGGTACAAGCGCAATGCGCCGTCGAGGCGGATGGCCAGGTGCATGCGGTTGCATGGCAGCACGTGTTCGCGCGGCGCGACGGATTGCGTGGACGCAGCGCTGGCCCAGACCGATTCGACGAACGGTCGCAATGCGGGCAGCGGGCGCCGGAGGCTCATTGGGCGGAGAGTACACCCGCCGCCATCAGCGCGCAGGCAACGAGGTCGGGCTACTCCACCTCTTCAGGCGGCGGCACGATCGCGCTGGGGTCGAGGGCGAGGCGGCCGGCGATCAGCACGGCCTGGGTCCGGTTGTTCGCGCCGAGCTTGCGCAGGATCGCGGTGACGTGCGCTTTCACTGTCGCTTCCGACACGCCCAGCTCGTAGCCGATCTGCTTGTTGAGCAGGCCGGAGCCGAGCATCTGCAGCACGCGGAACTGCTGTGGCGTGAGGTCGCGAAGGCGCTGCGCCGCGTCGTGTTCGTCGGCGTGCGCGGCCGGCGCCGACAGCGCGACCGCCGGGGCCCAGCGATCGCCGTCGAGCACGCGCGTGATCGCTTCGCCCAGCGTCGCCGCATCGGCCGACTTGGGAATGAAGCCAACCGCGCCGTGATCGAGCGCGCGTCGCATGACGCTGGGCTCCTCGCGTGCCGACACCACCACGATTGGAAGTTGCGGATGCAGCGCGCGCAGGTGCACCAGCGCACTGAAGCCCTGCGCGCCGGGCATGTTGAGGTCGAGCAGGAGCAGGTCGGCGTCGGGTTCGGCTTCGACCAGGACATACAGCGCATCGACACTGTCGGCCTCGCGCAGCTGCGCCTCGGGCAGCACCCGCGCCACCGCGCCGCGCAGGGCTTCGCGGAACAGCGGGTGGTCGTCGGCGATCAGCAGGGTCGGCATGTGCTTGGGTCAGGGCACGCGGCGTTCGTTGACCAGGCTGTCGACCACGCTCGGGTCAGCCAGCGTGCTGGTGTCGCCGAGCTGGTCGGGCGCGTTCTCGGCGATCTTGCGCAGGATGCGGCGCATGATCTTGCCCGAGCGAGTCTTCGGCAGGCCCGGCGCCCATTGCAGATGGTCGGGCGTGGCGATCGGCCCGATCTCCTTGCGCACGTGGGCGATCAGTTCCTTGTGCAGCGCCTCGGTGGCGGCCTCGCCGGCAATCAGGGTGACGTAGGCATAGATGCCCTGGCCCTTGATGTCGTGCGGGAAGCCGACCACCGCCGCCTCGGCTACCTTCGGGTGCGAGACCAGTGCGCTTTCGACTTCGGCCGTGCCGATGCGGTGGCCGCTGACATTGATGACGTCGTCGACGCGGCCGGTGATCCAGTAGTAACCGTCAGCATCGCGACGGCAGCCGTCGCCGGTGAAATACATGCCCGGGTAGGTGCGGAAATAGGTGTCGATGAAACGCGGGTGGTCACCGTAGACGGTGCGCATCTGGCCGGGCCACGAGTCGCACAGCACCAGGTTGCCCTCGGCCTCGCCTTCGAGCAGCTGGCCGTTGGCGTCGACCAGCGCCGGCTGCACGCCGAAGAAGGGTTTCGTCGCAGAACCGGGCTTGAGGTCGATCGCGCCGGCCAGCGGCGTGATCAGGATGCCGCCGGTTTCGGTCTGCCACCACGTGTCCACGATGGGGCAACGCGAGTCACCAACAACCTCGTAGTACCAGCGCCAGGCCTCTGGGTTGATCGGCTCGCCGACCGTGCCAAGCAGGCGGAGCGAGGCGCGCGAGGTCTTCTGCACCGGTTCGTCGCCATCGCGCATCAATGCGCGGATCGCGGTCGGGGCGGTGTAGAAGATGGTGACCTTGTGCTTGTCGATCACTTCCCAAAAGCGCGACACGCTCGGGTAGTTGGGCACGCCTTCGAACACCACCGCGGTGGCGCCGTTGGCCAGCGGGCCGTAGACGATGTAGCTGTGGCCGGTGACCCAGCCGACGTCGGCGGTGCACCAGTAGATGTCATCGTCGCGCAGGTCGAACACCATCTCGTGGGTGTAGCTGGCGTACACGAGGTAGCCGGCGGTGGTGTGCAGCACACCCTTGGGCTTTCCGGTCGAGCCGGAGGTGTAGAGGATGAAGAGCGGGTCCTCGGCGTTCATGCGCTCGGGCGCGCATTCCTCCGACTGCCCATCGACGACGGCGTCGTACCAGCGGTCGCGCGGCATCTGCATGTCGACGGCCGATCCGGTGTGGCGCACCACCAGCACCGTCTCGACGGTGTTGGTGCCAGGCATCTTCAGGGCCGCGTCGACGTTGGCCTTGAGCGGCACCTTCTTGCCGCCGCGCAGGCCTTCGTCGGCGGTGATGATCAGCTTGCTGGTGCAGTCGGCGACACGGTCGGCGATCGAGTTCGGGGCAAAGCCGCCGAACACCACCGAGTGGATCGCGCCAACGCGGGCACAGGCCAGCATCGAGACGATCGCCTCGGGGATCATCGGCAGGTAGATGGTGATGCGGTCACCCTTGCGCACGCCCAGCGAGCGCAATGCGTTGGCCAGCTTGCACACGCGCGCATGCAGGTCGCGGTAGGTGATGTGCTCGGCGGGTTTTGACGGATCGTCCTGCTCGAAGATCAGCGCGGTCTTGTCGCCGCGTTCGGCCAGGTGGCGGTCGAGGCAGTTGACGCTGGCATTGAGCTCGCCGTCCTCGTACCAGCGGATGTGGAAGTCGTCGAGCTGGAAGCTGACATCCCTGACTTTCGTCGGCGCCTTGAACCAGTCCAGGCGCTGGCCGACCTTGCCCCAGAACGCCTCCGGCCGGTCGACCGATTCGGCGTACATGCGCTCGTACGCTTCCCGGGTGACCCGGGACCTGGCGGCGAACTCGGGATCGACAGGATGGACGACGGCGGGCTGGTTCATGGCGTGCTCCGGGACAAGGTTCTGTCGGGGTGTCTGGCGAGCGTTCCAGTGTGCCGCATTCACTGTTAAAGCC
>DATDBK010000141.1:0-9992 GCA_036524935.1 Lysobacter sp. | reverse complement strand
CGCGGCTGCATTGCTACACTCTCCCGACTCCCCCGAGCCTTGTCCCGTGTCCGAAATTGAACTGCCCGACCTGACCGCCATCGAGGCCGAGAGCCGCCAGCTGGCCCTTGCTGCTTCACCCTTTGAGCTCCATGGCAGCCTTTGCGGCTGGCTGGCCGGAGGCGGTGCGGCGGTCCGCGAATGGCCGGCCCGGGTGCTGGCCGACGACGCCCTGCCGACGCCCGCCGAAGGCGGCGCACTCGACGAACTGCGCGAAGCGAGCGCCGCCCAGCTGGCCGACCGCAGCTTTGACTTCGCCCTGCTGCTGCCCGCGGCCGACACCTCGCTGGCCGAACGCAGTGGCGCCCTGTTTGAGTGGTGCCGCGGTTTCCTCGGTGGATTCGGCCTGGCCGGAGGTGGCAAGACCAAGCTGTCGGACGAAGGCCAGGAAGCACTGGCCGACCTGGGCAAGCTGGCGGCCGCGCAGCCGCAAAGCGACGGCGACGAAGAGGACGAGATCGCCCTGGTCGAGATCGAGGAGTTCGTCCGCGTCGCGGTGCTGCTGTTGCACGGCGACTGCGTGCTGGCCGCGCAGCACCGGCAGCGGTTGAACTGAGTCTGGCCACCCCCCACCCGTAAACCTGCCCGAGACGCCCCTCTCCCGCAGGTGGGAGCGGGGCTCAGTCAGAGGGCTCTGTCAGCAGGCACCGATGACCAAGCCGATCACCATTCCCGCCAAGGCCTACGCACGTCGCCGCAAGCAGCTCATGCGCATGGCCGGCGACGACGCGATCCTGGTCCTGCCGGCCGCGCTCGAGCGCATCCGCAGCCGCGACACGCATTACCCCTACCGGCAGGATTCGGACCTGCTCTACCTCACCGGTTTTCCGGAACCCGAGGCCGTGCTGGTGCTGGTGCCCGGTCGCAAGCATGGCGAGGTCCTGCTGTTCTGCCGCGAGCGCGATCCCGAGCGCGAAGGCTGGGATGGCCCGCGCTTCGGCCCGGAAGGCGCGGTCGAGGCATTCGGCTTGGACGACGCCTATCCGATCACCGACCTCGACGACATCCTGCCGGGCCTGCTCGAAGGCCGTTCGCGCGTCTACTACCACTTCGGTCGCGACCAGGAGTTCGATCTCAAGCTGATCGGCTGGCTCAACCGCGTGCGCGCGATGGTGCGCCAGGGCGCGCAGCCGCCGCACGAGTTCCTCGAGCTGGGCCACCTGCTCGACGAACTGCGACTGTTCAAGGATCGCGACGAAATCCGCCTGATGCAGCGCGCCGCCGACATCAGCGTGCTCGCGCACGAAGCGGTGATGCGCGCGGCGCGTCCGGGCATGCACGAGTATCAGTTGCAGGCAGAAGTCGAACGCGTGTTCCGCCAGCACGATGCAGAGCCGGCCTACAGCAGCATCGTCGGCGCCGGCAGCAACGCCTGCGTGCTGCACTACAGGGCCAACAATGCGCAGGCCCGTGACGGTGACCTGGTGCTGGTCGACGCCGGCGCGGAGTATCGCGGTTACGCGGCCGACATCACCCGCACGTTCCCGGTCGGCGGGCGTTTCAGCAAGGAGCAACGCGCGCTCCACGACCTGGTCGGCGCGGCGCAGACGGCATCGCTCGCGCAGGCGCGTTCCGGTGTCGCCTACGAAGCCGGCCACGTCGCCGCCGTGGAGACGCTCACCGAAGGCCTGCTCAAGCTCGGTCTGCTGAAGGGTCGGCTGGAGAAGAATCTCGCCGACGGCAGCTACCGCCGCTTCTATCGCCACAAGACCGGGCACTGGCTCGGCCTGGACGTGCACGACGTCGGCGAGTACCGGATCGATGGCGAATCGCGCCTGCTCGAGCCCGGCATGGTGTTCACCATCGAACCCGGCCTGTATGTCGCGCCGGACGACACCACCGTAGATGCGAAGTGGCGCGGCATCGGCATCCGCACCGAGGACGACGTGCTGGTGACGCAGGACGGTTGCCAGGTGCTGACCGGCAAGCTGGCGCGCAGCGCAGACGAGATCGAGGCGTTGATGGCCGGGGCTTGAGGCCGGTCGCAGCGGGACTTACGATCGGGTCCGCCAGTGTAGGCAACTGCTGCCGAATTCCAGGGGGAATGCATGTCCGAGAATCCGTATGCCGCGCCCGGCGCGGTGCTAAGCGATGCGCCGGTCACAGGGTCGCGTCGACTCTATTCGCCGGCGCAGGTCGCGGCCGGCGCCTTCGTTGGCGGTCCGGTGGGGGTGATCTATTTCCTCTGGACCAACTTCCGCGCACTGGCGAACCACCGCGCCGCACAGCGCACGCTGATGATCGGTGCGCTGCTGCTGATCGCGTTGTCCCTTGTGCTGCCGCTGCTTCCCGAGAAGTTCCCGAGCCTGCCGTTCACCATCGCCTATGTGCTGGTTGCCCGTCATATCGCCGAGAAGCAGCAGATGACGAAGCAGGCCATCCTCGAATCGGGCGACTACACGCTCTATTCGAACTGGCGCGTATTCGGTCTCGCCCTAGTCTGCGTCGTCTTTTCGTTCGTACTGATGCTGGCCCCGCTGGTGGTGCTGGCGACGCTCGGTATCTGGGATCCGCTCGGGCTGATCTGAAGTCAGGGAGCGATCGATACGCGCCTGCTGCCCGCGCGATCAACGCCCGCGCGCGTGCTGCCCCGGCGCTTGTCCGACGCGGCGGCTGACTGCCGTGCTGAAGGGCACACGAACGGATGCATCGATTGAGGCTGGTCTCATGGACCGGGCCGGGTGCGGCTCCTAGGCTGCGACGGCTGGATCGGACCGGGAACGCGGTGAAGCCGCGACCCGTCGATCCGGATCGTCTTCCAGTCAAGGAGCAGTACACGCATGACGCATCGCAAGCAGCGTTGCACCGTAGTCCGCGGCCTCCCGGTCGCCGTTGTCGTCGCGCTTGCCGCGGCGGTCCTGCCGGCCGCCGCGCAGCAGCCGGTTGCCAGTCCCAAGGGCAGCACCACCGCCGTAATCGACGAGCATCGCGGTTGGACCGGTAGCGGCGAGTTCGGTTACGCCTCGGCATCGGGCAACTCGCGTTCGCAGAACATCAACGCCAAGGTTGGCGTCGGCTTTGAAGACGACAAGTGGCTGCATCAGGCCAGCGCCGGCCTGCTGAAGTCGAAGGGCGAAGTAGATGTCGACCGCAACGCCGACGGCATCGATGAAGAGCGCTACGAGACGACCGCCGACCGTTACAACGTGCAGGCATCGTCGGCCTACAAGCTGACGCAGCGAAGCTACCTGGTCGGCACCGTGCGCTACGACCACGACGAGTTCAACACCTACCTGTGGCAAGGCACGGCCGGCCTGGGTTATGGCTACCGCTGGTTCGACAACGAGCGCATGCGCCTGCTGACCGAGATCGGCCCGGCGTTCCGGCGCGTCCACAACGTCGACCGCGGCGTCGAAGACGATACCGTGGCGCGCGGGTTCGTCGATTTCTCCTACGTGCTGACGCCGACCACCAGCGTGCTCAACACGTTCCTGGTGGAAAGCGGGCGACTCAACACCTACGTGCAGAACGACATCGGCCTGCAGGTCGCGATGACCGACGCGCTTGCCTTGAAGGCCGGCTACCAGGTGCGCCACAACAGTGACGTCGGCCCGGGATTCGACCGCACCGATACCCTGACCACGCTGAACATCGTCTACCGCGTCGACTGACGCGCAAACGGCTCGGGCGGCCCCGCCGGCTGGTGGAGTGGATAGGCGCGTGGGGCGCTGATCGTGCCTTCACCGGCCGGCCGTAGGCTGCAGCGATGCACGGCACGCATTCGCAATCGTCAGCATCTCCACGTCGGCGGTCGCGAGCCGCCGTCGCGCTGGGCGCCGCACTGGCGCTGCTTGCCGGTGCGGCCTGCGCCGCACCCGATCTCAATGCCGGGTGCACGCAGCGCCTGCTGCAGGAGCTGGGGTGGCGCTTCGTCGCCGCGGACGTGGCGGCGGTTGAAGTGCACGCTGGCACCCCGTGCGATCGCGCCAGCCTTGCCGAGGCACGCACCGCGGGTGACCTGGTGGTGCGGATACCCAATGGCGTCGATGCCGCGACCACCGATCGAGTCGCCGCCGGGTTGCTCCATCACGCCGCCACCAGGTGCGCGTACGGCTTCGCGCTGGGCACGGCGACGCGCCGCGCCATCGATCGTCTGGTGGCCAACCCCGGCTTCCGCTTCTCCTCGGTGCAGATTGGCTGGATTGGATTCGGCCCGACGGGCTCGCGTCGCGACGGTTGGAAACCGATCGCACCGTTCGGCCGCGGCTACCAGCCCAGTGGTGCCAACTCCCGCGCCATCGACGCGTTCTACGTGGGGCACGTGCGCGGCGAATGCGGCCTGGGCCGGCAGGTGGCGCAGTACGCGAGCCAGGCCGAGCTCTACGGCATGGACGCATTCGATGCGGAGTTCGCGGCCGACGAGATCGTGATCGGAACGTTCAACCGCCTGCAGCCGACGCGCAGCATCCTGGTCGGTTCCTCCGCGGGTGAACTCACCCGCGACGGGCGCGCCGCGCAGGCCTCCCAGCAGGGACGCCAGGCATTCATGGGCCTGCCGGGCTTCATCTTCCACGTCTTCGATCGCAGCAAGCTCGACGACCTCAACAACCAGGCCGAGAACTTCGTCGTCTACGACCTCAGCGCGGAAGCCGCGGCGGCGTTGCGCGAGCGTGGCGGCTTCGAGTTCTACAACGAGCGCAATCGCGAGGTGTGGTCGCTGGCGCGTTCGGTCCAGGCGCGCAAGCCACGCCGGTACTTCGAGCGCCTCGTTTACGAACGCGACGCCGGTCTGCGCGCGCAGCAGTCGGGCGAGACCCTGGCGACACTCGCGCGGATCGACGAACTGCTCGACGATCCGTTCTACCGCGGCTTCGAGGTCTACGTGCACCACCAGGGCGTGAAGCCGGTTGGTTTCCACATCGCCCGCCTGCTCGATCGCAATCCGCGCACGCCGTTCCGGATCGAACTTGCGCTGCACAACCTGCACACCACGCTGTACGACCGCTACATCGCGCATCGCCTGCGTGACTGTGCCGGGCCGGCACCGGAGGAATCCTTACTGCAGCCGTGAGCGGCTAGGGCGCGGGTCCGAGCGTCGTCTCGATGATCGTGCGCAACGATGCAGCGGGCGCCACCGCTTCTTCGACGATGCTGCGCGCGCACGCCTGCACGCGCGCCTGGCCGCACAGGCCCACGTAGTTGTTCCAGTAGACATCGGCCTCGCGGTCGACCGGACGCACGGTCACCACCACGGAATAGACCGTGCGTCGCCCGCTGTCGTTGTCGGGGTCGAGCGTGGCGATCTTCAGTCGTATCCGGGCGCCCTTGCTGGCATCGACCAGGGCGAGGTCGGCAGACTCGCGCAACTGCGCGCGGACGGCGCCGACGAACTGCCGGCCGATGGCGTCCTCGGACGAGGCCGAGACGTGGATGCTGATGGGCGCTTCGGGCACCGCGGCATCCGCGGCGGCCGGCGGTTGCGGCGCCGCTTCGCCTGTTGCTTCAGTGGCGGCAGGTGGCCGGGCGGGATCCTGGGCCACCTCCCTCGGCACGTCCTGCGCGCCCTCCTGCGCATGGGCCAGCGGCCCTGCGCAAGCGAGCAGCATCCCGAGCAACAACGATCGCAGCATGGCTCTTCCCGACGCAGACCTGTCTTGAGGCTAACGTCGAGCGTGTCAATTGCAGGCAATCGCCGCCTCGCCAGCCCTTGGCCGGACAGGCCTCAGGCGGCCGCGTCGAAGCCGTCGCGGGTGAGGTTGGCCGGGGCGTCGTCGGTACAGGCGACGTCGTCCTCGATGCGGATGCCACCAAAGGGCTTGAAAGCCTCCACCCGCGCCCAGTCGATGCTATCGGCGTGACCGTTGGCCTTCACCTCGTCGAGCAGCATGTCGATGAAGTAGATGCCCGGCTCGATCGTGACCACCATGCCGGGCTCCAGCACACGGGTCAGGCGCAGGTACGGATGGCCGTCCGGTTTGGCGATGGTGCCGCCGTTGTCGGAGGCCGCGAAGCCGGCGACATCGTGGACCTGCAGGCCGATGCCGTGGCCGATGCCATGCGGGAAGAACGCGCTGCTCACGCCCGTGGCCAGCGCAGCTTCCGGCGACACGTTGATCACGCCGAAGTCCTTGAGGATGCCGGCCAGCGCCAGGTGCGCGTCGACGTGGATCTGCTTGTAGTCGGTGCCGGCGCGGACCTGGTCGCACATCTTCAGCTGCGCGGCGTCGACCGCGTCGATCATCGCCTGGAACTCGCTGCCGGCGTCGAGTGCATAGGTGCGGGTGATGTCGCAGGCGTAGCCGTGGTGGGCGGCGCCGGCGTCGATCAGGAAGCTGCGCACCGGCCGGGGCGGGGCCAGGTCGCGGTCCGTGTAATGCAGCACCGCGCCATGCTCGTTGAGGGCGATGATGTTGTTGTAGGGCAGGTCATTGGCGTCCTGGCCGGCGGCCTGGCAATAGACCAGGTGGATGCCGAACTCGCTGGCACCGGCGCGGAAGGCGCGCTCGGCGGCACGGTGGGCACGCACGCCGCGACGGGTCGCCTCGCGCATCATCGCGATTTCGTATGGCGTCTTGTAGGCGCGGTGGTACTCGAGGTAGTTGACCACCGGCGCAGGGTTGTTGGGCACGAACGAACCGAGCGCGCTCTGCGCTTCACCCACGATCGCGCAGCGCGCCGCGTTTGCCGGCAGGTGCTGCAGCGCCTCGTCGGGCTTGCGGATGATCACGATGTCGAAGTGCTCGGCCCAATAGCCGCTCGGCGCGGACGGCACGACATGCCAGTAGTCGAACGGCTGCAAGAACACCAGCTTCGGCTTCTGCCCCGGCGTCACCACCAGCCAGCTGCCCGGCGCGCGCGTCAGCGGCAGCCATGCCTTGAACTGCGGATTGACTGCGTACGGGTAGTCGCGGTCGTCGAACGCCTGGTAGTGCGAGGTGCCGCTGGGAATGACCAGGTGGTCGAAGCCACCGCGGGCCAGGGCCTCTGCGGCGCGGCGGTCCAGTTCGGCGAGGTGCTGCGGGTACAGCGTGGCGAGCGTGCTCATGCGGTTGCGGCGAAGAGGCGGAAGACCCCGCCATTTTGCCGCATTGGCGCGGCCGGCGCCGTTACCCTGCTTGCCGGTTGCCTTCGTTGCGGTACCGGGTGGAGGCGCGAGGAGCGGATCCCCGCGCAGGCGGCTCAGGCCGGATGGCCGTTGCCCGAGTCCAGCCAGTTGCGCAGCTGCTGCAGCTCGCTTTCGAGCATCGTGATGAAGCGGAAGCCCGACCAGGTCTGGCCCGGCGTGCTGGTCTTGTCCTGCCACAGCAGGTGCGCGCCGACTTCGATCGGTGAGGTCTGGTGCGGCGTGCCGCGCAGGTTGAATCGCAGCTGGTAAAGCGCATCGTCGACCAGCGGTGCATTGGCGATCAGCAGCATGCCGCTCTCGGAGAGATTGCTGAGCTGCCCGATCACGGTGTCGGTCATGGTGTCGACGACCTGTACCGGCTCCTGGATGGAGCGACGACGGGCGCGGCGGAATTCTTCGTTCATGCGCGCTCCAGGGCGGCTGCGTTGGCGACGTGCAGGTTGCAACGGCGGTGATCCGGGCGGCGCATCAGGCGTGCGCCTCCTGCGGGGTCGGGCCGGACACGAGGTGGCTCAGTGCGCTCACCACGGCATTCCAGGCGCGATCGACCAGGCGGCTCTTCTCGACGGTGACGACGCGCGCCCGTCCGGCGGCCATCTGCCGGGCCAGGCTGTCGAGCGACTGCTCGCCGACGCGCTGGCCACGCTGGTTGACGAACAGGGCGTTGTCGGTAAGCGGACTGAACCACGACAGCCTGCGACGGATGATCTCGCCCGGTGCCTCCAGGTCGAATTCGAACCAGGTACCGAACGGCAGCGTGCGCAGGTGTTGCCAGCATTCCTGCTCGTGCGGGTTGCGTGGTTGGGATTCCTGCGGGCGTGGCGCTTCGTCCTCGCCCAGTCGCGTGCGCGACTTGAGCTTGAGGGCGAGTTCGGTACGCGTGGCGGCATCGTCGTTGGCGGCATGGCCGGTGGTCAGCTGGCGCGAGATCGCGCCGGCGTCGTCGACGTGGTAACCCACCTGGGTCAGGGCCTGTTCGATGTCCTCGCCCAGCGGCTCCGGCGCCGGGGCACGGTTCTCGATGGTGTTGGCGGCGATGATCTGGCGCGTTGCTTCGAGCTGGCGCTGCCACTCTTCCGACTCTTCACCGTGGCGCAGCAGGGTGAGGGTCAGCACGTCGGTCCATGCCTGCGTCAGCAGGGTGTGGACGAACTTGGGCAGCTTCTGCTCGTGCAGTGCCTCGCCGATTGCCTCGGTCGCCTGCTGCTTGGCCAGCACCAGTTTTTCCTTGCCGCGCGCTGCCTCGACATGGCGACGCTCGGCCACCTCGGCCTTGCGGGCCATCAGGCGCAGGTGTTCCTGCAACTGCTGGTTGGCCGATTCGAACACGCCGTCGTCGCCGTCGTAGTGCTCGACGACGTGATCCACGGCGCGGCGCAGCTGCTCGTTGAGCGCGGGATCAGCTTCGTCCCTGGGCAACCAGTGCGCGCCGGCTTCGGCGACTGCATTGAGCAGTTGCCGTGCCGGATGCTCCTGGCGCACGAAGAAGGCCTGGTCCTGCAGCGCCAGGCGCAGCAACGGCACCTGCAGGTGATTGAGCATCGCCGACACGGCGGCGTCATTGCGCAGTTCGCGCCCGATCTCGTTGTAGAACTGGTCGAGCAGCTCGAACGTGTCGCCATCCGCGCGCGTAAGCGCGGTGGCCTCGCCGCGCTGCTGGCGCGCCTGCGCGAGCAGCGTCTGGCGGACGTCGGCGAGGTTGCGCGGCGGGGTGAAATGGGTCGGCAGCGACTGCAGCCCGGCCAGCGCACTGGAGACATCGCTCGGTGACAGCGTCGGGCGCTGCGGGCCGGCGTCGCCACCGGGGCGCAGCTTGTCCATCAGTTCGCGACGACCGTTGAGCAGGTTCTGCAACGAGGTGTAGGCATCGTGGTCGTCGCCGCGATGGAAACCGTCCGGCTGTCCCGGCCATGCGGTGTGCGGACGTTGCGGATCGAACAGCGGATGGCTGGCGTCGGCGCCGCGTCGCGGCACCATCGAGTCCTCGCGCTGTTCCTGCCCTTGTCCTTGTCCTTGTCCTTGCCCCGGTTCCTGGCCCTGGCCCTCGCCACGGCCTTGCCCGTGGCCTTGTCCCTGCGCGTGAGCCTGGCGCTGGCCCTTGGCGCGTCCGCGTACCGGCACGAACGACAGGCTCGGCAGCACGTTCTCGCGCGCCAGCAGTGCGTTCATCGTTTCCACGAGCTGCGCATAGCCGGACATCACGTGCTGGTCGAACACGCGGTAAAGGTGCAGGCGCGCTTCGGGTGTGATCTGCAGCGACTGCGTGGCGTCCGCCAGTATCCGGCAGAGCTGGTACGGGCCGACCGGGAGGCGATCGGCGTCGAAGGCCGGGGCGCCGCCGAGCACGCCGAAGCGCTGGCCCAGCAACAACAGCGGCAGGCCCGCGCGCGCTTCGTGGCGGATCGCGATGCTGCGCAGCAGGTTGGCTTCGTCGGCTTCGCCGTCGTCCACCAGGCGCAG
The DNA here is from genome assembly GCA_036524935.1 of Lysobacter sp. GTDB lineage: Bacteria > Pseudomonadota > Gammaproteobacteria > Xanthomonadales > Xanthomonadaceae > Lysobacter_J. The sequence continues at coordinate 427 of DATDBK010000141.1, read as the reverse complement.
GTCGCGGAAGGTGGGCAGGGCCGCTGGCGCGTCCGGCGTCGGCGTCGGGTCGCGGACCGTCGTCAGTTCGCCTTCCAGCAACGCCAGGAAGTGTGGCACCAGATCGGAGCGGTTGAGGCGGGCCGTGCGCAGCGTTTCAAGATGCGCCGACTGCTGCGCCGACGTGCGCGCCTGGTCGGCATGCTTGAACAGCTGCTGCTCGAATTCGCCGAGCATGTGCTCGAGCTGGCGCGCCATTTCATCCGAGACCAGTGCATAAAGATGCTCCAGTACTCGCCGAACCCGTTTGGGCAACGCGGCTGACGCCAGCGTAGGCCGAGGGATCGAACTACCTAGGGGTTCGAACGTTGCGGACATTAAGGGGCACCGTGTAGATCGGGACGATCATGCATTGTCCCCCCGCGCCCCGCCAGCCTCTCGCCCCAGC
>DATDBK010000140.1:0-3514 GCA_036524935.1 Lysobacter sp. | reverse complement strand
ATTCTTCCAGTTCCGCTAGCATGGGCGGTCGCCGATTCTAGCATCGCTCATGAGCCCGCCCAGGCGTATCCCCAGTGATTTTGGCCACAGCGCGGCCTATCCGCTGTTCGCCTTCGATCCGGTTCAGGATCAGGGCTGGGTACTGCATTTCGAGCCGGGAGATTACCGCCGGGCGAGCTTCCTCGACCGGCGCGCGATGCAACACCGCGACATGTCCGGCTGGGTATTGTCCCGGACCGAGCTGGAATCGCTCGCCGACCCGGCACCGCCACTGCAGCGACTGCATTGGCTGTTCCATGTCGGGCACTGCGGCTCGTCGCTTGTCAGCCGCCTGCTGGACCTGCTGCCAGGGGTGCTGGGGCTGCGCGAACCGCTGCCTTTGCTGAATCTGGCGGGTTGCGGCAACGACGCCGCGGCCCTCGCCTGGCAGCCCCCGGTCCTGGCCCTGCTCGCCCGCGGTTTTGCCGACACGCGCGCCGTCGTGGTCAAGCCGACCAGCGTGGTGACGGTGATCGCCCATCGCCTGCTCCCGGGCACCGGGCAGGCCTGCCTGCTCTGGGTCGACCTGCAGACCTGGCTGGCGACGATGCTCCGCGACGAGCAGCTGAAGGCCGGGGTATTCGACACTGAACCGCTGCGGCTGGACTCGCTCCAGCTCGATCCACCCGCAACCTCCGACGGCGACCGCCTGGCCCGGGCATGGCTGGCCGAGCAGCTGCGCTGGCAGCGACTTGCCGCCGACCCCGATCTCGCCCCACGCCTGATCGACCTGGATTTCGCCCGGGTCCTCGCCGATCCCGCCGGCTCAACCGCGCGTCTGGCCGTCCACTACGGCCTCGAAGTGCCGGCGGACTGGGGCCAGCGGATCACCGAATCCAGGCTGCTCAGTCGCTATGCCAAGGACGATGCGGTGCATTTCGATGCCGATGCGCGCCGACGGGAACTCGCGGCGGCGGCAGCGAAGCACGCCAGCAGCATCAGCGAAGGATTGGCATGGGCAGAACGCGCGATCGCGCAGCTGGATGCAATTGACCTGCTGGAGCGACTGCGCCCGCGCACCTGATTGCGGCAGCGGCTTGCATCACGCCAGAAACGTCGTCATCGCATAGCGGATCCCGCGCTCGACCGGCAGCACTTCGTGCAGCATCGAACACGAGAACACCAGCGCCGCGCCGGTGGCCGGCGAGAAACGGTGCGGGCCGAATTCCGGGTAACGAAACTCACCGCCCACGTAGTCTCCCTGGTTGAGGTTCACCGACAGCGCGAAGCGGCGATGGGCGACGTCGGGCGTCTCGTTGTCGCGGTGGGCGCGGAAGTAACCGGCATCCTGCGGATACGCCAGCAGCTTGAACGGATCGCGGCGCCTGACTTCGAAGTTGAACACCCGCGCGATCTCCGGCAGGGCCCGCCGCAGCAAACGTTCGTGCATGCGTGCCTCGAGCGCGGGGTCACGCGGAATGACTTCGCGGCGCTGTTTGATCGACGGGTCGACCTGCAGCCGCTGCTGGCCACCTTCGAGCACCAGCACGGCCGACACGTCGCCGCCGCCGCAATCGATTTCGAGATGCCGGATCAGCGCCGCGCACAGCTCCGGTTCGAACACGTCCGGCACCTGCAGGATCGGCGCGATCAAGCCGGTCTGCGCCGACGACAATTCTGGTATCGCGTCCGGCCGGCCGGGCCCAAACGCGACCGGCAATGCGTGCGACGCCTGCAGCCGCAGGTTGGCGTCGACCTGCCACAGCATTCCGGCACCGAGCGCCGCACACCAGCGCGCGTCGACGGCGAATGCCCGCCACGGCGACGGCGCCACGGAAGACGCCACTTCGCCCACGCACAGCGCGACCACGCCCGGAGGCGGCAGCGGCAGCGCACGCGCGGCCGCCCCGTCGACCGGCGTCGCCAGCCACAGCGGCGCGCCGGCGAACTCGGCATGCAGGGTCTGGCTGCTGCCGTCGTGCGCACGCAGGCGCACGTCGGGCAGGCGGTCGCCCGGCAGCCAGCGTTCGCCCGCTGCCTCGGCTGCACCGTTCATTGCACGCGTCGGCGCAGGAAGTTGAGCAGGTCGATGCGGGTGATCAGGCCGAGGAACCTGTCGCCGTCGACCACGATCGCGACATGGCCACGATCGAACACCGGCAACAGCGTTTCGATCGGCGAGTTCACGTCGATCTTGTCGAGCTTGCTGACCATCGCAGTGGAGACAGGATCGCGGAAGCGGGTCTCGTCGCCATACACATGCAGCAGCACGTCGCTCTCGTCGACGATGCCGACGATGTTGTCGCCGTCCATCACCGGCAGCTGCGAGACGTCATAGAGTTTCATGCGCTGGTAGGCGGTGACCAGCAGGTCGTTCGGACCGACCACGACGGTATCGCGCTGCGAGTACGGGCGCAGGATCAGGTCGCGCAGGTCGCCGCTCGACTGCCGCGCCAGGAAGCCGTTGTCCAGCATCCAGTAGTCGTTGTACATCTTCGACAGGTACTTGTTGCCGGTGTCGCAGACGAACACCAGCACCTTCTTCGGCGTGGTCTGTTCGCGGCAGTACTTCAGCGCCGCGGCCAGCAGGGTGCCGGTCGAGGAGCCGCCGAGGATGCCTTCCTTTTCCAGCAGCTCGCGCGCGGTGAGGAAGCTTTCCTTGTCGGTGATGGCGTAGGCCTTTTTCACCCGGGTGAAGTCGGAGATAGGCGGCAGGAAATCCTCGCCGATGCCCTCGACCATCCAGCTCGCGGACTTTTCCGAGATGGTGCCGCGGTTGATGTATTCCTCAAGGATCGAACCCACCGGATCGGCCAGCACCAGCTCGGTGTGCGGCGACTTTTCGGCGAAGCAACGCGACAGGCCGGTCATGGTCCCGGAGCTGCCGCAGCCGAACACGACCGCATCGACGCCGCCGACATCGGCCATCTGCGTGAGGATCTCGGGGCCGGTGCCGAACTCGTGCGCGGCCGGATTGTCCGGGTTGCCGAACTGGTTGATGAAGTAGGCGCCCGGGGTCTCGCGGGCGAGGCGCTCGGCCAGGTCCTGGTAGTAGTCCGGATGGCCCTTGGCGACATCGGAACGGGTCAGCACGACCTGCGCGCCCATCGCTTTGAGGTTGAAGATCTTCTCCCGGCTCATCTTGTCCGGGACCACCAGGATCAGCTTGTAGCCCTTCTGCTGCGCGACCAGCGCCAGGCCGATGCCGGTGTTGCCGGCAGTGCCTTCGACCAGGGTGTCGCCGGGCTTGATCCGGCCGGTCTTCTCGGCCCCCTCGATCATCGACAGGCCGATGCGGTCCTTGATCGATCCGCCGGGGTTCTGCGATTCAAGCTTGAGGAAGATCTCGCAGACGCCGGTGTCCAGGCGCTGCGCCTTGATGATCGGCGTGGCACCGACCAGTTCGAGCACGGATTGATGGATGGTCATGCGGGGAGTTTAAGACTCCCGGCTTTCCTTCGCACCGGGGCGGCTGCCGTTGCCAGCAGCCGCCCCGGTTCCGGGAGACGCGGATGGAGAGACCGACGAGGAAGTC
>DATDBK010000139.1:0-9979 GCA_036524935.1 Lysobacter sp. | reverse complement strand
ACGGGAAAGCGCGCTGTTATACCCTGCCCCGGCACCCGCGGCAACCGCACATTCAAGTGCTTGACCGCATTAAGGAATCGTGATCGACCGCCTCCTCATCGTCATGCTCCGCGGTTACAAGCGCTGGATCAGTCCACTGCTCGGGCCGCGTTGCCGCTTCCATCCCACCTGCTCGGAATACGCCATGCAGGCGGTCGCCCGCTTCGGCGCCCTCAAGGGCAGCTGGCTGGCCGTCCGGCGGATTCTGCGCTGCCATCCCCTTCATCCCGGCGGGCACGATCCGGTGCCTGAGCCCCTCCACGGAAAGCACACATGTCGACACTGATCGTCAACGCCCGCCTGGTAAACGAAGGCCGTGAATTCGACGGCGACCTGCGCATCGAAGCCGGCCGCATTGGCCAGATCGGCAGCGGGCTGTCGGCCCGCGAGGGCGAAACCGTGGTCGACGCCGGCGGGCGCCGCCTGCTGCCTGGCATGATCGATGACCAGGTGCATTTCCGCGAACCGGGCCTGGAGTACAAGGCGGACATCGCGACCGAGTCGGCGGCGGCCGTCGCCGGTGGCCTGACCACCTTCATGGACATGCCCAACACCAATCCGCCGACACTCGATGCGGCGGCGCTGGAGAACAAGTACCAGCGCGCCGCCGGTCGCGCCTGGGGCAACTACGGCTTCTACATGGGCGCCAGCAACGACAACCTGGCCGCGATCCAGTCGCTGGATCCGCGTACCGCGCCGGGCATCAAGGTGTTCATGGGCGCATCCACCGGCAACATGCTGGTCGACAACCCGCAGATCCTCGACGGCATCTTCCGCGACGCGCCCACGCCGATCATCACGCACTGCGAAGACACGCCGATGATCGATGCCGAAATGGCCCGCTACAAGGCCAAATACGGCGACGACATCCCGGCTACCTGCCATCCGGACATCCGCTCGCGCGAAGCGTGCATGAAGTCGACGCAGCTGGCGCTGTCGCTGGCGAAGAAGCACGGCTCGCGCCTGCACGTGCTGCACATCAGCACCGCCGACGAGCTGGCGCTGTTCGAGCCCGGCCCACTCCTGCGCAGCGACGGCAGCCGCAAACGCATCACCGCCGAAACCTGCATCCATTTCCTGCGCTTCGACCGCGCCGACTACGAGCGCCTGGGCAACCTGATCAAGTGCAACCCGGCGATCAAGGACGCCAGCGACCGCGAGGCGCTGATCCAGGCGCTGGCGAGCGACATCATCGACGTGCTCGCCACCGATCATGCACCGCACACGCTCGAGGAGAAGGCCCGTCCGTACGCCTCGGCGCCGAGCGGACTGCCGCTGGTGCAGTACGCGCTCAATGCCGCGCTGGAGCTGGTCCACGAAGGCCGCCTCACCACCGCCCAGGTGGTGCAGAAGTTCGCGCACGCCCCGGCGCAGCTGTTCGACGTCCAGGGTCGCGGTTTCCTTCGCGAGGGCTATGCCGCCGACCTGGTGCTGATCGACGACACGCCGTTCACCGTGCAGCGCGAGGACGTGCTGTCCAAGTGCGGCTGGTCGCCCTTTGAGGGCACGACGTTCCATTCGCGCATCGCTTCGACCTGGGTTAATGGCGAGCAGGTCTGGGATGGCCGACGCCTGGTCGGTACGCCACAGGGGCAGCGCCTGGCTTTTGATCGATGAGGTTGCGCTACGCGTCGGTTCCGGTGCTGTTTACCTCCGCGCTGTTTGCCTCTTTGCTGCTCGCCGCCGGTGCGGTTTCGGCGCAACAACCGGCCGGGCAGAAATTCCACGCCGCTTTCCTGCCAACCAGCGTGCCGCAAGGTTCGCTGGTGATCGGGCTGGCCGCGCCGGATGCGATCGTGGAATACGAGGGCCGGCGCTTGCGTGTTTCGCATGACGGGACCTTTGCGTTCGGTGTTGGCCGCGACGCCAGCGGCCCACTTTCGGTCCAGATCACCGGCAGCGACGGCACCGTCGTCGCCAATACCATCGCCGTCTCCACACGCGACTGGCCGGTCGAGAACATCAAGGGTGTGCCACCGAAGACAGTCGAGCCGCCGCCGGAAATCGCCGCGCGCATCGAGCGCGAGCAGGCAAAGGTGACCGCCGCACGCGTGCGCGACGACGACCGCGACGACTATGCGCAGACCTTCGTGTGGCCGCTGCAGGGCCGCATCAGCGGACGCTTCGGCAACCAGCGCGTCTACAACGGGACACCCAAGTCGCCGCACTCGGGCATGGACATCGCCGCCCCCACCGGCACGCCGATCAAGGCACCGGCCGCGGGCATCGTGACGTTCGCCGGGCCCGACCTCTACGTCACCGGCGGCACGCTGCTGCTCGACCACGGCCACGGGGTCAGTTCCAACTTCCTGCACCTGTCGCGGATCGACGTGAAAGTCGGTGACCGCATCCAGCAGGGCCAGGTGATCGGCCAGGTCGGCGCAACCGGGCGCGCGACGGGGCCGCATCTGCATTGGGGGATGAACTGGTTCGACGTACGCATCGATCCATTGCTGGTGCTGGAGCGGACGCGGTAACCCACCAAAGTTCGCCGACACTGCGCGCTGCGGCGCGTTTGTCGTGACCGGCCGCCCGACTCACAGCGGCGCGGTTCGACGTACGCATCGATCCATTGCTGGTCCTGGAGCGGACGCGGTAACCCACCACCGTCGCTGACGTCAGACCGTCTCTGCCGTCGCCCGCAGCCGCGAAGCGGTGTAGCCGGTGACGCGATCACGGCCGGTCTCCTTGCTCGCATAGAGCGCCGCGTCGGCGCGCTCGAGCAGTTTCTCCACGCTCTCGCCGTGATGCAGCTCGGCGACGCCGAGGCTGAGCGTGGCCGGGAACAGGCGGCCATCGATCGACAGCGGCCGGCAGTTGACCGACACGCGCAGGTTTTCGGCGACGCCGAGCGCCTCGCGCAGTTGCGTGTCGGGCAGCACCACCAGGATCTCGTCGCCACCGAAGCGGCCAACCATGTCGTACGTGCGCAGCCGGTTGCGCGTGCGCAGGGCGATGATGCGCAGGGTCTGGTCGCCGATGCGGTGGCCGTGCTCGTCGTTGATGCGCTTGAAATGATCGACGTCGAAGAACACCACCGACAGCGGCCGGCGCCCGCGTTGCGCCGACTCGACCAGCGTCTCGAGCCGTTCTTCGATTGCCGAACGCGTCAGCGCGCCGGTCAGCACGTCGTAGGTGGCCAGGCGGCTGGCATGGTCGCGGTCGCGACGCAGCTGGTGCATGTGGTCGGTCAGTCCGATCGTCAGCACCAGCCCGCCCAGGGCAAAGCCAATCGGCAATGCATATTCCAGCCATTCCGGGTTGCGCCAGCCGCCGAGCAGTTCGCCCATCCGCAGGATCACCAGCACCACCATCGGCGACCACGACAGCAGCATGAAATAGGCCTCGCGCTGGCGCTGGAAGCTGCCGACCACGCTGGCCACGAACATGATCACCGCCGACACCAGCAGGATGAGGTTCGCCGTCAGCGCGATCACCGCAGCGGCACTGCCCACGGTAGCCAGCATCAGGATCAGCAATGCGGCATTGCAGGCATGCAGGGCCCGCATCAGGCGCGGCTGCCGTTCCGGCAAGGTCAGGTAGAAGGCCAGGAAACTGTTGCTGGCCAGCACGGTCAGCATGCCGAACATCCGCCCCACGCGCGGGTCGTAGCCGATCAGGTCGGCCAGCCACGGCAGGATCCGCAACTCGCCACCGAGGCACGCCTGGTACAGCGCCTGCGCCAGCATCGCCAGGAACAGATAAAGGTAACTGCGCTCGCCGATGCCGATCCAGAAACCAAAGGCCAACATCGCCAGCACCAGCAGCGTGCCCAGCACCAACGTGCGCAGCGCGACGTGGCTCAGGTCGTGGCGATGCACTTCCGCCAGCGACTCGACCGCCACGGGCATTGGCGACGGGCTGAGCATGTGCACGCGAAGGTAGATCTGCTCGCCGGTGGCCAGCCCCTGGGGCAGCGGCACCACCAGGGCCCGCGTCGAGAACGAACGGTCCGCGACCGGCCCGACCAGGCCGCGCCGCACCGGCATGGCTTCGCCGGGACGCCAGACCTCGACCTGGTTGAGGTGCGGGAAGCGCAGGACCAGGTTCGGGGAATCGGAAGGCGATACCGCTTCGCGCGCGGTCAGCCGCCACCAGCGTGGCTGCGAGGCCGTCTCGAACACCGACTGGCCCTCGACCTGGGCGAACTCGCCGCCATGTTCGCCGGCCAGCACCTGCACGGGGAGGGGGTCACCGTCGAGGCGGGCCACGTCGAAAAGCTGCGCCGACACCGAAGTCGCCACCAGCATTCCCAGCAAGGCAACTGCGGCTTGCCACCACCGACGCGCGGGTTTCCCCATGATCCGGACCGGCCCCCTGATTACGCGGGAAGCATAGCCCAACTGAGACGGCCGTCGCGAAACCGTCGGGCGGCGCCGGCGAGCCTGTCGTCGAATAAGCGGTCTTCCAGGCCCGCCGGAGGCACGCGGGGCGGGATCAGCCGCCCCGGCAGGGGGTTACGCCTGGGCGCCCTGGCCGCTGACGCGGGCAACCGCGTCGTGGGCGTGCAGGCTTTCGAAGTGGGCGATTTCGGCGTCGAAGCGCTCGATCCGCGGATCGGCCGAGAGGGCGGCAGCGACGCGGCGGGCGGCGTCCTCGCAGAACATCAGGTTCTCGGCGTTGAGACGGGCGAAGGCCTGCTCGTCCTCGCGCTTGACCGCGGTCTGCACCGGCGTACCGAGCGCCTGTTCGAGGGCATCGATCAGGGCCGCCAGCGGCAGTTCGTCGAAGGCCGGGCGCAGCTCGACGCGGACGTCGGCGCGGCTGCGCTGTGCATGCGGAGTCGCGGCGAGGCCGCGCTCGGACGACAGCCATTCACCAACGACAGCGTTGGACAACGGCCGTGCGCCGGCGAAATCCTCGGCGAAGCGCTCGGCATTGAGCTGGCGCGACAGCGCCGCCGAAGCCGGGCACGTGCTGGAGTATTCGACCGCGAAACGCAGCGCCAGGTGCAGATGACCTTCGCGCAGACTGGCGTCGATCTCGACCGGGTAGCGCTTCCAGCCGGCGTTGTCGCTGGCCAGCGCCCGGCGCAGCAACAGCTGGTCGTAGCGGACCACGAGGCGCGCGGCGCTGGAGATGCCGCCCTGGTTGTCGATCAGCGTCTGCAGCACGCGCCGCAGCCCGGCCGGGGTGACCGTCTCGCTGGCAAAGGCGTTCTGCAATTGCAGGTACATGCGCGACATGTGGATGCCGCGGGCGTCGGGGTCCTTGAGATCGACCGACACGTCGACCGAGGCGGCGACCGTCATGACGTCGCCATCGGCCGATGCAACGCGCAGCGGCAGGGCGATGTTGGACATGCCCACCCAGTCGAGCGGTCGCGCCGCGGCGGCGGCGTCGAAGGCGACATCGGGCAGACGGCGCGGGGTTTGCGAGATCGTGGTCACGGCAAGGGATATGGGGTTGGCGCGGGGGAGCGCAAGCCGGGCCATTGTAGCGGCCCGCCGTGACCGCCCTGCTGCGGGGGCCTGCAACAGTCAGTTGCGGTGCCGCGACTGGGGCCGGGCCGGGTCGGCCTCAGCTGCCCGGCCTCAACTGCCGCGAGCGCCACGCCATGCCGTCAGCACCGCGCTCCACGGGGGCAATGGCAGGGCCGCGTCGCCACCGCGCAGGCGCTGCCGGGCCAGGGCCGTCCACAACCGCCGCGGACGCGTCGCGCCACTGGCGGACGGCCAGGCCTGCAAAAGTTCGGCGGCCCAGGCGCGCGCCACGGGCTGCTCGCCGGCGCGGGCCAGCGTGGCCAAAGGCGCGGCCGATTCGCCGTTGTGGGCCAGGCGCGAGAACAGCAGGCCGGCGCTGATGATCCGTGCGGCGTCATGGGCCGGCCCGCTCGCAGCGGTCGCCGCCATTACCGCCGGCGCATCCCCCCCTGCGAACAACGTCGCCTCGACATCGGCCGCGGCCAGCGCGAACGGTTGCAGCGAGGCGTAGGCATCATCACCGTCGCGCGGACGTTCGCGGCTCGCGCGCAACGAAGGCAGTGCCGAAGCCAGCGCCGTCCAGGACGCAGCCTGCTTCTGCAGGGCGATGCCCAACGGATGCCGGCGCGCACCGCGCGACCAGCCATGCAGCTCTTCGCTCCACCAGGCCAGCTTGGCCTCGCCGGGGCGTGCATCGCTGCCGCCCCAGGCCGCATCGGTCAGTTCCTGCAGCAACGTCGCCCAGGCGAGCGCGACTTCGCGTTGCGCCTGCGGCACGAACACCTGCACCACGGCCCACTCCGGCCAGCGCGCGCGGAACTTGCCGAGGAAGCTGTCGAGCGCGTCGTCATTGCCGCTGTCGTCAGCCCCTGGCAGCGGCTGGCTCATCGTGGCACCGGCCATGTTGACGCGATGGCCAGTTCTGCGGGCGCTTCGATCATGACGTCGCCCAGCCACGCCACCGGGTCATCACCATCGAGGCGATAACCCCACAGCGCGACCACCGACGGCATGCCGGCCGCGCGCGCGGCCTGGATGTCGCGTTCGTCGTCGCCCACGTAGATGCACTGCGACGGTTCGATGCCGATCCGCTCGGCGGCGACGGTCAGCGGCAATGGATGGGGCTTGCGCTGCGCCAGCGTGTCGCCGCCAATCAGGACCGCACAGCGCTGTTCCCAGCCCAGCACCGGCATCAGCTGGCGGGCCAGGTACTCGGGCTTGTTGGTGACGATGCCCCAGGTGCTGCCGGCGGCTTCCAGCGCGGCCAGCATCTCGTCGACGCCGTCGAACAACTGGCCGTGGCGGCCCAGCTCACGCTCGTAATGGCCGAGGAACTCGGGGATCCAGCTTTCGCGCTGTGGCTCGTCGACCTGCGGGAATGCCGCCGCGACCATCGCCCGCGCACCTTTCGACACGTGCGGGCGCAGGTCGTCGAGTGCCATCGGCGGCTGCCCGCGGGCGGCGCGCATGGCATCGATCGCCGCGACCATGTCCGGCGCGCTGTCGAGAAGGGTGCCATCGAGATCGAACAGGACGGCACGCGGGAACGTGGATGCGGCCACGCTGCTCATGCGCCCGGCTTCAGCGCGCATGCCAGGTAGTTGACGTCGGTGCGACCGATCACGCGGGCGCTGTTGCGCCACGGTTCGTACATCAGTCCACTGACGTCCTCCAGCTGCATCCCGGCGCCGCGCAGCCACGCGCCCAGCTCCGACGGCTTGATGAAGTCGCGGTACTGGTGGGTTCCGCGCGGCAGCACGCCGGCAACGTACTCGGCGCCGACGATGGCCAGGGCGAACGCCGCCGGCGTGCGGTTGAGCGTCGACAGGAACAGGCGTCCACCCGGGCGCAGCAGCGTGGTGCAGGCGCGGATGATCGAACCGGGGTCGGGGACGTGCTCGAGCATCTCCATGCAGGTGATCGCATCGAACTGACCGGGCATTTCCCCGGCCAGGGACTCGACCGACTGCAGGCGGTAGTCGACCTTCACTCCGCTTTCCAGGCCGTGCAGGCGCGCGACCTTGACCAGTTCCGGGGCCAGGTCGAGCGCGGTGACCTGCGCGCCCTCGCCCGCCATCGCCTCGCTGAGCAGGCCCGCGCCGCAGCCGACATCGAGCACGCGCGCGCCCTGCAGCGGCTTGCGCTGGGTGACGTAGCCAAGGCGTGCCGGATTGAGCGCATGCAACGCCTTCTGCGGACCCTGCGGGTCCCACCAGCGCTGCGCCAGCGCGCCGAACTTGTCGAGTTCGGACTGGCTGAAGTTGCTGTCGTCGGGTTGGGATGAAGCGTTCATGCCTTCGAACCTCGGTCGTCTTCCCGGAGAAGACAGGAGAAGAATACCCGTCGTCCCGGCGAAAGCCGGGATCCACTTTGACCTTGCTGTCCGCCTGTCGCGAATGACGAGCAGACGCAACAGCCAAATGGGTCCCGGCGTTCGCCGGGATGACAACGGGTCACGACAGTCTGATCGCCGAAATGCGCGTGCGCCACTGCTTGGCGTTGGCGATCAGCGCGCGCTCGTCGATGTCGACCAGCACGCGGCCGCGCAGCTTGGCCTGTCCTGCGATCCAGACATCGCTCACCTGCTGGCGGCCGGTGGCGTAGATCAGCTGCGAGATCACGTGGTGCAGCGGCTGGGTTTCGATCTGGTCGAGGTCGATGCAGACCAGGTCGGCCTGCTTGCCCACCTCGATCGAACCGACTTTCGTCTCCAGACCCAACGCGCGCGCACCGCCGAGGGTCGCCGCATGCAGCGCGCTGGCGGCATCGAGCGCCGAGGCATCGGACGCGACCGCCTTGGCCAGCATCGCCGCCGTGCGAGTCTCGCCGAACATGTCCAGATCGTTGTTGCTGGCGCAGCCATCGGTGCCGATGGCGATGTTCACGCCGGCCTTCTGCAGCTTGCCGACCGGGCAGAACCCCGAGGCCAGCTTGAGGTTGGACTCCGGGCAATGGGCGACGCTGACGCCGCGCTGTGCGCACAGTTCGATCTCGGCGTCGGTCAGCTGGGTCATGTGCACCGCGATCAGGCGATCGTTGACGAGCCCGAGCCGGTCCAGCCGCGCCAGCGGGCGCTGGCCGTGTTTGTCGTGCGACTCGCTGACTTCCTGCGCGGTCTCGTGCGTGTGCAGGTGCACCGGCACGTCGAGCTGGTCGGACAGCATGCGGATGCGCTCGAAGTTGGCGTCCGACACCGTGTAAGGCGCATGCGGTGCGAAGGTGGTGCTGACCAGCGCGTCATCGCGCCACTGGTCGTGGACTTCGCCGGCGCGATCGAAGTACTCGTCCGACGACTTGGCCCACGCGGTCGGGAAATCGATCACCGGCAAGCCGACGCGCGCACGGAAGCCATGGCGCTTGTAGACCGCGGCCTGCACGTCGGGGAAGAAGTAGTTCTCGTTGGCGCAGGTGGTGCCGCCGCGGAGCATCTCGGCGATCGCCAGGGCAATGCCGTCGGCGACGAACTCCGGTCCGATCACCGCGCCCTCGACCGGCCAGATGTGGCCCTGCAGCCACTCCATCAGCGGCAGGTCATCGGCAATGCCGCGCAACAGCGTCATTGGGTTGTGCGTGTGGGCGTTGATCAGGCCCGGGATCAGCGCCGCATCCGGGCGCGAGACGGTCTCGGCGGCGATGTAGCGCATGCGCGCCTCGCGGGTCGGCAGCAGCGCGACGATGGCACCGTCGCGGACGGCCACCGCATGGTCTTCCAGGACCACGCCGTGCGGCTCGACCGGCACCACCCATCCGGCTTCGATCAACAGGTCGCAGGCTTCGGGGCGGGTGTCGGGGTGCATTGGTGTCCTTTTATCCCGTCATTCCAGCGAAGGCGGGAACCCGGAAATCCGTAGCCCGGGTAAGGCCGGCGGCCGCACCCGGGGTGACGCTTCGGCCCCGGGTGCGCGTTGCTTACCCGGGCTACTGCGACCACACGATCTTATGGATCCCGGCTTTCGCCGGGATGACGATTTGGCAAAGCCGTGGCCGCGATGCGGCCACGGGCCAAGTCGTCACTTCACCCGGCTGACGTACTCGCCCGAGCGGGTGTCGACCTTGATGATTTCTTCCTGGCCGACGAACAGCGGCACCCGGACCACGGCGCCGGTTTCCAGCGTCGCCGGCTTGCCGCCGCCGCCAGAGGTGTCGCCACGCACGCCCGGATCGGTCTCGACGATCTTCAGCTCGACGAAGTTCGGCGGCTGCACGGCGATCGGGGTGCCGTTCCACAGCGTCACGACACAGTCTTCTTCGCCCTTGAGGTATTTCTCGGCGCCGCCCATGCCGGCCTTGTCGGCCTGGACCTGTTCGAACGACTCCTGGTTCATGAAGTGCCAGTACTCGCCATCGGAGTACAGGTACTGCATGTCGGTGTCGATGACGTCGGCCTGCTCCACGCTGTCGGTCGCCTTCATGGTCATTTCGACCACGCGGCCCGACTTGATGCTGCGGTACTTCACGCGGGTGAAGGCCTGGCCCTTGCCCGGCTTGACGTACTCGGTGTCGATGATGATGCACGG
>DATDBK010000138.1:0-14579 GCA_036524935.1 Lysobacter sp. | reverse complement strand
TCGAGTGGGGTCGCACCTATCTGGTGGGCGCGTCGTACAAGTTCTGATCCCCCTCCCGGGCTGAAGAACGAACCCCCGCCGGAGCGATCCGGCGGGGGTTTTTTATTGCCCGTCATCCCGGCGAACGCCTGTCACCGTCATCCCGGCGAACGCCGGGATCCAGGCCCGCACCCGCGCCATCACGTCATCCCGGCGCACGCCGGGATCCATCTTGATCTTCGCCTTCGCCACGCAGGCGCATCAGCTTCGGAACGGCGTTGTCCGCAGGGCCGGGGATTGCTGCGTCCCTTAATCGGACATCCCTGTCCGATGCGGGACGCGGGACATCCATGGCCCGCTGCTCCGCAATCCCCGCGCCTGCGGCCAACGCCGTTCCGAAGCTGATGCGCCTGCGTGACGAAGGCGAAGATCAACATGGATCCCGGCTTTCGCCGGGATGACGGAAGAGTCCCGGCTTTCACCGGGATGACGGAAGGGCCAGTGGACCCCGGGTTTCGCCGGGATGACGGGCATAAAAAAACCCCCGCCGGATCGCTCCGGCGGGGGTTCGTTCTGCAGCCCGTGGAGGCGGATCAGAACTTGTAGGACGCGCCGACCAGGTAGGTGCGGCCCCACTCGATGTACTCGAGCGGACGGTCCTTGGAGCTGGCGTACGTCTGGTACGCCGAGTTGGTCAGGTTGCTGCCCTGCAGGTACAGGCTCAGGCCGGCCATGGTGCCTTCACCGAACTCGTAGCTGATCTGCGCATCGAGCTGGTCATCGCCAACCACGTAACGCAGCGTGCGGTTGCCGTTGAAGTTGCCGATCTCACCGATGAAGTCCGAACGCCAGCGCTGGCTGACGCGCGCCTCGAAACCGGCACGCTGGAAGTACGCCGTGAAGCTGTACACCTCGTCCGACAGGCCCGGCAGCGTGATCGGATCCGCACCAACGCTGCTGGCACTGTCCGGATCGACGATCTCGATGTCACTGTCGTTGAAGCTGGCGTTGGCCAGGATGCCGAAGCCCTCGAGCGGCTCCCACAGCATGTCCAGCGGCAGCGACGCGCTCAGCTCCAGGCCCTGCAGCATGCCGCCCTGGCCGTTGTACGGCGCAGTGAAGTTGCCGGTGGTCTGGGCCGGGACGCCACCTGCCGGCGGCACGTAGTCGGCGACGAATGCGCTGAAATCGTAGTTGTCCTGCGTCTGCTTGTAGATGTAGCTGCGCAGGTCCTTGTAGAAGTACGCCGCCGCCACATAGGCCTTGGTGCCGAAGTACTTCTCGTACGAAATGTCGAACGCATTGGCACGCCACGGATCCAGGCGCGGATTGCCGCCGCTCGCACCCGGCTTGCCGGTGGAGGTGTCGACGCCGAACTCGAGCGAGGCACGCATGTCGTCCACGCGGGCACGCGCGACCTGGCGTGCAAGAGCGACACGCAGCGTCTGGTCATGCGCGAACGAGAACGCCAGGTTCATGCTCGGCAGCCAGTCGGTGTAACTCGCGCCATCCTCGAACGGCTTGGGTGCGCCAGCGCCACCGTTGGCGGTGCCGTCCCAGTAGTTGGCATTCGAGGACTGATCGGTGTGCTGGACCTGGATGCCAACGTTGCCGCGCACGCCGACCGAACCCCACTCGGTGTCGATGTCGGCCTGCACGTAACCGGTGGTGATCTCTTCGTCGACCGTCCACGCCTTCGGAATCAGGTACGACAGGTTCGAGACCGGATTGAAGGTCATGTAGCGGGCGACGGCGGCCGGGACATTCCACGCCGGGATGTAGCCGACGCCGGCAAAGCCCAGGTTGACCGGGTCGAACTGCAGGTTCGACGCGATCGTCGTGTCGCCCTGCGCACCAAGGTTGATGTTGCCCTCGGGCTGCGTCTTCTGCTTCTGGCGGTCAGCGTAGTTCAGGCCGACGTCGATGTTCGACAGCCACCCCATCGAGTCCGGTGACGGCAGGGACACCACCACGCGTGCGCTCTTGAGCTCGTCATCGACGCTCGGCACCTTGCCGTAGCCAGAACCGTAGATCGTGTTGGTCAGGAACAGGTCGCCCGGGTTGGAATAGTCCAGGCCCGGCGCGAGCTGCGAGAAGTTGCTGTTGGAGAACCCAAGGTTGACCGTGTCGAGCTGCGGAGCCGGCAGGCGCTGGGTGTTGTTCTCCAGGTTGAGCTCGTCGCGGCTAGCCTTGGAGTAGCTGAGGTCGGCGTTGACGCGGGCGCTGCCGACCGCGAAATCGTTGTTCCAGCCAAACGCGTTGATCTCGTCCTCGCGCTTGTTGTACATGCCGCGCACGAGCGGATACACGCCGCTGGCGCTGCCGCCCACGAAGGTGTTGTTGCCATTCACCTGCGCGTTGGCGATGCTCAGGCCCGGCGTGTAGTTGCCGTTGTAGCCGCCGATGTGGACCTCGAACTGGTTGGCGGTGTCGACCTGCTCGGCCTGCGTGTGGAACAGGTCCAGGGTGCTGGTCCAGGCGTTCGAAGGACGGTACTGGACGGTGGCCATCATGCCGTCACGCTCGGCGTAGCCGGTGCGGCGCAGGGCCTTGATGCCATCGGAGTAGTACGTGCCCGCAGGCACGCCCGGGCGCGCGCCGGCGCCAACGGCCGACCACGGCTCGTACAGGCCGACCTGCTCTTCCTGGATCGGCGTCTCCAGATGCGAGTAGCCGAACGAGATGCCCAGGGTATTGTCGAGGAACTGGCCGATGTAGCTGAAGTTGATGCGATTGCCGTCGCCGTCGCTGTCGGCAGCCGAACCCAGCGAGTTCTTCTGGTAACGGGCGCCGAAGACCGCGACCGGCTCGCTGTAGCTCAGCGGGCGCACGGTCTGCATGTCGATGGTCGCCGACAGGCCCTGGCCGACCAGGGAGGCATCGGGGGTCTTGTAGACGGTCACGCCGTTGAACAGCTCGGACGGGTACTGGTCGAACTCGACGCTGCGGTTGTCGCCGGTGCTGACCACTTCACGGCCGTTGAGCAGCGTGGTGGCGAAGTCGGGCGACAGGCCGCGAACGCTGATGACCTGGGCGCGGCCGGCGACGCGCTGGGCGGCCAGGCCGGGCAGGCGGGCGATCGACTCAGCGATGCTGATGTCCGGCAGCTTGCCGTTGTCTTCGGCCGAGATGGCTTCGACGATCGAGGTCGAATCCCTCTTGGTCGAAATGGAGCTTTCGATACCGGCGCGGATACCGGTGACCACCACCGAATCCAGCGTCGTGGCGTCTTCACCAGGCGTGCCGGGCTGGCCGGTTTCCTGCGCCTGGGCGCTGGCGGCGATCAGCATCGTTGCCGATGCCAGTGCCACGCTCAGCAGATTGCGCTTGAGTTGCATCTCCCCTCCCACTGCAAGTTGTTTTCATAGTCGGCTTGCGTACGTCGCGGTCATTGCGCCGCCGATCGTCGAAGCCCGCGCGCCAGGATTGGCAATGTGAAAGGCCGTTCCAGAACGTAGCGCGATGGTAGACGCAGGCATCGCTGCACAAATTCCATTGCATACGTATTCATCGACGCCGCGCGCATACAGGAAGGGCATGCAATCGTTTTCCGGGCGCGTGAAGCCGCCGCCGTCGACCAGCGGGGCTGGCACAGCGGTGGGGTCACGCTTCCAGCCGGCGCCGTCGCTAGGGCGAGGGGCTCGCCGGCGCGGGAAGGTAGGCGTGGCAGCGCGGCATCACCACGGCGGCCGGCGTGGCATAGGCCCAATGCAGGAACACCGGCAGCATCCGCGCCCAGGACGCCTGGTTGTGGCGGCCGTCGGCAAGTAAAAGGAAGTCGACGTCGGCCTGCCCGCGACAGGGCGCATACGCCAGCGATACCGCGTATCCGTCGCCGGCCAGGCCGTGCAGTTCGCGCGCGCCGTCGCGACCGCCGCGGATCAGGGTCAGGGCGTCGTCGAGGGCATCGAAGACGCCGTCGTGGTCGCGGTCGTCGGTTTCCTCGGCGCTTCCCACGACGACGAACAAGCGCAGGCCATCGCGCTTCGGACCACGCTCGACGAGTCCCTGGGCGAGGCGGTCATCGCCGTCCTTGCGCAGCGGCGGCAGCCAGAATGAGGGTGAAAACGCACCGACGCGCCCGAACAGCTCCGGATACTGCCAGCCCATGTCGAATGCCTGCAGCGCACCCAGCGACCAGCCGAGCATGGTGCGTCCGGAGGCATGGGGCACGGTGCGGTAATGCGCATCGACATACGGCACCAGCGTGGTTGCCAGCCATTGCGCGTAGTCGTGCGCGCGCGTGCCAATGGGGCCGAAGCGGGAAGTGCCGGGCAGGCTGGTGCCGGCGGCGCGGTCGGACAGCCCGTAGCTGCCCATGCGATCGCTGAGCATGTCGATGGCGACGACGATCACCGGCTCGATCGCCTGGTCGGCATACAGCCGTGACAGCGTCGATTCGAGGCCGACGGCCGCCATGTCCTGGCCGTCATTGATATAGAGCACGCGATAGCGGCGATCTGCCGAGGCGTCGTAGCCCGGCGGCAGGTAGACGCCGACCTTGACCTGTTCCGGAGCGAAGGCCGGGGCATCCAGTTGCAGGCGTTCGGGCTCGGCGCGTGCGGTATGCGCGGGCAGCGCCAGCGAAGCGATCAGCGCGAACGCGGCAAAGGCAGCGCGCGCGCCCATCGCCAGATCAGCCGATGGGCGCGTAGAACACGCCATGCGCGGGCAGCGTCAGCACTCCGCCATCGACCCGACCGGCCAGCAGCCCATGGTCCTCGACCGCGGCAAGCGTCGCCAGCTGCGATGGCAGCGCCCACTGCTGCGGTTGTGCCGACAGGTTGAACGCCACCAGCATCGACTCGTCGCCGCTGCCGCGGGTGAACGCCAGCACCGGCTCGGGCGCGTCGAGGAAGGCGATGTCGCCGGCGACCAGCGCCGGGTGCGACTTGCGCCACCGCATCAGATGGCGCACGCCGTTGAGGACCGAATCGGGCTGGGCGTCCTGCACCGCGACGCTGCGCGCGCTGTGCGTTTCCGCGACCGGCAGCCAGGGCTTGCCATCGCTGAAGCCCGAATGGTTGCCGCCGTTCCACGGCATCGGCGTGCGGCAGCCGTCGCGGCCTTTGAAGTTCGGCCAGAAGGCAATGCCGTACGGGTCCTGCAGCGATTCGAACGGTACGTCCGCCTCGGTCAGGCCCAGTTCCTCGCCCTGGTACAGGCAGACCGAGCCGCGCAGCGAGCACACCAGCGCCACCAGCTGCCGGGCGAGGTCGTCGGAAGCGCCCTCACCGCCCCAGCGTGTCACCGCGCGGCGCACGTCATGGTTGGAAATCGCCCAGCACGGCCAGCCCCGGGTCATCTTCGCTTCCAGGTCTTCGACGGTGCCGCGGATGTAGGCGGCGCTGAAGTCGTCGGTCAGCAGCTCGAAGCTGTAGCCCATGTGCAGGCGACGCTCATTGACGTACTCGCCCATCGTCGCCAGCGAGTCCTCCGACGAGATCTCGCCCAGCGTGGTCGCGCCCGGGTAGCGGTCGAGCAGCGCGCGCAGGTCCTCTAGGAACGCCACGTTCTGCGGCTGCGTGTTGTTGTAGTGGTGGTACTGGAACGCGTACGGGTTGTCCGGGCTGAAACCGCGACCAGTGCGCAACTCCGCGGGCTTGGGCGGGTTGTCGCGCAGCTGCTGGTCGTGGAAGCAGAAGTTGATCGCGTCCAGGCGCAGGCCGTCGACGCCGCGGTCGAGCCAGAACTTCACGTTGTCCAGCGTCGCCTCGCGCACCGCCGGGTTGTGGAAGTTCAGGTCCGGCTGCGACGACAGGAAGTTGTGCAGGAAGTACTGGCCACGGCGCGGTTCCCAGCGCCAGGCGACGCCGCCGAACAGCGACAGCCAGTTGTTGGGCGGGGTGCCATCGGGCTTCGCGTCGGCCCACACGTACCAGTCGGCGCGCGCGTTGTCGCGGCTCTCCCTGCTCTCCCGGAACCAGGCGTGCTCCACCGAAGTGTGGCTGAGCACCTGGTCGATCATCACGCGGATGCCGAGCGAATGCGCCTTGGCCAGCAGCCGGTCGAAGTCGTCGAGGGTGCCGAACAGCGGATCGACGTCGCGGTAGTCGGCGATGTCGTAGCCGAAGTCGGCCATCGGCGACTTGAAGAACGGCGAGATCCAGATCGCGTCGACGCCGAGGCTGGCGACGTAGTCGAGGCGCTCGATGATGCCGGGCAAATCGCCGACGCCGTCGCCGTTGGTGTCGAGGAAGCTGCGCGGGTAGATCTGGTAGATCACCGCGCCACGCCACCACGCCTCGCTTCCCAGCATGGCCTGCTGCATCGCCACCTGCCTGTCCGTTGTGCCTGCCGCCATGGTCATCCGCGCGCCGCTTGTCTGTCGTGTGGCGCACCGCCCGGGCACGCATTGGTGCGCACTATTCCATGCCGCGTTGCCGCCGGCATTGCCGGTGCGGCCTGCTGGGCGATGAATACGTATGCAGCACGCCCATGTGCATCCATGCTGCGAACTACCATGGCCGCTGTGCGCAAAGGGGCGATGCATGAGTCAAGGCGAATGGGCATGGAATCCCGCGGGGACAGTGGCTCGCAGCGCTTGCGCTGGCGTGCTCGCGGCCGCCTGCTCGCTCGCCCTGGCGCACGATCGCGTCGCGCCTGCCGATGCTGCATGGCAGCACGGATTGTCGTGGCGCGGCCAGTCGGTGGTCATGAGCGAACAGGGACAGGGCTACGCGCTCACCGGTTCCGCCCTTCCGCGCACGATCGACGCCCAGGCCATGCGCAGCCACAGCGCGAGTCCGCTGTTCGATGGCCTGTTCGCGCTGGCCCAGGCCGAGTTGCAGCAGGCCCAGGTCGAGTCGATCACCGACAGCGCCTTCGACAAGGGCCGGCCGATCGCGTGCCCGTGCTTCGAGACGGGCGAGAAGTGGCGCTACGTCTGGACCCGTGACGTTTCCTACGCAGCCGACCTCGCGCTGGCACGGGTGTCGCCTGAACGCACGCGCGCGTCGCTGCGCTTCAAGTTGTCCGGCACGCGCCCGCCCGCCGCGGCCGGCGGGTTCTTCGTCGCCCAGGACACCGGCTCGGGCGGCAGCTGGCCGATCAGCAGCGACCGCATCGTGTGGTTCCTCGCCGCGCGTCATCTGATCGATGACGGCAGTGCTGATGGCAAGCGCTTTGCCGACGAGACCTGGCGCGCGCTGACCGATACCCTCGCCCAGGACCGCAGCTTCGTCTTCGACGAAAGCGTCGGCCTCTATCGCGGCGAAACCTCCTTCCTCGACTGGCGTGAACAGTCGTACCCGCGCTGGACCGCGAACGATGTCGGCTTCATCGCGCAGTCGTTCGCGCTGTCGACCAATGTGCTGCAGTACCAGGCGCTGCGGCTCGGCGAGCAGATGGCGACACGGCGCGGCGACGCGCGCGCGGTCACGTATGCACGCCAGGCCGAGGCGCTGGCGAAGGCCATCGACCGCGCATTCTGGCGCGAGGATCGGGGGCTGTACATGAGCTACATCGGCACCGCCGAGCACCGGGTCCCGTTCGAGGCCTACGACCTGCTCGGGCTGGCGCTGGCGATCGAGAGTGGCGTCGCCCCGCCCGAGCGCGCGCGCCGCGCGCTGTCCCGTTACCCGATGCTGGAAAGCGGCAGTCCGGTGATCTGGCCGCAGCAGCCCGACACGGCGATCTACCACAACCGCGCGATCTGGCCGTTCGTCAGCGCCTATTCGCTGCGCGCCGCCCGCACGGTCGGGCACGCGCCGCGCATCGCCCACGAGATCCGCTCGCTGATGCGCGGTGCCGCACTGGCCGGCTCCAACATGGAAAACTACGAGCTGGTCACGCAGGCGGTGCACGTTGAGGACGGCGCGCTCAGCGGGCCGGTGGTCAACTCGCCGCGGCAGCTGTGGTCGGTGGCGGCATACCTGGACATGGTGATCGAGGGCGTGTTCGGCGTCGGCGAGGATGGCAGCGTCAAGCCGATGCTGCCCACGGAACTGGTGCCGACGCTGTTCGGCGATCGCGACGAGATCACGCTGCAGCTGCCCGGACGGAAGGTGACGCTGCGGCGCCCGCGCACGATCGATGGTGATCTGCTAGTGGCCGGCGCGACACGCATCGATGGCATCGATGGCGCCGACACCGTGGTCGACCTGGTGGCCACGCGCAGTGCTCCGGCGACGCTGGCAACCAATGCGGCGGCATTCGCACCGGCCTCGCCGGAAGCGCCGCAGGTGCGCGAAGGTGACACGCAGCGGCAGGTGACGCTTGCGCCGGGCACGCGACTTTACGTGGATGGCAAGCGCAGCGCGGATGGCGCGGGAGCGTCACCGACGACGGTGACGCTGGCCCGCCAGCCGTACCAGCAATGCATCAGCCTGACCCGCGTCGGTGCGGACGGGCTCGAGTCGCTGCACAGCCCAAGCCGGTGTGTCGGTGACGAGGTCGAGGTGAGCGGCGGATGGCCGCGACGCTGGACCGCGGCGTCTGGTGGGCGCTATTCCGTGCGCCTGGACTTCCTCAATACGCACGGTCCGATCAACACCGGCATCACCGCCGCGGTGAAGACATTGGTCGTGGATTGTGCCGGGCAGCCGCAGCAGACCGGCACGCTGGTGATGCCCCATGGCCAGGCACGGCAGCGCTCCAGCGCCGTCGTGTTCGAGGCGAATGCGGGCACCTCTTGCCGTTTCGAACTGCGCGACGGCTTCAACATGAGCTACCTGGCCCACTTCGCGCACTACACCGGCGGGACCGGCGGAGCGAGCGGGGCCTTGAACGCGGCCGAAGTGGGCGCGTTGCACCTGACCGCACTCCCGCCGACCGCACAACCCGTCATCCCCGCGAAGGCGGGGACCCAGTGACTTCCGCCGCTCGCGAAGTCAAAGTCAAAGTCCCTGGGTTCCCGCTTTCGCGGGAATGACGGGCTCCAATCACATCGAGACCGGCACGCAATGACCACCAAACCGCAGCTGTCGTTCTGGCAGATCTGGAACATGTGCTTCGGCTTCCTCGGCATCCAGTTCGGATTCGCCCTGCAGAACGCCAATGTCAGCCGCATCTTCCAGACCCTCGGCGCCAGCGTGGACGAGATCCCGGCGCTGTGGATCGCCGCACCGCTGACCGGGCTGATCGTGCAGCCGATCGTCGGCTACCTGTCCGACCGGACCTGGACCGGGCTTGGCCGCCGTCGCCCCTACTTCCTGGTCGGTGCGGTACTGGCGACGCTGGCGCTGTGCGCGATGCCCAACTCGCCGACGCTGTGGATCGCCGCCGGCCTGCTGTGGGTGCTCGACGCCTCTATCAACATTTCGATGGAGCCCTTCCGCGCGTTCGTCGGCGATCAGCTGCCGCCTTCGCAGCGTGCCAGCGGTTTCGCCATGCAGAGCTTCTTCATCGGCATCGGCTCGGTGATCGCCAGCCTGTTGCCGTGGTTCCTGGCCCAGGTCGGCGTCGGCAACACCGCTGGCCCGGGCGAGGTACCCGACACGGTCCGCTATGCCTTCTATTTTGGCGGCGCGGCGCTGATGCTCTCGGTCGGCTGGACCATATTGCGCACGCGCGAGTACCCGCCGGACGTACTGCGCGCCCACGACACGCTCCAGCGCGCGCCGCGGCGCCTGCTCGACCATGCACGCGCACGCCGCAACGGCATCATCTGGTTGCTGCTTGGCGCGGTGGGTGCATTCGTGGTCATGCACTACCAGCTCGATCGCCAGCTGTACGTCCTCGCCGGCCTCGCCGCCGGCTACGGACTGGCGCTGCTGGTGGTGACGCTGACCAGCCTTGACAGCGCCTTCGCCCACATCATCGGCGACATGCACGACATGCCGGCGGAGATGCGCAGGCTCGCGGTCGTGCAGTTCTTCTCCTGGTTCGCGCTGTTCGGCATGTGGATCTACACCACCGGTGCGGTGACCGCTGTCCACTACGGCAGCAGCGACACCGGCTCGGCCGCGTACAACGAAGGCGCCAACTGGGTCGGCGTGCTGTTCGCCGCCTACAACGGCTTCGCCGCGCTGGCCGCGGTGGTGATCCCGTGGATGGTGCGTCGCATCGGCCTGCGCATGAGCCACCTGGTCAATGTCTGGCTCGGTGGCCTCGGCCTGATCTCGTTCCTGTTCATCCGCGACCCGCACTGGCTGCTGCTGTCGATGGTCGGCGTCGGCTTCGCCTGGGCCTCGATCCTGTCGCTGCCGTACGCGTTGCTGGCCGACAGCGTGCCGGCGGAGAAGATGGGCGTGTTCATGGGCATCTTCAATTTCTTCATCGTGATTCCGCAGCTGGTCGCGGCGAGCCTGCTCGGCTTCCTGCTGAAGACGTTCTTCGGCGGCCAGCCGATCCAGGCGCTGACCATCGGCGCCGCCAGCCTGTTTGTCGCCGGCCTGTGCGTGCTGCGCGTGCAGGACCCGCGTGCGGCCACGCTCGCCGCCAGCCATTGAGTCCATTGCCAATGCCGAACCTGAAACTCCGTCCGCTTGCCGCGCTGTTGCTGGCCGCGATTTCCGCACAGACCATGGCGGCCGACAGCGCGCCGGACTACTACGGCACGCTCGAACCGTTCGCCAGCGAAGCGGTGTACTTCGTCGTCACCGACCGCTTCGTCAATGGCGATACCGGCAACGACCAGCGCGAGCAGGGCGGGCCCGATCCGGCCACGCGCAGTTTCGACCGGCCGCTGCCGGGCCCGGACGGCGAGACCGACAACATCGGCTACCTCGGCGGCGATTTCAAAGGCGTTCTCGACAACGTCGGCTACATTCGCGACATGGGTTTCAGCGCGGTCTGGATCACTCCCATCGTCGACCAGCCCGATGCAGCCTTCACCGGCGGCAAGCCGGCCAGCTGGGGCAGCTTCTGGACTGACCAGGGAAAGACCGGTTATCACGGCTACTGGGGCGTGAACTTCTACAAGCTCGACGAGCACCTGCCCAGCCCGGGTCTGGATTTCGCCGGTTTCACCAAGGCGATGCACGGCAATCAGATGAAAGTGGTGCTCGACATCGTCGGCAACCATGCCTCGCCGGCGTTCTCGATGCCGAAAAGCCAGCCGGAGTTCGGCAAGGTCTACGACCGCGATGGCAAGCTGCTGGCCGACCATCAGAACCTGCCGCCGGAGAAGCTCGATCCCGTTCATAACCCGCTGCACGCGTTCTATCGCTCGCCGGCCGAGATCGCCGAACTGGCCAGCTTCAACGACGCCAACCCGGCCGTGCTCGACTATCTCACCGGCGCTTACCTGCAGTGGCTGGGGCAGGGTGCCGACGCGCTGCGCATCGACACCATCGGCTGGATGCCGCACGAGTTCTGGAAGGCGTTCGCCGACCGCTTGCGCGGGCAACGCCCGGGACTCTTCATGTTCGGCGAGAATTTCGAGTACGACCCGGACAAGATCGCCCCGCATACGTTGGCGAAGAACGGCGCCATCAGCGTGCTCGATTTCCCGATGAAGGAGCGCATGGCGCAGGTGTTCGGCCGCGGTGAGAAACCGCACGGCTTCGAGAACCTGCAACCGCGGCTGTACCTGCAAGGCGGCCCGTACGCGAACCCGTATGACCTGATGACGTTCTACGACAACCACGACATGCCGCGCCTGGACGCCAGCGACGAAGGCTTCATCGACGCGCACAACTGGCTGTTCACCGCGCGCGGCATCCCGGTGGTCTATTACGGCTCGGAAGTCGGCTTCATGCGCGGCCGCGCCGAGCACGCCGGCAATCGCAACTACTTCGGCCAGGAGCGGGTCGATGCCGCGGTCGGCAATCCGATCCGCGAGAACCTCAAGCGAATCGCGAAGGTGCGTGCCGCATCACCGGCATTGCAGCGTGGCGTGCAGCTGGACGTCCTGCTCACGGGCGACCGCGCCGCGTTCTACCGTGTCTACCAGCACGAAGGCGTGTCGCAGATCGCGCTGGTGCTGCTCAACAAGGGTGATGCGCCGGCGTCGTTCGAGGTGAAGCGCTGGCTGCAGGCGGGGCGCTGGAAGGCTGCCATCGGCGGCGGTGCGGTGGATGTGGCCGAGGCAGGTGCGCTGAAGGCAACCGTGCCGGCCCATGGCGTCGAGGTGTATCTGCTGGATGCGCCGGTGACGCGCGGTGATCTTCGCCTCGAACTGGATCGTGCGATGCGGACTAAGCGTCCGCACTGATCGCACGGGACGTTCAGCAGCGGGCTAGGCCCCGCTCGACTTCCGCACCACCAGCGACGCCGGCAGCGTGATGCTCTGCGTCGCCTCGCCGTGGACCTGGCGCATCAGCGTCTCGACCAGCAGTTCGCCGGCGCGCTTGGTGTCCTGGAACACGGTGGTCAGCGGCGGCGTGGCGAAACGCGCCATCGGGATGTCGTCGAAGCCGACGACCGCAACGTCTTCCGGCACGCGCAGGCCGGCATCGGCCAAGGCCCGCATCGCGCCGATGGCGATCAGGTCGCTGGCGGCGAACACGGCATCGAAGGCGCCGCCGCGCTCGATCAGTTCGGCGGCGGCGTTGTAGCCGTCTTCCTCGGAGCTCTCCGCGTCGACCTGCAGGATCGCCTCCATCGCCGCGCCGACTTCGCGCAGCGCGGCGTCGCAGCCGCGGAAGCGGTCGAAGAATTCCGGGCAGTGGCTCGAGGCGCCGCCGAGGAAGGCGATGCGACGGCGACCCAGCCCGACCAGGTGCTCGCCGGCCAGGCGGCCGCCATTGAAGTTGTCGCAGCCGATCGACTGCCCCGGCTGGTCCGGCAGCACCGCGCCCCAGCGGACGAAACGCGTGCCCTGTTCGACCAGCTTCTCGAGCTTGCCCTGGTAGGCCAGGTAGTCGCCGTAGCCAAGCAGGATCAGGCCGTCGGCCTTCATGCTGTCTTCGTAATCGGCGTGCCAGTCGTCCGACAGCTGCTGGAACGAGATCAGCAGGTCCTGGCCCTCGCGCGCGCAGGCGCGGGTGATCGAGCCGACCATCGACAGGAAGAACGGGTTGATGTGCGACTCGTCCGGGGTCGGATCCTCGAACAGCAGCAATGCCAGGGTGCCCGAGCGCTGTGTGCGCAGGCTGGAAGCGTGGCGGTCGACCTTGTAGTTGAGTTCGCGGACCGCGTCCTCGACCCGGCGCCGGGTTTCGGCATTGACCAGCGGGCTGCCGCGCAGCACGCGCGATACGGTGGCCTGCGAGACACCGGCCCGGTGGGCGATATCGAGCGAGGTGGTCTTGGTCTTCTTGCTGCGACCGACGAACTGCAATTGCGACATCCAGGCAGTGTAGGCAGCGTTGTCCCACAAGGCATGCCGCAGCGCAGCGGAGCGACGCGTCGACCCCGGGTGCGGGGCCTCGGGTGCGCTGCGCTTACCCGGGCTACGCGGTGGTAGCCCGGGTAAGGCCTACGGCCGCACCCGGGGTCCCGCTCAGGACAACCTCAAAACAGCACCTACAGCGTTTCAGCGCCGCCATTGTTCCAAACGTACGCACCGCTACACTGCCCGAGGCTTGCTATCACCGGTTCCGACCCCACCCTGCTGGTCTGGTCGGTGCCTTCACGTCGCTCCTTGCGACACTGCATCGCCGTTCCGCGCTTTGGCCACATCGCGCGAGCAGGGCATCGGGCCTTGCAGATGGAGTTTCCCCCGCGAGGTGCACGTGTCCGGTCCCAGTCTTGTCAAGGAAGTAGCCATTGAGAGCCGGGCCGACCTGGTCGAGTTCCTCAGCTCCGGCGCGCGCCCGCGCGAGGACTGGAAGATCGGCACCGAGCACGAGAAGTTCGGCTTCCGCAACGATGACCTGCGCCCGCCCACCTTCGACGGTGACCGCGGCATCGAGGCACTGCTCAAGGGCCTGACCCGTTTCGGCTGGGAGCCGGTCGAGGAGCACCTGCTCGACCAGCCAGGCCGCGTCATCGCGCTCACCCGCGAGCAGGCTTCGGTGTCGCTCGAGCCGGCCGGCCAGCTCGAGCTGTCCGGCGCGCCGCTGGCCAACCTGCACCAGACCTGCAGCGAAACCTCCAGCCACCTCAAGGAAGTGCGCGCGGTCGCCGAGCCGATGGGACTGGGTTTCCTCGGCATGGGCTTCCAGCCCAAGTGGCGCCGCGACGAGATGCCGTGGATGCCCAAGGGCCGCTACAAGATCATGCGCGAGTACATGCCCAAGGTCGGCTCGCTCGGCCTGGACATGATGACGCGCACCTCCACCGTGCAGGTCAACCTCGACGTCGGCTCTGAAGCCGACATGGTCAAGAAGTTCCGCGTGTCGCTGGCACTGCAGTCGGTCGCGACCGCGCTGTTCGCCGACTCGCCCTTCACCGAAGGCAAGCCGAACGGTTACCTCAGCTACCGCTCGCACATCTGGACCGACACCGACGCCGGCCGCACCGGCCTGCTCGATTTCGTCTTCGAGGATGGCTTCGGCTACGAGCGCTACGTCGACTACCTGCTCGACGTGCCGATGTACTTCGTCTACCGCGACGGCCAGTACATCGACGCGTCGGGGCAGTCATTCCGCGCCTTCCTCGACGGCAAGCTGCCAGCCTACCCGGGCCAGCGCCCGCTGCTGCGCGACTGGGCCGACCACAGCACCACCGCCTTCCCGGAAGTGCGCCTGAAGAAATACCTGGAGATGCGCGGTGCCGACTCCGGTCCGTGGAACCGCATCTGCGCGTTGCCGGCGTTCTGGGTCGGCCTGCTC